>JAHRBI010000004.1:300000-495187 GCA_019084025.1 Burkholderiaceae bacterium DAT-1
CGAAAAATTCAATATGCCGGTGATCACCTTTGTGGATACGCCGGGTGCTTATCCAGGCATTGGCGCGGAAGAGCGCGGCCAGTCAGAGGCAATCGGCCGCAATCTGTTTGAAATGGCCAAGCTCCGCGTGCCGGTGATTGTGACAGTGATTGGCGAGGGCGGCTCCGGTGGTGCACTGGCAATTGCTGTGGGTGACCATGTGCAGATGCTGCAGTACGCAACCTATTCCGTGATTTCTCCGGAAAGCTGTTCGTCGATTCTGTGGCGTAACACCGGCAAGGCTGCCGAAGCTGCCGAAGCGCTGGGCATCACATCCAGCCGTCTCAAGACACTGGGGCTGATCGACAAGGTGGTGAATGAACCAGTGGGTGGCGCGCATCGTGATCATCAAGCCATGATGATTTCCGTGAAGCGAGCCATCAACGATGCTTTGCGCTCGCTGGAAGGCAAGTCGATTGATGATCTGCTCGATTCTCGTTATGAGCGTCTCCTGTCCTTCGGCAAATTCAAGGAAGTCGCAGCGGACTGAACCGTATACAGGGGAACCGTGTACTAGGCATCTCGCATTTGCGGATGACTCACTGCGAATGACTACTGATGGCGCGACTGGTTCGCGCCATTTCCTTTTGGAATCCGAATGTCCGCCCAACCCTCAAAATATGCATCACCCGACGTACTGCGCCATTACGTGCTAGATCGAGCACGGGCGCTACCAGAAGATTGCCGCTCTCTCGTGATTGGGTATTCCGGGGGGCTCGACTCATCCGTGTTGTTGGATGTCATGGCGTGGGTGGCAAATCAGCGTTCAATTCATCTGTCAGCGATTCATGTGCATCATGGGCTCAGTCCTCATGCAGATGCCTGGGTCGCTCATTGCGAAGCGCAAGCCAGCCGCTATGGGCTATCTATCCGCATTGAGAAGGGTGAAGTTCGCACACGTGGTGAGGGCATTGAGGCTGCGGCAAGGCAGTTGCGACAGTCTGCCTTCCAGTCCTGCGCGCCAGCTACGATCGTACTGGCACATCATTCGGATGATCAGGCTGAGACATTGCTGTACCGGCTGGTACGCGGCACGGGGGTGCGTGGTGCAGGTGCAATTGCCGAATGGCATAGGACGCATACGCAAGTCATCTGGCGTCCTCTGCTCGAGATCCCGCGTTCTGCGCTTGAGGGATACGCGCGTGCATTAGGACTGAGCTGGATCGAGGATGAAAGCAATCAGTGCGATGATTTTGATCGCAATTATCTGCGCCAGCATGTTCTGCCGGCCATTGATCGACGTTTCCCGTCTGGTAAGCGTAACTTGGTGCGCGCTGCGAAGCAGTTTTCCGAGGCTGCAGCGTTGCTTGATGAACTTGCGGGCGCAGATGCAGGTCCGTGGCAGACTGGCCTGAATTTGTCCGCGCTTCGCCAGCTGAGTGCAGCGCGGCAGCGGAATGTACTGCGCTACGTGCTGGGTGAGTGTGGCGTCCAGGCAGCTGAAAAACACATCGATCTGGTGCTGCAGCAATTCTTGGGAGCCGGTGAAGATCGTATCCCGATGCTTCGCTTGGGGGAGCATGCGGTTCATCGTTACAGGGATCGGCTGTATATCGTCCCATGGGTGCAGTCGGTACCGCAGGGGCAGGATGTATCGCCCGCCATCGGTGAGGCACGGCGGCCGGTGGGCTGGTTCGGCATGCTGCGCTGGCAGCCTGTGCCGACGGGTGGAATTGATCCTGCGCATAGCGGATTACGCGTATATTCGCGGCGCCAGGGATTGTCTATGCGTCTGTGGGCAGGCGGGCCAACCAAGCAAATGAAACAACTGTTTCAGGAGGCCGGCATTCCGCCCTGGTTGCGCGAGCAATGGCCCATGATTTTTCGGGGTGATGAACTGGTTGCCATTCCGGGGATTGGCGTCGCCTCCCAATTCCAGTCTGCGTCCGGGCAGGTTGGCTGGCTGCCGATATGGACGCCGGATGGTATGGCTGCGGTTTTCGGTCAGTCGACAGACTGACCGGATGTTGGTCTAAGTGGGGGTGTGACTATTGCCCCGGCGCCTGCAAGATCGGCTGGATTCCCATTTCCCGCAGTCGGTTTTCCATGCGCACTGCATCTTCCCTGGAACGGAATGGTCCGATCTGAATACGGGTTTCAACACGGGCGGGAATCCCTGCTGCGCGCAGTCTGCTCAATAATTTTTCTGCATTGTCACTACTTTGAAAGACACCTGCCTGTAAATTGTAACCTTTGGCGCCTAGGGGCAGGATGCCACTGGCGATGCCGGTAATCATTTGCTCTGCCGTCTGTGGAAGTTGTTTCACAGGCTTGCTGGTGGGCATGGCTGGCGCTGGTACTGCAGCGGGTGTGCTTGGGGTGGAGGTGGCTTGCTGCGCCGTCGATTGAGTGGCTGACGCGCCCTTTGCGGGTGCCACCTGCTGTGCCGGCTTGTTCACCGCGGCTGCTTGGTTCGATGCCGTATGTGGCGCAGGGTGCTGAGCATTCACCGCAGGCGCTGGCTGATTGATGGTGTCTGCATCATGCTTTTCATTGGGTGCGTTCGGTTTGCCCTGTGCGGCATGTGTCGCAGGTGTCTGGGAACCGGATGGTGCATGAGCGCCTGTTGGCGCTGCTGTATCGCTTGCCTTGCTGTCGGTAGCGGCAGTTGCGGGAATCGCCGCACCGGTTGTCGTGGTGGGTGCTGGATGATCGCCGACCACTTCAGGCTGGGCTGTGGAGGCTGGTGTTTCATCTGACTTGGCGGCAGGGGACGGCGTAATGGGTTTGGATTGGGGTTTAAGGGCTTGAACCGGGCTGATGTTGGAGGACTCGCGTGCGACAGATTTGTCCGGTTCATCGAGTCTGTTCAGAGCGCCAATGATGATGGCAACAATGACGACCAGCACGACGGCAATGGCCAGTCGCTGGAAAAGTCGCTGCCGGATTTCCCGTTGAGCGTCGGCGTCGTCACGATCTGGCGCGTAATTTTGCATATGGGCGTCTGTATTTGCCTGCTGGTTTGTCGGTTTGTCTGGCCCATTACGCGCAATTGCGCTTTCACTGAGCCAAAAGCTGCTAAAATACTGGGTCATTCAAATGCCGACAAGCACTGGCCCCTGATGTGGCCTGCTTTGCAGTACTTATGTTGCAGTCGGCGCAGTTCGTTGTAAACAGGTTTCCTTTTATCTTTTTGTTTGGAGAGTAGTCAATGGCTATCGAACGCACCCTGTCGATCATCAAGCCCGATGCAGTTGCAAAGAACGTGATCGGTCAGATCTACGCTCGCTTCGAAAATGCTGGCCTGAAGATCGTTGCTTCGCGCATGGCTCATCTGTCCCGCGCTGAAGCTGAAGGCTTCTACGCAGTGCACAAAGAGCGTCCTTTCTTCAAGGATCTGGTTGATTTCATGGTGTCCGGTCCGGTCGTAATCCAAGTGCTGGAAGGCGAGAACGCAGTTCTGAAGCACCGCGATCTGATGGGTGCCACCGACCCGAAGAAGGCAGAGAAGGGCACCATCCGTGCTGACTTCGCTGAATCCATCGACGCAAACGCCGTGCACGGTTCCGACAGCCTGGAAAATGCAGCGAACGAAATCGCTTATTTCTTCCCGGCTTCGCACGTGTTCGCACGCTAAGTCGAAATCTGGTCTAGTACCAAAGTAATCGCGTGTAAGGACTGGTTGTAAAAGATGTCTGTCAATTTGCTGGATTTTGATGCTGCCCGTTTTGCCGAATTTCTGGCTGAGCGTGGCGAGAAGCCATTTCGTGCCAAACAGCTGATGCGCTGGATTCATCATTTTGGTGAGTCAGACTTCGGCAATATGACCGACATCGCCAAGGTAACACGCGAAAAGCTTGCAGCCGAGGCGGTCATTGCGCCGCCCCGGTTGATGACCGAGCAAGCTTCATCCGATGGCACCCGTAAGTGGTTGCTGGATGTGGGTACCGGTAACGGTGTCGAAACTGTTTTTATCCCTGAAGATGATCGCGGTACGCTGTGCGTGTCGAGTCAGGTGGGGTGTGCGCTGGAGTGCACTTTCTGCTCGACGGGTCGTCAGGGCTTCAATCGTAATCTCACCACCGCCGAAATCATCGGCCAATTGTGGTGGGCAAATCGTGCGCTAGGTCGTGATCCTAAAGGTGATCGCATCATCTCCAATGTGGTAATGATGGGGATGGGTGAGCCGCTGGCCAATTTCGACAATGTCGTTGCGGCCATGAATATCATGCTGGACGACAATGCTTACGGATTGTCACGTCGTCGCGTCACGCTATCTACGTCTGGTATTGTTCCTGCCATGGATCGTCTGCGTGAAGCGTGTCCTGTGGCATTGGCTGTCAGCTTGCATGCGCCCAACGATCCCTTGCGCGACGAAATCGTCCCGATCAACAAGAAATATCCACTGCGTGAGCTGATGGCTGCGTGTGAACGCTACCTCGAAAAGGCGCCGCGCGACTTCATTACCTTCGAATATGTGATGCTTGATGGCGTGAATGACACGCTCGAGCATGCAAAGCAGCTGCTGGCGCTTGTCAAGCATGTGCCATGCAAGTTCAATCTGATACCGTTCAACCCGTTCCCGAATTCAGGGTACGATCGGTCCCGTCCTGATTCAATCAGACGTTTCCGTGACCGATTGATCGAAGCAGGGTACATTGTGACCGTGCGCAAGACGCGTGGTGACGATATTGATGCTGCATGTGGTCAACTGGCTGGCCAGGTACTGGATAAAACAAAACGTACTTTGCGTTTAAAGCAGCTCGATGATCAGGGCGATAGCCTGACAAACTGATTAACACTGAAGCGGTTGGAGGTGAGTAAGGCGATGAAATGCATCCGGAAACTATTGGCTGGAGTTTGGTTAGTCGCCTGTTTACCTGCTTGGGCAGAGGTAGACCATATTGAAGTCGCCAAGATTCGGACAGAGCTTGCTGCCAACTATTTCCAGCGCGGACAGTTTGAGGTTGCGCTGGAAGAGCTGAATCATGCGCTGGGTGCAGCAGGCTCATTTGCGCCTGCATATGGTTTGCGTGCGCTGATTTATACCGAATTGCGCGATTATGCGACTGCCAACGAGGCATTTCTGCGCGCCCTGCATTATGCGGGCAACGATTCAGACATTAATCACAATTACGGCTGGTTTTTGTGCATGCGCATGAATAAACCGGCAGAATCTATCAAATATTTCACAGCGGCACTTCAAAATCCCCTGTACGCTTCTCCCGCACGTACGCAGGCGGTCGGCGCGCATTGTGCGGTTTCAGCGGGGAAGCTGGAACTCGCGCAGGATTGGATTTCACGCGCTTCACGATTTAATCCGAATAACACTGATTTAATGCTGAGTCAGGCCGAATATGCACTTGCAGGTGGCGACCTGATCTCGGCGCGGCGGTATCTGAACCGGTTTAATCAGGCATCTCCCCAGACATCTACCTCACTGTGGCTCGGGGTGCGTCTTGAACATAAGGCCGGGGATATGCCTGCGCGCGATAAGCTGGCGCGCGAGCTGAAAAATGCATTCACTGACAGCTTTGAGGCAAGCCTCCTGGCTGCAGGCAAATTCGAATAATATTCAGGCAGGGTGATCTGGAGAGTCATGACAGTCATGAATCAAAGCGAACAAGAATTGAATGAGGGCGTGCTTGCATCTGCAGTGGAGACCTCTTCCGCAGGCGCAGTGCTTTCAGAGCAGCGCAAAATTGCAGGGTTATCGGTTGCTGATGTAGCGTCAAAGCTAAAGCTATCAGCTCGACAGATCGAGGCCCTCGAAGCAAATCGCTACGATCAGCTTCCGGGTAATACGTTTGTTCGCGGATTTGTACGGAACTATGCACGCATTCTGGAAGTGGATGCGATGCCATTACTCGAATACCTGGATAGTCATCTTCCTAAGGAAGTTCCGCAGTCGGCGCTGCCTCGCCTGGCAGATCAGCATCTTCCGGTGTTGCGTCCTGATGGTGGCAAAGGCGGTGTCGGCGGACGATTTATCGCGGCTGGCGTTATGCTTGGCGCGCTTGCAGCAGGTGGATTCTACGTTTACCAGCGAGGTCTGGAACCTAAGCTGATTATGGCAGAGACCGAAACGCCAGCGCCCCCTGCCTTGGTGCAGCCGGTGCAGCAGGCTGATCTCGTCAAGAGTGATGTCCCGCAGATGGATGCAGCCGCTACCGCACAGCAGGCAGGTGGTACGACAGATGGCGCTGCACCCTTGGCCGCAGATGCAGCACAGTCCACAGCACCCGCTGTTACTGGGACGACACCTGTCGATGTAAAAGACGCACCCAAGGCAGGCGCAAATTCCGCCCCGGTGGTCGCCGATTCCACTCGGCAAGAAGCAGGGCGCCCGGTAGCTGGAGCGTTGCCCAAATCGGAACCAAAGCCTGATACCAAGCCTGTTGTTGAAAATAAACCAGCTGAAATAAAGGTAGCGACCGCAGATGCCAAAAAGGTGTCCGATCAGTCTCCCGCGGACGCAAAGGGTGACATTCGTCTGGTTGCGCACGAAGAGGCATGGGTGCAGATTACCGATGCGACGGGTAAACGATTGTTGAATGAGCTGGTGCCCGCCGGCACAACGCGCATTGTTGGTGGTGTTGCGCCCTACAAGGCCCGGATCGGAAATGCGGGGCAAACCGAGCTCTATTACAAGGGCAAGCCGACCGACCTGACTTCGCGCACCAAGGTCAATGTGGCCAATCTGGATTTGCCGTAATTTTTTGGCAATATCCTGTACAATCGCAAACTAACGATTCAACCTGTCGACCGGCTTGTCCGGTCGACGCATTTTGAAATGATCTGAAAGAACATGGCTTTAACTCGTCGCGAATCCCGACGTATGCTGGTGGGTGGTGTGGTTGTCGGTGGAGGTGCCCCGGTTGTGGTTCAGTCCATGACCAATACGGATACCGCAGATGCCGAAGCCACGGCAGTCCAGGCTTTTCAGTTATGGCAAGCTGGCTCCGAGCTCGTCCGCATTACAGTCAACTCACCAGAGGCGGCGGCACAGGTATCCGCAATTCGCGCCCGTCTGGATGAGATGGGATGTCCTGTACCGCTGATTGGCGACTTTCATTTCAATGGCCACAAATTACTTGCGCAGTATCCCGATTGTGCTGCCGCACTGGCTAAATATCGCATCAATCCTGGCAATGTAGGCAAAGGCAGCAAGCGAGACGAGCAATTTGCCGCCATGATTGAAACGGCCATCCGTTTCGACAAGCCGGTTCGCATTGGTGTGAACTGGGGAAGTCTGGATCAGCAGATGCTGGCGCGGATGATGGACGAGAATGCACATGCGGCGGTACCGCTGGGCCCTGATGCGCTGATGCGTGAAGCGCTCATTCGTTCGGCGCTAGAGAGCGCCGCCAAGGCCGAAGAACTGGGCTTGCCCGGTGATCGCATCTGTATCTCCTGCAAAGTCTCCAATGTTCAGGATTTGATTCTCGTATACCGCTCGCTGGGGCAGCGATGCAGCTATCCGCTACATCTTGGTCTGACTGAAGCGGGCATGGGTTCGAAGGGAATTGTCGCATCAACCGCTGCCCTGTCAATTCTGTTGCAGGAGGGGATTGGTGACACGATTCGTGTCTCGCTGACACCTGAGCCCGGAGAGGCTCGCACCAAGGAAGTTGTGGTTGCGCAGGAAATTCTGCAGACCATGGGGATTCGTTCGTTTACCCCGCTGGTGACGGCATGTCCCGGGTGTGGTCGCACGACATCGACCTATTTTCAGGAGTTGGCGCAGAAAATCCAGACATGGCTGCGCGAGCAAATGCCGGCCTGGCGCAGTCAGTATCCGGGTGTCGAAACGCTGAATGTGGCTGTGATGGGGTGTGTGGTCAACGGCCCGGGTGAGTCAAAGCTGGCCAATATCGGTATTTCCTTACCGGGAACGGGTGAGGTGCCGGTGGCGCCCGTCTATGTAGATGGCGAAAAAAATGTCACATTGAAGGGTGATCACATTGCTGAAGAGTTTCAGGCATTGGTTGCTCGCTATGTGCAGGAACATTACGCAGAGGGTGGCCGTTTGCGCAGACAGCACACCGTGATCCCCCTCAAGCCGCTGGCCTGATGGCAGCGAGCAGAAGAAAAGTATAAGGATAATCAGATTCATGGCTGACAAGATTGAACGCATCAAGGGCTTTTACGACATTCTGCCCGATGACGCGGCGCTCTGGCTGAAGCTGGAAGAGGCGGGTCGCAAGGTGCTCGCTCAGTACGGCTATCGTAATATCCGCATGCCGGTAGTAGAGGACACTGCACTGTTTGTGCGTGGTGTAGGCGAGCACACTGATATCGTCGAAAAGGAAATGTACTCCTGGACTGACGCGCTCAATAGTGATCGTTTGACACTGCGTCCCGAAGGAACTGCAGGGTGTGTGCGTGCCGTGGTTGAGTCCAATCTCACCTATAACGGTCCGCAGCGCCTGTGGTATATCGGACCCATGTTCCGTCATGAAAAACCGCAAAAGGGTCGTCAGCGGCAGTTTCATCAGCTCGGCGCCGAAGCATTCGGGTTCGCCGACGCTGAAGTTGATGCCGAACAGATCATCATGCTGGCGCGCCTGTGGCGCGAATTGGGCATTGCCGATGTCGAGCTGCACCTGAATACCATTGGCGATGCGCCGGAACGAGCGGCATATCGCCAGACCCTGATCGCCTATTTCGAGCAGCATATGGACGTGCTCGATGAGGATGCACGCCGTCGTTTGCATGCGAATCCGCTGCGTATTCTCGACAGCAAGAATCCGGCGATGCAGGCAGTGATCGAAGCTGCGCCGCGCCTATTTGATACGCTCGGCGAGGATACTCGCAGTCATTTTGAACGCGTATGCAGGCGTCTGGATGCGGCCGGCGTGAAGTACGTGTTCAATCATCGTCTTGTGCGCGGGCTGGATTATTACAACCGCACCGTGTTCGAGTGGGTGACGACCCGCCTTGGCTCTCAGGGTACGATTGCAGGTGGCGGCCGGTACGATGGTCTGGTCGAGCAACTTGGTGGTAAGCCCACCCCGGCATGTGGCTTCGGACTTGGTCTGGAGCGCGTCTTTCTGCTGATGCAGGAGTACGGTGTGCAGGCTGCGGCTGAGCTGGATGCCTATATGGTGGTGGCGGGTGACAAGGCAGCAGCTGTGGCACCGCAAGTCGCAGAGCAATTGCGTGACGCAGGGCTTCGCATTGCGATGCATGTCGGAGGCGGAAGCTTCAAGTCGCAAATGAAAAAGGCAGATGCATCAGGTGCGCCTTGGGCAATCATCATTGGTGATGATGAGGCTGAGCAGGGTGTGGCGGCACTCAAGCATTTACGCGATGCTGACCGCGCACAACAGACGCTGGCTGTCATGGAACTTGCGGCAGCAATGACTGCCTGATACAGATAGCGTCCGGAACATCATGACTCAAGTCGCAACCGCAGCAGGAAAACTGAAAATATCCCGTAAAATGACGCTTATCAACGCGATCGGTGCGGTATGTCTCGGTTTGGGTTTGACCAGTGTACTGGGTGAAGGGGGCGCATTGCATCCTTTGCTGGCCAGTCGCACGGTGGGCGGCATGCTATGTCTGGTCGGTACAGGGTTAACCGGCTGGTTCACAGTGGATTTGCTGAAACGGATACAGGCCAGACAGCACGCTTTGATGCGTCAGGCCTTCGAACAAAACAATTCAGGGAAGCATTGAACGCAATGGCAGCTTTTGATTTGCAGGAACAGGAACAACTCGCGTCTTTCAAGGCATGGTGGCACAGCTGGGGGCAGTACTTGGCGATTGGTGTTTTCGCACTGTCTGTTGCCTATGTGGGTAGCAAAGGTTGGCAAGGCATACAGTCCGATCGTGGTGCAAAGGCAGCAGATGCATTCGCGCCAGTAGCCGAAGCCATTAAGTCGCACGACTTTGCCAAAACAGATAGCGCGTTGAAGGCGTTCATTCTCGATCAGTCGGGTAGTCCGCTTGCGGCGCGAGGCCAGCTGGAACTCGCCAAGATGGCATTTGAATCGGGTAAGCTTGACGATGCGCGCAAGGCGCTGGATTGGGTAATCGCCAATTCCAAAGAGTCCGCCCTTGTTGACACTGCTTCCATTCGTTTGGCCAATGTTTTGCTCGATCAAAAGCAATATGATGCGGCACTGGCGGCAGTCAAAGCACCGAAGAACCTGACTTTTGATCGTCTGTTTGCCGAAACCCGTGGTGATATTCTGTCTATCAAGGGCGATGTGGCGGGTGCGCGTACAGCGTACAATGACGCGATCAAAACAATGGAAAAAGATGCGCCCGCACGCAAGCTGATCGAAATCAAGTTATCTGGTCTGGGAGGTTGAGCGTGAATCTGCGTCACTTCTCATTACTGGCAGTACTGGGTTTGGCTGCGTGTGCAGGTACCGATAACGCGCCGCAACCTACTCCGCTGGAAAAAATCGAATCGCGTGCTTCGTTGACTCCGGTCTGGCGGAACAGTCACGCGTCTGCTGGCCTGTACCGATTCGTACCTGATCAAGAAAACAACCGTCTGTTCGTAGCAAGTGCCGAAAAGGGCGTGATTGCATATGGAATGGATGATGGCCGCGAAGAGAACCGTTTCCGGCCTGAAGAAGGTATTGCGGGGGGCGTACTGGCGGACAAGGGCTTGGTCATGGTTGGCTCGATCAAGGGCCGCCTGTTTGCATTTGATCAGGTAAGTGGCGCGTTGAAGTGGAAAGCACAACTGTCGAGCGAGATCGTATCTCCGCCGGTGAGTGCCGAAGGCGCCGTGATTGTGCGCACGGGCGATGGCAAGATTACCGCCCTGAATATTGCAGATGGTCAGCAGCGCTGGCGGTATGAAGTACGTATGCCGGCATTGGTATTGCGTACCTATGCACCTGCTACGCTTGCTGATGGCGCTGCCTTCATCGGTGTGCCTGGTGGCAAAGTGATTGCGTTGTCGCTGGCAGACGGGCGCCTGATCTGGGAGGCGGCAGTGGCGCAACCCAAGGGGGCGACAGAACTGGATCGCGTTGCAGATGTAGCATCCTCTCCCGTGATTAACAATGGTCAGGTGTGTGCTGCAGCCTTTCAGGGCAAAGTAGCCTGTTTTGCGGCTGCAAATGGCAACCAGATATGGTCGCGTGAATTGTCATCCTTTGCCGGGGTGGCGATGGATCGCGAGCGAGTGTACGTCACCGATGAAACCGGTAACGTAGTGGCCTATGATCGTAATAGTGGCCGTTCGCTCTGGAAGCAGGAAAAGTTGTATGGCCGGCATGTTACCGGTCCAACCGTGTATAACGGCAATGTGGTGGTTGGCGATCTGGAAGGTGTGGTACATGTGCTGTCTGCAGAAGATGGCTCTTTCCTGACCCGTCAGACCACGGATAAGTCTCCGATCAAGGTTGCCCCGCGAGTGATTGGCGGCAAGCTGGTTGTGCAGACCTCGGATGGCGGTGTTTACGCCTTCGCGAGCAAGTGATTAGAAAGTAGTAGCGAGATGAAACCAACCGTCGCCCTTGTAGGGCGTCCCAATGTCGGCAAATCGACACTGTTCAATCGTCTGACCAAAACGCGTGATGCGTTGGTTGCCGACATGCCGGGCCTGACCCGTGACCGTCACTATGGTCACGGCAAGGTCGGTAGCAAGCCGTATCTCGTCGTGGATACCGGGGGCTTCGAGCCCGTGGCCGATGACGGTATCCTCCATGAAATGGCGCGTCAAACGCTGCAAGCGATTGATGAAGCCGACGCTGTAGTGTTCATCGTGGATGCGCGCGTTGGGCTGACCCCGCAAGATAAGCTGATTGCCAATCGCTTGCGCCAGTTGTCCCAGCCGGTGCAGCTGGTTGTGAACAAGGCTGAAGGGATGAATTCAGCTGTTGTTTCTGCAGAGTTCTTTGAGCTTGGCCTGGGCGAGCCTTGGCCAATTTCGGCTAGTCATGGCGAAGGCGTGCGCAATCTGATGGAGTCAGTGTTGTCGACCTTTGAAGTCGATCCTGATGAAGCTGAGCCAGATCATCCGCGTTTCGCCATTATTGGCCGTCCCAATGTCGGTAAATCCACTCTGGTGAACGCTATTCTGGGCGAAGAGCGCGTGATTGCATTTGATCAGCCCGGCACCACGCGTGACTCGATCGAGATCGAATTCGAGCGTAACGATCGCAAATACACCATTATCGATACGGCTGGTGTACGTCGCCGTGCCAAGGTATACGATGCAATCGAGAAATTCTCAGTCGTGAAAACGATGCAGGCGATCGAAGATGCCAACGTGGCAGTCTTGGTGCTGGATGCGCGCCTGGATGTGTCCGATCAGGACGCCCATATTGCCGGCTTCGCGCTGGAAGCAGGACGTGCATTGGTGGTCGCGGTGAATAAGTGGGAGGGCCTCGATCAATATCGTCGCGATCAGGTGCGTCGCGATATTGCCCGTAAACTGTCTTTCCTCGATTTTGCAAAATTTCACTTTATTTCAGCTTTGCAAGGCCAGGGTGTGGGCGATTTGTTCGCAAGCATCGATCAAGCCTATGCGGCAGCAATGGTGAATTTGCCCACTCCGAAATTAACGCGTGCGTTGCAACTCGCGGTGGAAAAACAACAACCGCCACGTGCAGGTCTCGTCAGGCCAAAACTCAAGTATGCTCACCAGGGTGGCGTGAACCCGCCTGTGGTCGTCGTGCATGGTACTGCGCTTGAAGCCATTCCTGCCAGCTACTGGCGCTATCTTGAGCATTCTTTCCTCAAAATGTTCAAATTGCAGGGAACGCCGCTCAGGGTTCAATATAAAAAGAGCGTCAATCCTTACGATGATAAAAAGAGTGAAGTCCGCAAGATGAGTTTCTTGGAACACCGGCGTGCCAAAAAGGCCGCCTCCTGAGGCTTGAGTATCCCCATAAAAATGCTAATTAATAAAGGGGAGGAATGGTGTCGGACCTGCTTGGGCGAAATTTTCGCTGTTTTTTCACTTTCTGAATGTCGGAGAACTACAACATGAGCGCGAAGGGGCAAATGCTACAAGACCCGTTTCTGAATATCTTGCGCAAGGAACATGTGCCGGTGTCGATCTATCTGGTCAATGGCATCAAGCTGCAAGGGCAGATCGAGTCTTTTGATCAATACGTGGTTCTGCTGCGTAACACCGTGACGCAAATGGTGTACAAGCATGCCATTTCGACCGTCGTGCCTGCGCGTCCGGTCAGCATTCCTTACGAAAAGGATCAAGCTGCGCCTGCTGACGCCTGATGCAGTTGTTCTCTGCGGCGCGAGGCCATGCCCGCGCCGCGTCCATTTTTTGTCCCATCCTAAAGAGTCATCAACGTGTTTGAGCGCCATGAGGGCGGCAATCGTGCCGTTCTGGTTTGTCTCGATTTCGGTGAGCCCGAGCATCGCGAAAGTATTGAAGAATTAAAATTGCTCGTTGAGGGCAATGGTTACGCCGTACTTGGTGTGATTGAGGGTAAGCGCCAGAAGCCCGATCCAAAGCTATTTGCCGGAAGCGGCAAAGTTGAAGAGGTGGCGGCATTAGTGCGAGCGCACGATGCTAGCATTGTCATCTTCAATCATTCGCTCAGTGGCGCACAGGAACGCAATCTTGAACGCGCGCTTGAATGTCGGGTTTGTGATCGTGTACGTCTGATCCTGGCTATTTTTGCGCAACGCGCCCGAAGCAACGAAGGTAAGCTGCAAGTTGAGCTGGCTCAGTTGCAGTATATGTCCACTCGCCTTGTGCGCGGTTGGACGCACCTTGAGCGGCAGGCTGGTGGGATTGGTATGCGCGGTGGGCCGGGTGAAACCCAGCTCGAAATGGACCGCCGTATGCTGACTGAGCGCATCAAACAGGTGAAGGATCGCCTGAAGAAGCTGGAAAAGCAGCGTGATACCCAGCGTCGTGCACGGGAGCGGTCAAATACGTTTTCAGTGTCCCTGGTCGGTTATACCAATGCGGGAAAATCGACGCTGTTTAATGCGTTGACGCATGCGCGAGCTTATGCTGCCGATCAATTGTTTGCGACATTGGATACGCAGAGTAGAAAGCTGTTTCTTGATTTGCAGCACAGTCTGGTGCTGTCCGATACAGTGGGATTTATCCGGGATCTACCGCATAGCCTTGTCGAGGCATTCAAGGCGACACTGGAAGAAACTGTTCGGGCAGATCTACTGCTTCACGTGGTGGATAGCGCAAGCGATACCCGTGAAATGCAAATGATTGAAGTGAACAAGGTATTGCAGGAAATTGGTGCGGATTCGATTCGCCAGCTGGTCATTCTGAATAAGATTGACCTGCGTGATGGCGAGCCCGCGGTGGAGCACGATGAATATGGTAGAATCTCGGCCGTCCGTTTAAGCGCCCGTACTGGCGTTGGGCTGGATTTACTCCGCCAGGCGTTGATCGAATCCATGGATAACACATCATCTTCGACGGAAGATACGCATGACCCAACCTGATCCGCAGTGGGGCAAAAAGCCCGAGGGCGGCCCGCCCGATCTGGACGAAGTGTTCGGCCGGATGTTCAAACGAATGAGCCAATTTTTTGGCGGCAAACCCGGTTCACAGCAACCGCAAGGAAATCATGCCGGCATTGCTGGCGGCTTGACCGTTGCTGGATTTGTACTCGGCGCGATCTATCTGTCGAGCGGATTTTATATGGTCGATGCTCGAGAAGAGGCGATTGTGCTCCGCTTTGGCAAGTTTGTTGCGCTGAATGAGGCTGGCCCGCATTGGCGTCTGCCCTGGCCGATCGAACGTCACGAAATTGTGCGTTTGTCGGATGTCCGCTCCGTTGAAGTAGGTGGCAGCGGTCGCAATGAGTCGCAAATGCTGACTCAGGATCAGAACATTGTTGATGTACAGCTAGAAGTGCAATACGACATCAAGGATGCAAAGGCGTTCATGTTCAATAATGATCGTGCCGCAGGCGATCAGGATGCGCGGGATCTCGTTCGTAAGGTCGCCGAAACCTCGATCCGTGAAGTCGTCGGGAGCAATAAGGTCGATTTTGTGTTGCGCGAGGGTCGTACACAGATCGCGGCAGATACGACACGATTGGCGCAGAGTTTGCTGGATAACTATGCATCCGGAATTCATGTCGTCAAAGTGAATATCAACGATGTGCAACCGCCAGAGGAAGTACAGGCTGCTTTTGCCGATACGGTTAAAGCCGGTCAGGATAAAGTGAAGTACAAGAACGAAGGTCAGGCTTACGCAAACAGCCGCCTGCCTGAGGCTGAAGGTGTTGCTTCGCGCCTGCTGCAGGAAGCCGAGGGACATCGCCAGACCGTGGTAGCACGGGCCGAAGGTGATGCTGCACGTTTCCGCAAGGTGGCCATGGAATATGCCAAGGCACCACAGGTGACGCGTGACCGCATGTACTACGACACCATGCAGCAAGTGTTAAGTAGCGCCACCAAGGTTGTGTCAGACCAGAAATCCGGTGGGGGCGGCAATCTGATCTATCTGCCGCTCGACAAGATCATGCAGATGGGTGGAGCGAGCGCAGGTAGCGGTGCGACAGATTCAAAACCCAAGGAGCAGGCTAGTGTCGTGATGCCGGAGTCCCTGACCGCTAAGCCGCACGATTCAAGTGTCCGCTCAGAAGTACGGGAGGGCCGCTGATATGCAGAAGCTCATGTCTAGTTTGATCGGGATACTGTTTGCCGGACTGTTGTTATCGGCATGCGTATTTACCGTTGATCAGCGCCAATATGCCGTCGTATTCCAGATGGGCGAGATGGTGCGCGTGGTGAAAGAGCCCGGGCTGCAGTTCCAGTTACCCTTTGTTCAGAACGTGCGCTACTTCGACAAACGCATCATGACCCTGGATGGCGGCATGGCGCAGCGTTTCATCACCGCTGAAAAGAAGAGCGTGCTGGTGGATAGCTATGTCAAATGGCAGATCGTAGATGTCGAACAGTTCTACCGCAGTGTGGGTACCAGTGTAAAGCAGGCCAATGATCGCTTGATGCGTACGCTCAACGATGCCTTGCGTGCGGAGTTTGGTAAGCAGACTGTTCAGGATGTCATTTCTGGCAAGCGCGACGATGTGATGGCTATGGTACGTGCCGTGGCGAATGCCGACGCAGGCAAAATCGGCGTGAAAATTGTCGATGTTCGCCTGAAACGCGTTGATTTCCCCGAAGAAATCAGTGCAGCGGTGTTTGATCGCATGGTGTCCGAGCGGAAGACCGTGGCTGCGCAGCTGCGTGCTGAAGGGATGGCTGAACAGACGCAGATTCGCGCCGAAGCTGATCGTAAACGCGAAGTGATTATTGCGGATGCGTATCAGAAAGCACAGGAAATTATCGGTGAAGGTGATGCGCGTGCGTCGGCAATTTATGCGGATGCGTTTGGTAAAAATCCAGAGTTTTATGCGTTCTACCGTAGCATGGATGCTTACCAGAAGACGTTCAAGTCAAAGAGCGATGTGATTGTGCTCGACCCGTCTTCAGCCTTCCTGAAATATATGCGGGATCCCAAGGCAGGCGGCAAGTGAGGACCACTTTGACGCAATGAATACCGACCTTGTGGTAACGGTACTGGCCCTCGTCCTGATTGTCGAGGGCCTCTTGCCGTTTATATCCCCGGCGACCTGGCGTAAGGTTGTGCTGCAGATGATGACGCTTGAAGACGGACAAATCCGCTTTATTGGTCTCGCTGCCGTGTTGTCGGGTCTGTTTTTGCTCTGGTTGAGCTGATTAAAGTCGATTGAAATCGTATGCGTAACTGGATTCTGCCTGAAAATACTGCCGACTTGCTGCCACCCCAGGCACGGCGAGTCGAACTGCTGCGCCGAAGCATGCTGGATCGTTGCGCGGCTTTTGGTTATGAGCTGGTTTTACCGCCACTGCTCGAGTACGTCGAGTCACTGGTGGGTGAGGATGACAGCGCACTGGATATGAAAACCTACAAGCTGATGGATCAGTTATCTGGTCGTCAACTGGGTTTGCGCGCTGACATTACCCCCCAGGTGGCGCGTATTGATGCGCACCTGCTGAACCGCCAGGGGGTGGCGCGCCTCTGTTATGCCGCACCAACCGTGCAAACGCTGCCTGATGGTATTTTTTCCGCGCGCGAACCCTTGCAGCTTGGCGCGGAAATATATGGCCATGCAGGCGTTGAAGCCGATGCGGAAGTGCTGGAGCTGGCGGTGGATTGCCTGTCGCTTGCCGAGATCAATGTGCTGCATATTGATATTGGTCACGTTGGCTTTTTTGCCGAGCTGGCACAGTCTGCAGGATTGAGTGCTGCAGCGCGTGCGGAGGTCTTCAACGCGATCCAGCAAAAAGATACCGCCACACTCAAATCGCTAACTGCTGCAGTACCAGCAGAGCTAGCCGCTGCATTACAGGCACTGCCCGCACTGTATGGGGATGCTTCGATACTGGATAAGGCCGCTGCAGTGCTGCCGGCGACAACTGTGTGCAGCGCCGCCTTGTGTGAACTGCGTGAACTGGCTGCGCAATTGCAGGCGAGGGGAATCACCGTCAGCTTTGATCTGTCCGAGTTGCGCTCCGGTTTCTACCATACAGGTCTCGTATTTACGATATACGCCGAAGGCTGGCCGAACGCCATCGCCCGTGGTGGCCGCTATGATCACGCAGGCGCCCGCTTTGGACGCAGTCGTCCGGCTACAGGATTTAGTATAGATATCAAAGAAATTGCCGACCGCTTGCCGCCTGCGCTGGCCCGCCCAGCCATTCTGGCGCCGTCAGGCAGTGATCCGGAATTGCTGGCAGCAATTCGTACGCTGCGCCAGTCCGGAGAAACCGTCGTTGTTCGCCTCGGCGACATCGTGGATGTGGAGGAGCTTCATGCCGACCGGATTCTGGTACGCATGAATGATCAATGGGGTGTTCAGCCACTCGTGGTGTGATCACTTCGACCGAATATCGTGTGTGATGCTGCTCTGTAAAAGTAACGGGTAGCATCACCTATTCTGTATTGTGGGTTTTCTTTAAGGACTAGCAGCAATGAGCCGAAATGTAGTCGTCATTGGCACCCAGTGGGGTGACGAAGGGAAAGGTAAGATCGTCGATTGGCTGACCGATCATACCGATGGTGTGGTGCGCTTTCAGGGCGGTCACAACGCTGGTCATACACTGGTCATTGGTGGCAAGAAAACTGTTCTGCGCCTGATTCCGTCGGGCATTCTGCGCGCCGGTACCGCCTGTTACATCGGTAATGGCGTGGTGCTGTCGCCGCAAGCTTTGCTGCAGGAAATCGGCGAGCTGGAAGCTGCTGGCGTGGATGTGGCCAGCCGCCTGAAGATCTCCGAAGCCTGTCCGCTGATTTTGCCGTATCACATCGCCATGGATCAGGCGCGTGAAGCCGCCAAGGGCGCAGGCAAGATTGGTACCACCGGTCGTGGTATCGGCCCGGCATATGAAGACAAGGTGGCGCGTCGTGCTATTCGTGTGCAGGATCTGTTCCACCGCGAGCGTTTCTCTGCCAAGCTGGGTGAAAACCTCGACTACTACAACTTCATGCTGAAGCACTACTACAAGGCAGAAACGGTCGACTTCCAGAAGACACTGGACGACACCTTTGCACTGGCAGAGCGCATCAAGCCGATGGTGGCTGACGTGTCCCGCCTGATCAATGACCAATTCGCGGCAGGCAAGCAGTTCCTGTTTGAAGGTGCGCAAGGTACCCTGCTGGATGTTGATCACGGCACCTATCCGTTCGTGACTTCGTCCAACTGCGTGGCAGGTGCTGCTGCGCCGGGCGCTGGTGTGGCGCCGCACATGCTGCATTACGTGCTGGGTATTACCAAGGCTTACACGACCCGCGTGGGTTCCGGTCCGTTCCCGACCGAGCTGTTCGATGATGTCGGTGCTGGCCTGGCCAAGCGCGGCAACGAATTTGGTTCGGTAACCGGTCGTCCGCGCCGTACTGGCTGGTTTGATGCAGCTGCACTCAAGCGTTCCATCCAGATCAATGGCGTGTCAGGTCTGTGTGTTACCAAGCTCGACGTCATGGATGGCATGGACGTGATCCAGTTGTGCGTGGGCTACGAAATCAACGGCGAGAAGCGCGACATTCTGCCGGTTGGCGCAGATGAGCTGTCGGGTTGCAAACCGATTTACGAAGAGCTGCCAGGTTGGCAGGAAAGCACCTTCGGCGTGAAACGCTACGAAGATCTGCCTGCTAGCGCCCGCGCCTACCTGAAGCGTATTGAAGAAGTTACCGGTGCGCCGATCGATATCATTTCGACCGGTCCGGATCGCGAAGAAACCATCGTGATGCGCCACCCGTTCACTCACTGAGCGAGCGTGATCTGAAACGGGGGCCTAGCCCCCGTTTTGCATTTTTACTGCGATAAATCATGAAATAGGGGAGAGCGGCATGACCGTGTTGTCAGTCAATGTGAATAAAATTGCGGTGCTGCGTAATTCACGTGGAGATGATTTGCCCAGTGTCACGCAGGCTGCGCGCGTGTGTATTGCGGCAGGTTGTGGCGGCATTACCGTTCACCCGCGTCCGGATCAGCGCCATATCAGGCCGCAGGATGTATATGATCTGGCATCCATGCTAAAAGGCACCTCCATCGAGTTCAATATCGAGGGCAATCCGTTTGCACCGCCGCGAGATGGCTATCCGGGCATGATCGAACTTGTGCGTGCTACACGACCGGCGCAAGCGACTCTCGTGCCGGATGCCGATGGACAAATTACGTCTGATCACGGGTTTAATCTGCGTAAAGATGCAGATCGTTTGCGGCCGCTGATTGCGGAGCTGAAATCGCTTGGTAGTCGGGTGAGTCTGTTTATTGATGCCGATGCAGAAGATATTGCATTGGCTAAAGAAATTGGCGCAGATCGACTCGAAATCTATACCGGGCCCTATGCAAAAGCATTTGCAGCAGGGGGGGCGACTAGCGAACTGGCTCAGTGCCGGAAGTTAATTGATCAGGCGCGCGCGAATGGATTGGGCATGAATGCGGGGCACGATTTGAGTCAGGCAAATCTGGGTGCATTTCTGAGGGCGTTACCGGAAGTTGAAGAAGTATCTATCGGGCATGCGCTGATCGGCGAGGCGCTCTATGATGGGTTGGCCACCACCGTGAAAAACTATCTGAATGTGATTCGGTCGGTATCTGCGTAACGAGACGCATGCATGAGTGAGCCCCGGAAGTTGATTCCGGGCTACTTTGTGAAGACTGGCGCTAATATCCGGTGGGCGTAACTCACTAACAATATTGATCCGGAATTAAGGGTTCGGCCAGTCGATCGAATAAAAGAAAAAAGCCATACATTTTCATGTATGGCTTTTCCGGAATATGACCTCTAAAAGAGGTGGTGCCCAAGAGAAGACTCGAACTTCCACGGTGTTGCCACCGCTAGGACCTGAACCTAGTGCGTCTACCAATTCCGCCACCTGGGCATTTCCGACTATTTTTTGAGCTTCGGTGCTCATGTCGATGATTAACCACAATCGACAAGTGGTGGTGCCCAAGAGAAGACTCGAACTTCCACGGTGTTGCCACCGCTAGGACCTGAACCTAGTGCGTCTACCAATTCCGCCACCTGGGCTTCGCTGCATCGCGTTGTGCGTTGCGTCGAGAGATGCGCATTATAAGGACTTTTTACCGCCTGTCAATACTTAAGGTGCAATATTTTTTTGCGTGATACATCAACCCGCTGATTTCATTGGATATATACACGACCGCATTATGTGTCGCAGATCGATTCAGCGTAAAACTTGCAAGATTTCCACTAGGATAAATCCAGGCGAGTATGAAGTGATTGGACGCCAAATCGCCGAATGGGTAGATGTGCATACGGACGCACTCTGAGGATGGGCACAATGGCAATGTTGAACTGGCAGGATATTGATCGTTTTGACTGGTTGGCGACGCCTGTGTGGGTGATTGATCCTGTCACTGCTCACTGGAAATGGGCGAACGCGTCTGCGCTCGCATTTTTCGGCGTCAATCGGATAGAGGAATTGCACTCACAGGGTGGCTTACCGCTCGGTGAAGTGAATACGGGCATGCTTGAACACATGGTCATGCAAGTGTCCGAAGGGAGCACGCATCATTCACAGCAAATTCTTGCACCCAAAGGTAAGCGCGAGAGTGTCAATCTGAGCGTGGCCGGCATGATGGACAGCGAGGGCAATATCGCCTTGTGCATGCAGGCAGAAACCATGACCGCTCATGCTGATCCTATGGCACTGCGTGGTGTGGAGGCAGTGCTTCATTTTGCGATGGCTGTGTGCATGCTTGATCTGGATGGCACCATTCTGATGATGAATCCATCCGCACAGCGAACCTTTCCGCAACTGCAGGCAGGGGCGGAATTCGCTGCGGCATTTGCGGTCATGGAAGAGGGGCGCCAGGTCTGGCGGGATGCGATCGAAGATGGCGTGGGCGCTGGCGAGTTTATGATGGCGAGCCTGCCTCGTCAGGGATGGCACAATATCGTGCTGCACCGCGCAATTGATCCGGTGATGCAGCGCCCGGCCATGCTGTTTACTGCGCTGGACGTCACATTGCGTAAGGCATTTGAAACCCAGTTGATTACCGCGAAGGATGCGGCAGAGGCGGCAAATCAGGCCAAGAGCGAATTCTTGGCCAATATGAGTCATGAAATCCGCACACCATTAAATGCCATTGTCGGCATGGCGGATCTGCTCAACGAAACGCGTCTTCAGGCTGAACAGCGTGACTATCTGGATACGATCCGCTTTTCCGCTCGTGCTTTGCTTGATCTTGTTGGCGATATTCTCGATTTCTCGCGTATCGAAGCTGATAAGCTCGAACTGGATCGTTACCCATTCAATCTAAGTGAAACCCTGACTAAGTGTGTCGATTTGATGCGCTTGCGGGCAAACGAAAAAGCAATCCAATTGCGCTTGGAGGCCGATCCAACGGTACCTGCGTGGGTGATGGGTGATGCCGGGCGCCTGCGGCAGGTATTGATCAATTTATTGGGGAATGCAGTCAAATTCACCGAAGCGGGGGAGGTCGTGTTGCGTGCCGCAGTGTTGCATACCGCTGAGGGAGAAACTCGTCTGCGCTTTGCGGTGAAGGATACCGGGATTGGCATTCCTGCCGATAAGCTCAGCCAGATATTTGAGGCGTTCTCCCAGGCGGACGGTTCAATTACCCGCCGGTATGGTGGAACGGGACTGGGACTGACGATTTCCAGACGACTTGTCTCCATGATGGGTGGCTCACTTGCGGTGCAATCACGTAGTGGCGAGGGAAGTGAGTTCAGTTTCGATATTGTGATGCCGATTACACGTGCGTTGGAGCAGGAATCGAGCCGTAATCTGATACCGTCAAGATCCCTGCATATCCTGCTGGCAGAGGATAACGCGATGAACCGCAAACTTGCGCTTGCGCTTCTGCAGGGCGGCGGTCACCGCATCACCATCGCCGTAAATGGCCGCGAAGCGGTTGAGCATTACCAGACTCAGCGCTTTGATCTTGTTCTGATGGATATGCAGATGCCGGAAATGGATGGTCTGCAGGCTACTCGTAACATACGTGAAATCGAGGATGGTAAGGGGCATACGCCCATCGTTGCCATGACAGCCAATGCTTCTCCGGAAGATAGGCGGAAATGCATCGAGTCAGGCATGGACGAGTTCTTGACCAAACCATTGTCCATCGATGCATTGCGGGCGCTGATTGCGGATATCGCCAATGCGGGGCCGGAAGCGGAAGCGGATGCCTTCCTGCAATCAAACGCAGATGAGGCGGGGGGAGAGTCAGATTCTCATTATCTGGAGTCTGCCAATCAGGGCTTGTATCACTTTGATGTGGAGAGTGCGATGCGCTGCTGCGGCGATAATCGCGAACTTGTCTCGGCACTGATCGAAATATTTTGCGAGGAATGGCCCGAGCGACGCAGAAGCATCGAGCAGGCCGTGGACTGTGAAGCACTCTCGCAGCAGGCTCACAAGATGAAAGGTAGTTTTGGTGCGCTAGGCATCTCCGTGGGCGTGCAGGCAGCCTATGATGTTGAGCGCCCGGCCCGAGAGGGGATTCGCGATGAGGTCGCGCTGACTCATCTATTTGCGCTTGGTGATGCGGTCGTCACCGTCACCACGCAATGGCGGGAACAGTTTATGCGCGTGGCTTAGCCACTGTTGCGCAACATCTGGTCGATTCTGGTTTTGTAATCATTGCTGATTTCGGTGAGCTTCATGCCGGTGCGGAATTGCCCCATGGGGCCCACCAGGGAAGAGTAGGTGGGCTTTCCATAGACCTCAACGTAGGTCACGCCCACGTGAAGCGGGTCGGGAATCTGCAGTACGATCCTGTATACCTTGTTCGGATAGAGCTGCTTGTCGCAAAATAGCGCCAGTCCCTTGGCGGACACCTCGGTGACATGTCCCGGAATGATGGTGGGGTCGCCATCAGTGGAAATGATTGCCGTCCGCCAGCGAACGAGGCGTCTACCGGATGTGCGTTGATCGAACATGCTTCTTCCTCGCTACGGCGAATACACTTCATTGTAGACCGTACGATCCGACTGCGCGTGGTATCCTGTCGTCATTGTAAGACAGGAGATTCCAGATGTATTTCGTTGACCGTTCCATTGCAGTGATTCGCCCCAAACAACCGTTTCTCGATTGGCTGAATCAAATTCCCGGCAACGATATCAATCTGACGCTGGACGAAATCCGAAGCGATTGCACCACGTTGATGATTCCAGAGGTCAACGAGCAGGAAGACGGCATTGCCTATATCGACGATATAGCTGACCGAATTTTCGAGCTGGAATTAGCCTCTTGGTATCAGGATGACAAGCTGTGGCCCAAACATCGTAATCTGAAACTGTTTTGGGAATGGTTTGACGTTGAGATTCTGACCGTGGTGATGGATACCATTGATCAGGATATCCGCAATTCCCCGGCAGACCACGGCCTGCATTAATCTTTGTCCGAAGGGTGCGAGGCATGCCCGCTGATCATGTGTTCAGGCTGAGATCTTCAAGGCTGGCGTTTATCGGTCTGGCTTGTCTTGTTTGCCTTGCCGCCCTTGCACCTTGGTTGAGTCAGGTGCCGGGGTGGGTTGCGCTGCTGATATCCACTGGCTCGATTACCTTAGGTCTAAGGGTTTTACGGCGAATGAGCATGCCACCCACATGGGTTTGGCAACATGATGAATTGTGGCAGCAAACTCAGGATGGCAAGCTTGAATGGCTCGGTGTGTTACCCGGCAGTGGCGTCTGGGGATTACTCTTGCGCCTTCATGTAAGCAATGCGCAGGGTCGGAGCGGCGTGATGATTATCTGGCCAGATCAATTGTCTGACGCAGAATTACATAGCCTGCGGGTACGCATCCTGACCAAGTCAGTCAACGCCCGCCTTTCATAGAGGGGAGGCATATGATTGCCCCCTCACTGTCACTTGCTGCCGCAGTTAGTGTCTGGTTCGAGCAGGTAATAGGGTAGGCAATGCCTGCTCCTGCTTTTCGGGGTAATCCAGACTGCAATGCAGGCCACGACTTTCCTTGCGCAGCTGGGCTGATCTCACAATCAGATCTGCTGTATCGACCAGATTGCGTAATTCAATCAGATCCCGACTAATCCGGAATTGTGAATAGAATTCGTCAATTTCTCGGCGGAGCAGGGCGATACGGTTGGCGGCACGTTCGAGGCGTTTATCTGTACGTACGATGCCTACGTAATCCCACATAAAGCGACGCAACTCGTCCCAGTTGTGGGAGATCACCACTTCTTCGTCAGCATCCGTGACGCGACTCTCATCCCAATCTGGCGCGTGTGTAGGCAGGGGGCGATTGGCCTGACGAATTGCCGCTGAGGCCGACTTGCCAATCACGACGCATTCAAGCAAGGAGTTGCTGGCCAAACGATTTGCGCCATGCAGACCTGTGCATGCACACTCGCCAACAGCGTATAGTCCGGGCAAGTCCGTGCTGCCATCCAGTCCGGTCACAATCCCGCCACACGTGTAATGTGCGGCCGGCACCACGGGAATCGGATCGCGCGTGATGTCGATGCCCAGTTCTAGGCAACGGCTGTAAATCGTTGGGAAATGTTCGCGGATAAAGTCGGCTGGCTGATGGCTGATATCCAGATAGACACAATCCAGTCCATGTCTTTTCATTTCGAAATCGATGGCTCGTGCAACGATATCGCGGGGAGCCAGCTCTGCCCGCTCATCGTGCTGAAGCATAAAGCGCGTGCCATCCGGTAATTTCAGCAGCCCGCCTTCGCCACGTACAGCCTCGGAAATCAGAAAGGATTTGGCGTCGGGGTGATACAGGCAGGTGGGATGAAATTGAATAAATTCGAGATTGGATACACGGCATCCCGCGCGCCAGCCCATGGCAATGCCGTCGCCGGTCGATGTATCGGGATTACTGGTAAACACATAGACTTTACCGGCTCCTCCCGTCGCCAGAACGGTATCGGCGGCCAGTATTGTATGTGTTTCACCGCTTGCCTGATCTAACACCCAGGCACCAGCGCAACGGCGCTGATCTTCACCTAAATGGTGGTGGGTGATCAGATCAACTGCCAGGTGATTTTCCAGAATGGTGATATTGGGATGCTGGCGAACCTGCTCGGCAAGCGTGGCAATCACGGCTGCACCAGTCGCATCGGCAGCGTGAATGATGCGGCGTTGCGAATGTCCGCCTTCGCGGGTCAGGTGAAATCCTGTTTCATGCCCTGGGTCGGTGGTAAACGGTACGCCCAGATCAATCAGCCACTGAATGGCGTCGCGTGAGTGCTCGACAATAAAACGAGTTGCAGACTCATCACACAGCCCGGCGCCCGCAATCAAGGTGTCCGACACATGCTGGTCAACAGAATCCACCTGATCCAACACAGCTGCAATGCCGCCTTGAGCCCATACGCTGGCACCCTCGCACAGACTTCGTTTGCTCACCAGGGCTACCTTGCGTGATGCGGCGAGTTCCAGTGCCATGGTCATGCCGGCCAGGCCGCTGCCGATGATGAGCGTGTCGAAAGTCTTCATGTCTTGCCTGTGAATATGATGCATTGAACGATTTAGCGATCCGGAATTCTAACAAAAAGGACTGCATGAGGTTGCTGGAGAATGTACGGGAACTTTCCGGGAATCTGTCGGTCAAGAAGCAGACACTCGCACAGATGATGCTGGTAAAAGGATATTGTGTATGGATACGATGGTACTTGTGCCCGGTGGCAGACTCAGCAGGATTGAAGGCCTGTCGGATGGACAGCGGGCTTCGGGGCGTGTGCTGGGTGAACGGCAGGTTGCCGCGCCAGACTGTCCGGTCGATACAAGCAAGCGTGCCGGCAAGGAGAATGAAAACAGGATGTCGACCGAGCGCGATATGGATCACGAACTGGTGCTGCGAGCCCAGTCAGGCGACAAGCGTGCATTTGAGCTGCTGGTGGGTAAATACCACAGGAAGATCGCGCGGCTCCTGTCCCGTATGATTCGTGATCAAAATGAAATCGAGGACGTGACGCAGGAGGCATTCATTAAAGCCTATCGTGCCCTGCCTTCATTCCGGGGCGAGAGTGCCTTCTATACCTGGCTATACAGAATCGCCATCAATACGGCGAAAAACTACCTGAGTACGCTGGGACGCCGCCCTTCATTGGCAACCGAGTATGAGGATGAAGACGGTGAATCGTTAGATATGACCGAGCAGGTTCCTGATTATCATACGCCCGAAACCGAAATGATGAACCAGCAGATTGTGGGGGCGGTGAATGCGGCTGTTGAGGCCCTGCCGGATGATTTGCGCACGGCTATCACCTTGCGGGAAATGGACGGATTGTCGTATGAAGAAATTTCGGCCGTGATGGACTGCCCTATTGGAACCGTGCGTTCAAGAATCTTCCGTGCGCGCGAGGCGATTGCCACCCGTTTGCGTCCGCTGATTGACTCGGTTGGCAAGGATCGTCGCTGGTAGGAGTGCATGATGAACAAACATGAAAAGTTATCTGCCTTTCTGGACGACGAACTGGATGACGCGCAGCTGGATGCATTGCTGGCGGAGCTCGATCGTGATGAGACACTGAATTCTGAGTTGCATGATTTTCAGTTGATTCACGATGCGATGAATCAGCGTCCCCTGCTTTCTCCAGATTTTATGTCGCGATTTTCGGAGCGTCTGGCCGACGAACCCGTTGTGATTGCGCCAGCGCGTCTGCGTGAGGCGAGGCGACCCGCCAAAAGACAGCTGATTGCAGCGTCCATGGCAGCGTCCTTTGTCTTGGTGGGTGCGGTTGCATGGTGGTCGATGGGGAGTGGGCGCATGTCCGCCGAGGTACCGCCTGCAGCGGAAGTTGCCCGTGCGGCTTCTGTTCAAGATGATCCTGCGATGGGCTATATGGCTGCGCATCGTGTTGTTGCGGGGTTACCGATGCCGGTTGGGCAGGCTGTCATTTTGTCATCCGAAGAGTCCGAACGTCTCAAGCCTGTACCGGTTGCAAAACCTGTCAGTCAGTAAGTCTCACACCCTAGGTCAATTCGCGAGGTTGCATACAGCATGATGTTTTTGAGCAGGGTAATGCATGTCTTGTCCGGGTCGCGTCGCGGTGGTTCGCGGTGGGGGCGGGCAGGGATGGGTGCGCTGGCCCTTGCAATGATGGCATCGGTTCTGGCCGCTGATTTGCTGACCGCCAGTGAAGCTGCAGATGTGCTCAAACGAGCGAGTGCTGCGGCACGTAACAAAACTTACACAGGCATCTACAATTTTATCGGCCCGGGAACAGCCATGTCCTTCAGGCTTTATCACCTGGGCGATGCGCTGGCCGAGCAAGAGCGGCGGGAAGCACTGGATGGTGTACCGGTAGAATATGTACGTACAGGCGATACGGTATTGCTATATGCAGAAGGTCGCCGGCCTATGCATATCGATAAGCAAACCAGTAGCCGATTCTTTCCCGCTATTGCTCCGGATCAGATCGCCGATGTGCTGGAAAACTATGTGCTTAGGCGTATCGCGGTTGAGCGTGTGGCAGGGATGGAATGCATGTCCTTCTCGCTTGAGCCTAAGGATAAGCTCCGTAATCCGCATCGAATGTGTGTCGACCAACATTCCGGGCTGGTGCTGAAATTTGTGCGCTTTGCGCCGGGTTGGAGCGAAATCATTGATCAGCAAGCCTTTTTGCAGATTGACCTGAGTGGCGGCTTCGACCGTCGGTTGCTCGCCTCCGTTCTGGCGTCCAAATCACCGGAAAGGCAGGTTGCTGCAGCCGTGCCCGCCCCTCCCGCTCAAACGGCAGGTGAGGGACCGGTAATGGGTGAGCTGCCAAAAGGATTCAGGCTGATGCAATCAAGCGTCACCATGATTCAAGAGGGAAACCGTGTCCGGAAGGCTCGCCAATATACCTTCTCGGATGGGATGGCGCTGGTATCCGTGTTCGTCGAACGGGATAGCGGCACCCCCGTGAGTCAGCCTGCCGTAAAGGGTACGTCGTTTTATACCCGTCAATTAAATGGCTGGCGCGTCGTGGCAGTTGGTGAAGTGCCACCGCAAACCGTGCAGTTGTTTGCTGAAGCCTTTGCGCTGAAGTAACGACTCTCTTGAATTCCCCTTTTCAGCCGCCATGTTGTGGCTAAATCCAGTACCCGGTTGAACCGGGGTGTTAGCGTGAGTATGTTGAAAGGAAAATGCGAATGATGCAGAAAGTACTGTCTGCCAGCCTGTTTGCGATCGGGCTGGCTGCCTGTTCCGGGGCGGCTAACCATGCTTCTGCCGAGACACGCTCAGCGGTTGCGGCACCCGCCACAGTTCAGGAGCGTGCGCCATTGGTCACCGGACTGCCTGACTTTACGGCACTGGTTGATCGTGAAGGTGGTGCAGTCGTCAATATCAGTGCGTCACAAGTACGCCGTGTGCAGCAAGCACAAATGAATGGGGACGAGGATCCGTTCGATATCTTCCGGCGATTCGGCTTCCCTGTGCCACCCAACCAGCGTATGCCGGGCCGGCCCAGCGAAGAGCGTGCCCAATCACTGGGATCCGGATTCATTATTGATAAGGCGGGGTACGTGGTGACCAACGCCCACGTCATCGCCAATGCGGATGAGATCACGGTCAAGCTCGAGGATAAGCGCGAATTCAAAGCCAAGGTGATTGGCTCTGATGCACGAACCGATGTTGCCCTGCTCAAAATTGAAGGTAAGGAACTGCCGACTGTTGACGTAGGATCGAGCGAGCGTCTGCGCGTTGGCGAGTGGGTGGTTGCGATCGGGTCGCCGCTTGGTCTTGAAAATACCGTGACCGCAGGGATTGTGAGTGCCAAGGGGCGCAATCTGCCTGAAGAACAGATCATTCCATTCATCCAGACAGATGCGGCTGTAAATCCGGGCAACTCGGGTGGACCGCTATTCAATGTGCGCGGCGAGGTGGTTGGGATCAACTCCCAGATCGTTAGCGGCACCGGTGGGTATATGGGCTTGAGCTTTGCAATCCCGATTGATTACGCCATGCGTGTGGTCGATCAGCTCAAGGCGCATGGCAAGGTGACGTATGGCCGGATTGGCGTCGTGATTGGTCGCATCGACGAGGGCCTTGCGAGTGCCTTTGGTCGGTCCGACAACAAGGGCGCGCTGGTTCAGGATGTCACGGCAGATGGTCCTGCTGCGAAGGCTGGCCTGAAGAACGGTGACATTATTCTGGCATTTAATGGCAAGTCGGTAGACGAGGCGAGCGATTTGTCCCGTATTGTCGGGCTGACTTCGCCCGGCACGGTTGCCAATGTCGATATCTGGCGTGACAAAGCTCAGAAAACCGTCAAGGTGACGGTTGCTGAAAACGAAGATGAAATCCAGGGGCGCAGCAAAACGCGCGAATACCGCAATAAGCAGAAAGCCGAGCCACTGAATAAGTCGGGATTGACAGTACGTGAGCTGGATCCACAATTGCTGAAGCAACTGAAGATCAAGTTTGGTCTCGAAATCACAAATGTGGTTGGCGCCGCGGCGCGCTCCGGATTTGCGGTGGGCGATGTAGTGGTCGGAATCGGTCAGGAAGAGCTGAAGTCACTGGCACAGCTCAATGAAATGCTGACCAAGGCCCGGCCGGGGCAGGCAATCCCGTTGCGTGTCATTCGCGGTGGTCAGGTTGCACTCTACATTGCGCTACGCATGCCGGAAAAGCAAAACGACCGGGATAACGACGAGTGATCGCCTTAACCTTGTATGGTCGGGAGTACTGCAGTCTGTGCCAGGATATGCTGGCGCAACTGCAGTCCCTGCTGAAGGGGCGGGATATCCAGCTAAACTGGGTGGATATAGATGATGATGACGCCCTGGAAGATCAGTACGGTACGATGATTCCCGTTTTGCTGGGGGATGATGGCGAGATGCTGTGCTTTTATCATCTCAATGTCAGCAAGCTGGAAAAATGGATTGCCGGACGTCAGGCTTAACGGATGAATGAATTTCCGCTAAAATCGGGAAATCCGATGGGTGTGCATTGGCTGCTCACCCATTTTTTTTGTAAAGATTCAGGACAATGGCGCAACGCTGTGGGATGTTTTCGCCCGGCTTTGCGCTTTTTGTGCTCAGGGCTGTGACCGCTTCATGAAACATATTCGTAATTTCTCGATCATTGCGCACATCGACCATGGTAAATCCACTCTGGCCGACCGTTTCATCCAGTTTTGCGGCGGTCTCGAGCTGCGTGAAATGAGTGAGCAGGTGCTGGACTCGATGGACATCGAGAAAGAGCGCGGCATCACCATTAAGGCGCAGACGGCAGCCCTGCAGTACAAGGCACGTGACGGGCAGGTGTACAACCTCAACCTGATTGATACACCCGGTCACGTCGACTTTAGCTATGAAGTCAGCCGCTCGCTGGCCGCCTGCGAGGGTGCACTGCTGGTGGTGGATGCATCGCAGGGTGTGGAAGCTCAAACAGTCGCCAACTGTTACACCGCCATCGAGCAAGGTGTAGAAGTGGTGGCTGTGCTCAACAAGATTGATCTGCCTGCTGCCGAGCCTGAACGTGTCATCGAAGAAATCGAAGACATCGTTGGTATCGAGGCGACAGATGCTGTGCGCGCCAGTGCCAAAAATGGTATCGGCATCGAAGATATCCTCGAGGCAGTCGTCGCTAAGGTGCCGGCTCCGACAGGCAATCAGGATGGCCCGCTCAAGGCACTGATCATCGACTCGTGGTTTGATAACTACGTGGGCGTGGTGATGCTGGTTCGCGTAGTGGATGGCGCGATTCGTCCAAAGGATAAATTGCTGTTCATGTCGACCAAGGCTCAGCATTTGTGCGAGCAGGTTGGCGTATTCACGCCTAAGTCTGTACAGCGCGATGTGCTGTCATCAGGCGAAGTAGGCTTTGTCATCGCCGGTATCAAGGAATTGGCCAGCGCCAAGGTGGGCGACACAATTACCCTGGTAAAACCTGCCGCAACCGAAGCGCTGCCGGGTTTCAAGGAAGTAAAGTCGCAGGTGTTTGCAGGTTTGTATCCCGTCGAATCTCATGATTACGATTCGCTGCGCGATAGCCTGGAAAAGCTGAAACTGAATGATGCATCCCTGCATTTCGAGCCGGAAGTGTCGCAGGCACTCGGTTTTGGTTTCCGCTGCGGTTTCCTTGGCCTGTTGCATCTGGAAATCGTGCAGGAACGCCTGGAGCGTGAATTCGACATGGATCTGATTACAACGGCACCGACTGTTGTCTATCAGGTACTGATGAAGGATGGCGAACTGATCGAAATTGAAAATCCGTCGCGCCTGCCGGAAATCAGCAAGATCGAAGAGATTCGCGAGCCGATTATTACGGCCACCATCCTGGTGCCGCAAGATTATGTTGGCGCGGTCATGACGCTGTGTAATCAGAAGCGCGGCGCCCAGCGCAATATGCAGTATATGGGTCGCCAGGTCATGCTGACTTATGATTTGCCGATGGCCGAAGTGGTGATGGACTTCTTTGACAAGCTGAAGTCTGTTTCGCGCGGCTATGCATCGCTGGATTACGATTTCAAGGAATTCCGTGCCGATGATCTGGTCAAACTGGATGTGCTGGTCAACAGCGAACGCGTAGATGCGTTAAGTCTGATTGTGCACCGTGCAACGAGCGTGTATCGCGGCCGTGAATTGGTATCGAAAATGCGCGAGCTGATTCCGCGCCAGATGTTTGATATTGCGATTCAGGCTGCAATTGGTGCCCACATCATTGCGCGTGAAACCGTTAAGGCGATGCGTAAGGATGTGTTGGCCAAGTGTTACGGTGGCGATATCACCCGTAAGAAAAAGCTGCTTGAAAAGCAAAAGGCCGGTAAGAAGCGCATGAAGCAGGTGGGCAATGTGGAAATTCCACAGGAAGCCTTCCTGGCGATCTTGCAGGTTAGTGACAAATAAGCCCAAATAAAAGGGAGTAGCGCTTCAATGAATTGGACCTATCTGGCGATTGCAGCCATTGCTGTTGGCCCCATCCTGATCGGCATTGCCCGTAGCAAGATGCGTGAGCCAACTTTTGATGCCGAGCAAATGCCCGAATTGGCATTGTGGGGATATTTTCTCCTCTTGGTCGGTTCTTGGGGGGCGCTATCGGCCATTGCCAATCCAAGCGATTTGTTTTTCCTGGTCATCGGGGTGACGCCGGCAGTGATGGCGTTAGTTGCTCGACTGAAAGGATATCGCGCCAGGGGTGGGGAAAAGGCCTTGCCAGATTGGGCTGCATTTGGCTTCTCAAATTGGATCGTGCTGTTGTCTATCGGTGTGCTGAAGACATTCGTGATCGAGCCGATGCAGATTCCGTCCAGCTCCATGCGTCCGGGTTTGGTCGTCGGCGACTTCATTGTGGTCAACAAGTTTGCCTACGGTATCCGTGTGCCCTTTATCAATGAAGTAATTGTCCCAACTGGTGCGCCAGCTCGCGGCGACGTGGTTGTTTTCCGTTACCCGCTCAATACAAAGATCAACTACATCAAGCGTCTGATTGGCCTGCCAGGGGATACAGTTGAATATCGCAATAAGCAGCTGTCGGTGAACGGTATTCGCTATGAAAGCCAGCCAATTGGGGTCTACAAATACGATGAGCGCGAAAATAGCGTGAATCGTATGCAGGAAAAGACACCGTCGAAGACATATCAGACGCTGAACGATCCGGATCAGCAAGCGTACAACCTCATGCAGTTGGCACAAATCAGCATGCAGCCTGAATTTGCCAGCAGCGGGGAGCGTGATCTTCAGTCTGCAAACTGTCAGATTGACGAGACTGGATTTGTGTGCAAAGTTCCGGCGGGGCATTACCTGATGCTGGGTGACAACCGCGACAATTCGTCTGATGGTCGCTATTGGGGTTTTGTGCCAGAGAATCATCTCGCGGGCCGCGCTTTCATGATTTGGATGAACTTCAAAGACATGAGTCGCGTTGGCACAATGATTCACTGATGATCTGATTGTTACCGGGAGTTTTGTATGAAAAAGCAATCAGGATTCAGTTTGATGCAAGCGTTTGCGGGCATGGTGCTGCTTGGCATGCTAGCAGTGGTTGGCTTTAAGCTTATCCCTGTTTATACCGAGTATTTTGCAGTTAAGCGGTCTCTGCAGCGCGTGGCGATTGAGCAGAAGGGCTTGCCTGTGGCTCAGATTCGCGAGTCATTCGATAAGTATGCTCAAATCGAGTCGATTTCGTCTGTTCATGGTCAGGATCTGGAAATCGAGTCCGATAATGAAGGGATGGATCTTCATGTCGAGTATTTCAGAGAAGTTTCACTTGTCGCAAATATCAGCCTGAAATTTAACTTCAAGGCGGATGGCCGCTCATCAGGGAACGCCAAGTGACGCGAGAGGATTTATTGAATACCTTGGTCAAACAGCTGGGGTATTCGTTTGCTCAGGTGTCGCTCTTGCGTCAGGCACTGACGCATCGTAGTTATGGTGTACCTCATAATGAACGTCTCGAGTTTCTGGGGGACGGTATTCTGAATGCAGTCGTGGCCCGTCTGCTGTTTGATGCATTTCCGGGTGTATCCGAGGGCGAACTGTCTCGTCTGAGAGCAAGTTTGGTCAAGAAGGAAACCTTAGCGGAGTTGGCCGTTCGACTCGAACTTGGTCAGGTCATGATGCTGGGTGAAGGTGAACTGCGAAGCGGTGGCCGGGAGCGCGCCTCCATACTCGCTGATGCGATGGAAGCAATTTTTGCTGCCATTTATCTGGACGGTGGTTTTGATCAGGCCGCTGCAGTGATTCGGGCGCTGTTTGCGCCTATGATTGCGATAATTGATCCTGCTGTGCACGGCAAAGATAGTAAAACGAGATTACAGGAGTGGTTGCAGGCTCGAAAGTATGGCTTGCCCACGTATGTCATTGTTCGCCAAACCGGCGAAGCACATGATCAACAATTTTTAGTTGAATGCCGCATTGCAGCTGTCAATGTGGTGACTGAAGGAAATGGCAGTAGCCGACGCTCCGCAGAACAGGAAGCGGCGACTCATGCGATGGAACTGCTGGTCAACGGAACACGGAAATAACATGATGGACACCCCATTCCACGCAGGCTTTATTGCCATTGTCGGTCGACCCAACGTCGGAAAATCAACTTTGCTGAATCGCCTGATCGGTCAAAAGGTCAGTATTGTTTCACGCAAGGCACAAACTACGCGCCATCGAATTACTGGCATTCGTACTGATCCGGGTGTGCAGTATGTCTTTGTTGATACGCCAGGGTTTCAGACCAAATTTCGCAGCGCGCTGAACGATGCGATGAACCGTGGTGTGACCACGACGCTTGCAGATGTGGATGTGATTCTGTTTGTGATCGAGGCCAATCGCTTCGATGCACGTGACATGGAAGTGGTGAAGCTGCTGCCTAAGGATATTCCTGTCGTGCTGGTACTGAATAAGGCGGACATGCTCAAGGATAAAGCGCAGATGCTGCCCTTTATCGAGCGTGTAGCAGATCGTTTTCCATTTGCGGCAATCGTACCGATCTCTGCAAAGAAGGAAATGAAGATCGAAGTCTTGCTTGATGCCATCCGTCCGCATTTGCCAGAAGGCGTGCCGATGTACGAGGAAGATCAGGTCACTGATCGTAGCGAGCGATTCTTGGCGGCAGAACTTGTTCGAGAGAAAATCTTCAGACTGGTGGGCGATGAGTTGCCATATTCCACAGCGGTGGAAGTTGAACAGTATGAAGAAGAAGGTAATCTTCGTCGCATTCATATCGCCATTCTGGTGGATCGTGATGCTCAGAAGGCCATTCTCATTGGTCACAATGGCGAAAAGTTGAAGACCATTTCAACGCAAGCACGTATGGACATGGAAAAAATGTTCGATGCCAAGGTGTTCCTTGAGGTGTGGGTCAAGGTCAAGAGTGGTTGGGCTGACGACACACGCATGTTGCGTCAGTTTGGCTACGAATAAGGAATCGTGAATGGCCGGCAGCTGGTCGAAAGCACGCAATCGTGTGGATCGGGCGCCGGCTTTTCTATTGCATCAGCACCCTTGGCGCGAAACCAGTCTGATTCTGGATGTGTTCAGTCGTGACAAGGGACGGGTGTCGATTGCCGCACGTGGTGCAAGGCGGGCAGGATCACCTTTACGCGGGGTGCTGTTGGGTTTTCAACCGGTACTGCTATCCTGGTTTGGCTCAGGCGAAGTAAAAACACTACATACTGCAGAGTGGCAGGGCGGCGTGCCACACCTTGCCGGCTTACCGCTCATGTGTGGTTTTTACCTCAATGAGCTTCTTATCCGGCTTTTGCCGCGCGACGATCCACATCCCCAGCTTTTTGATGCATATCTCGAGGCCGTTGTAGCACTGTCGCTATCCCCGCGAGCCGGTATGCACGTGGTCGAACCCATTTTACGCCGAGCAGAACTCGCACTGTTAGCGGCCTTGGGCTACGGCGTTTCTTTCACTCACGACCGAGCCGGGCACCCGCTACAATCTGATTACACCTACCTCTGGTTGTCGGGTAGCGGATTTTCCCGTTGTCAGGTGGGAACACCACACTCAGTCATAGGGAGCAGTCTGCTTGCGATCGGGCAGGGCGAGTTATCTGATGCAAAGGTTGCACAGGATGCCAAGTCACTGATGCGATTGTTGTTTGGTGAATTGCTCGGGCCGGGGGAGTTGCATACAAGGCAGCTATTGCGGGATTTGCAATCTATTTATTCGGCAGAATGAGGTTTTCATGATTTTCGGGATTGGCACTGATTTATGTGATGTTGAACGAATTTCCGGTGCTTATCAAAAGCATGGCGATCGGCTTTTAGCTAGACTGTTGTCCGAAATCGAAATCAGTGAATTTCAGCACCATCATGATCCGGTACGCTTCCTTGCCAAACGCTGGGCAGCTAAAGAGGCTTTTGCCAAGGCGCTCGGGCATGGCGTGCGACCACCTGTAACATTGAATGGCATTACTATTTCACATGATGAAATGGGTAAGCCATTTATTATTACGAATAAACTAATAAACGAATTTATATTGGATAGAGGGATTAATTCAATTCATTTGTCCTTATCAGATGAAGCAAACCTTGTTTTGGCATTTGTTGTGATTGAAGCTAATCCTATTGGGATAATCTAACATTTAATTTAAAGTGCTGGACTTGCCATTGGCATGCATGCACAATGCATTGAATTGTCTAGCATTCAAATATAATCTGTACCTGTACAGATAGCGACGAATCGGAGGCAAGTCATGATAGCGATCGAAACCAGAGAACATTGTGTGTTTGCTTCGGTTGCAGGTGAGTTCACCTTAGCTGACTTCAAGTCGTTCGAAGACAATGTTCTGCACGAACTTGAATTTCACGGAACAGCAAATCTGTTGATCGACCTGTCCGACATGCTGTCTTACACAGTGGACGTCGTGTGGGAAGAGCTTCAGTTCGGGCGCGCGCACGCAGCATCATTCGGTAAAGTTGCTGTTGTCTGCCAGGATACCTGGGTCAGCTGGGCCGTATGGGTATCTCAGCTGTTTGTTCAGGCAGATGTTGTTCTATTCGATAATTCTAAAGAAGCAGAAAGCTGGTTAATGACTTGAACCGGCTTGCTGCTGGCGCCCACGTGGTGGATCAAACATGCGTAATCTGATTGGATCGTTGACCGGCTTGGTCAAAAAGGCTGATCCCCTGATGGATCCGCGTGCAACCAGCACATGGATGAAGGAGGTGCGCCAGCAGGATGTAACACGACAATTGCAGAATGTGCAAGAAGTGCTCAAACGCCTGGGAAGCATTGAGCGCCTCAATCTAGCTAACTTGCATGCCTTGCTGGTGATGGATGATGAGTCCCAGTATGCATTCGATATGCTGTGTCAGCAGTATGTGCAAAATCCTCACATGGGCAAGCAAGTTGAGGAGAAATTGTGGCAGGAAATTGTCACGCACATCAAGGCAATGCTGCATGCCTATCACCGCTTTGTTCGTCTGGAGGACATCAGCGAAGGTGAAGAGGCTGGCTTTCAAAAAGTCTCTGCGCTGATGCTGGCGCGTGGTCTTCGCTATATTGGCGTCTTGGTCAAGTGGCATCTTTTCAGATATGAGACCCCTGCTGCGAATCTATGGTCTGCTGCGAATCAATTCTACCGCTTATCCGAAGTGACACATGTTGATGTTGACCCTGTCGTACTTTACGGTGGGCAACAAGGGCAGCACACATCCTGTGCCGACGAATACCTGCATATTCAGATGCTCTGCACGCTGAACAGTGGTAATTTTAGTATCAGACAAATTGAATGGGCTGATCGCTGGCTTGGACTGTGGACGCATAATATCGAGATCGAACGAAAGTATCGGGCTGCTTTACATCAATTTTGTGCGGATTTATCCCAGACCCAGCCTGCAGTGAAAATTCACGAAGCAGTTCAAGGTGAAATGCTCCGTTTTTGGGGTGTGAATCAGCTAATTATCGAAATCACCCAGATTATTCAGCATCTGGAAAATGGTGAATCACCACAGAAAATTGGTCTGGGCGATGACGCGCGTATGCCTGGATGCCTGGATTTCATTCGCCAGCTTGAGATCATGTGGTCACGTGAGCCGAGCCGTCAGATTCAGCGTAGTACCCGCGAAAAGGTAAGTCAGACGGTTCTCGTTGTTCGTGGTCTGGATTCCATCTTCTCCGCAGTGCGGGGCGATGATGAGCGATTTATGGCCAAAGCTTCTAGCCAAGCCGTACCGGATAATGACGAGGCGCTTGATATGCGCCTGTACGGTTACGTCACTGAACGTACACGCCAGAAAATAGCCGCCGCACAGCAACGCCAGCAAGCCTGGGGCGTGCCTAAACCCAAAGCGCCTGAGGGTGAGCCCTGGGTACTGGAAAATGTATCGGAAGGTGGGTTCGGAGCGAATTTGCCATCGGCAAAAAATGACTGGGTAAGGCTATTCGCGCTCTTGGCTGTTAGAAATGATGATCAGTCGGGATGGAAAATTGCGGTAATCAGGCGTTTGATTCGCCAGAATCCGCAAGAACTGTACATCGGTGCGCAAATTCTGACCCCTGCAGCGGTATCCGTTAGTTTGATGCCAAAGCTGGAGGATATGGATACACCTTTGTCGACAGCGTTTGCCGGTCAAGCCAGTAATGCCATGCATGCCTTGTCGGCGTTGTATATTCCCTACCAATCAGCTGAACGACGTGCCAATACGATCCTAAGCAGGTCGTCAGACTATCAGCTTGGCAAGGTATATCAGGCGACCGCCCGCGATAAGCGCTTTATGCTGCGCATGGGTGAGGTACTTGAAAAAGGTGCAGACTGGATCTGGTGCGTAGTCAATATCGTCAAATGACATTGACCACGCCGTGAGGCTGATGCTGGCTGGTCAGGCAAAACGCTGATTGATCCAGCTGCCAATCAGACGAATTTCTTCAATGCATACCGAATGCTGCATCGGCCAGGTATGCCATTCCACCGGGTTGCCGCGTGTTTTGACGGCTTCCACTGCAGCTTGCCCTAATACCATCGGCACAACCGGGTCCATGCTACCGTGCCCTGCAAATACAGGTGTTGCTGCATTGGCTGGATGTGCTTGTTCCGCAATCAGTTCCGGCGACGGAATATAGGTGGACAGGGCAATAACCCCCGCCAGCTTCTCCGGATAGGTGAGGCCGACCGTATAGGCCATTGCGCCGCCTTGCGAGAATCCTGCAATCAGAATACGCTCAGTGGGAATACCGCGTTCATTTTCACGCTTGATCAGCGCTGTGATGTGCTCGACCGATGTCTCGATTCCCTTGCGGTCCGCGTGGCGTTTGATGTCCTCGAAGAACAAAATGTCGTACCAGGCGCGCATCACATAACCATTGTTGCAGGTTACTGGAATGGCAGGGGCATGCGGGAAGACAAAGCGGATGCCCTTGTCCTTGTTCAGACCCAACTCCGGTACGATCGGGGCAAAATCATTGCCATCAGCGCCAAGACCGTGCAGCCAGATCACAGCAAACTCGGGATTAGGACGCGTTTCGATTTCAATGGCGGGCAGGTAAGTGCTCACGAGTTGGATTCCTTGAGGTGGGCATGACGGAAGCAGGTGACGGGGTGGTCGTTGACCAGACCGGTTGCCTGCATCCATGCATAAATGATGGTGGGGCCGACAAAACGAAAGCCCATTTTCTTGAGTTCTTTGGAGATTGTTTCCGACAAGGCTGTTTGTGCGGGCGTCTCTTTCCCGCTGCCGAGATTCGACTGGATCGGGCGACCGTCCACAAAGCGCCATAGCCAAGCATCCAGCGTTTCACCGCGTTCGCGCATGCGCAGGTAGGCTTGTGCATTGCCAATAGTGGCATCTATTTTCAGGCGATTGCGGACAATACCCGCATCTGCCAGCAACCTTGCGCGATCAGTCTCATCAAAGCGGGCAATCGCCTCTGCGTTCCAGCCCGCAAAGGCATTGCGATAGCCTTCTCGCTTATTCAGGATGGTTTCCCAGCTCAATCCGGCTTGCGCACCTTCGAGATTCAACATTTCGAACAACTGAATCTCATTGTGGCAGGGTACGCCCCATTCTTCATCGTGGTAACGCAGATAAAGCGGATTAGTGGGATTGGCCCACGCGCAGCGTTCAATGGTCATGCGAACATCCAGGTTTTCCATGCCAGCCAGAGCTTGCGGATGGGTGTCAGACTGATACGCTGATTCAAGACCTTTCCGGCACCATCGGCGCGGATCTCCTCCAGCAAGGCGCGATAGATGGCGGCCATCATCAGCCCGGGCTTCTGAGTCTTGCGGTCGATCGCAGGGAGTTGCGCCAGCGCCTTCTGGTAGAACTGCTCCGCACGTTCGATCTGGAATTCCATCAACTGGCGGAACGCGTCGGATTCTTTGTATTGCTGGATGTCGGCGGCCAGCACATTGAAGCGCTGCAGGTCTTCAACGGGGAGATAGATCCGGCCGCGACGTGCATCCTCGCCCACATCACGAATGATATTGGTAAGCTGAAACGCCATGCCCAGATCATGCGCGTATTTGAGCGTTTGCTTGTCCTTCATGCCAAAAATCTGGGCAGACAAAAGCCCCACCACCGAAGCAACCCGGTAGCAGTACAGTTGTAAATCTTTGAAGGTCAGGTAGCGCGCGTGCTCCAGATCCATCTCCATGCCATCGATGATTTCGATGAAATGGTTTTGCTCTAGCTGCAGGCGTTGTACATGCGGCATGAGGGCCCGAGTGACTGGATGCTGCGGCTGTCCGGCATACATCTGGGCGATTTCATTACGCCACCAATTGAGTGTGGTGCGAGCGACGTTGTCATCGTGTGTTTCATCCACCACATCATCCACTTCACGACAGAAGGCATACAGCGCAGTAATGGCGCGTCTGGCTTCGTCGGGCAGGAAGCGGAAACTGTAATAAAAGCTGGAGCCGCTGCGAGCGGCTTTGTCTTCGCAATATTGATCGGGCGTCACGGTGGCTTCTCGTACGATATCGCCGCGATTGTAGCTGATCACGGCCTGCTTTGGCGCACTGCATCGTAAGCGACAGGGCAGGGTATGAAATGGTATCCTTATATGATCCTACCCTATTTAGAATCAGGTCCACCATGAGCATCAAATCTGATCGCTGGATTCGCCGCATGGCCGAGCAACATGGCATGATCGAGCCATTCGAGCCGAATCAGGTCAAGCAGGTTAATGGCGAGCGCATTGTGTCGTACGGCACATCCAGTTATGGCTACGATATTCGCTGCGCCGACGAATTCAAACTGTTCACCAATCTGAACAGCACGCTGATCGACCCTAAGAATTTCGATGAAAATAGCTTTGTCGATGTATCCGGCAAAGGCTACTGCATTATTCCGCCCAATTCCTTTGCGCTGGCGCGTACCGTCGAGTACTTCCGCATTCCGCGCAACGTGCTGACCGTGTGCCTCGGCAAGTCGACCTATGCCCGTTGCGGCATCATCGTCAATGTCACACCGTTCGAGCCGGAATGGGAAGGCTATGTGACACTGGAGTTCTCCAACACCACGCCGCTGCCGGCCAAGATTTACGCAGGAGAAGGTTGTGCGCAGGTACTGTTCTTTGAAGCCGATGCCGATGATGTGTGCGAAACTTCGTACAAGGATCGTGGCGGTAAATATCAGGGCCAAGTGGGCGTGACGCTGCCTAAGACGTGATCGGCTTATTTTGATGTTGCGACTAATCTGGCAACGTCAGATGTGAAAAAACCCGCTGCCACGCGGGTTTTTGTTTGAGCAGCTTTGTCGTTTAACCGACAAACTTGCGGGCATTGCGGAACATGCGCATCCAGCCGCCATCCTCGCCCCAGTTGTCCGGGTGCCAGGAGTTTTGCATGGCGCGGAAGACCCGTTCCGGGTGCGGCATCATGATGCTGAAGCGGCCATCAGCCGTGGTCACACCGGCTAGACCGTTTGGCGAGCCATTCGGGTTGAGCGGGTAGACTTCGGTCGGCAAGCCACGACCATCCACATAGCGCATTGCTGCGATGGTGCGAGCCGGATCAGCATTGCCCGTATAGACTGCACGGCCTTCGCCATGGCTGACCACCACCGGCATGCGCGAGCCCACCATGCCCTGGAAGAACAGGCTCGGGCTGGCCGGCACATCGACCATCACCAGACGCGCTTCAAACTGTTCGCTGGCATTGCGGCGGAACTTCGGCCAGTTTTCGGCACCCGGAATGATCTCCGACAAGTTCGACATCATCTGGCAGCCGTTACACACGCCCAGCGCGAATGTTTCGTTGCGGTGGAAGAAGGCGGTGAACTCATCGCGGGCCAGTGCGTTGAACAGGATGGACTTCGCCCAGCCTTCACCTGCACCCAGCACGTCGCCGTAAGAGAAACCACCACAAGCGGCCAGACCCTGGAAGTCGCGCAGGGACACGCGGCCGCTCAGAATGTCGCTCATATGGACATCGACCGCATTGAAACCAGCGCGGTCAAATGCAGCGCCCATTTCAATCTGGCCGTTTACACCTTGCTCGCGCAGGATAGCAATGCGCGGACGCACACCGGAGGCAATATACGGTGCGGCAATATCTTCTGCCGGATCGTAGTTCAGCTCGGCCCACAGACCACGCGCATGACGATCATTCAGCTGTTCGAATTCAGAATCGGCACAGGCTGGATTGTCGCGCAGACGCTGAATTTGGTAGCTGGTTTCCGACCAGGCACGTTGCAGGTCGACACGGGTCTCATTGAACACCAGACGATTGCGCTTCTTGATCTTAAGGCGGTCGTCGTCGTTCAGTGTACCGATCACATGCAGCTGGCTGCGGATACCGGCATTGAAGAAGGCGGCCATGACCTCAGGCGTGTCGCTGCGACGCACCTGAATCACCATGCCCAGTTCTTCGTTGAACAGGACACCCAGCATACGGCCATTTTCGGCGCGCTCGACGGTTTCCGGCGTGCTTTCACCGTATTCACGCTGATTGCGACGGCGTTCGATGCACAGCTCGTCGATGTCCAGTGTCACGCCAGTGTGACCCGCGAACATCATTTCGGTGACTGTGGCAAACAGACCACCATCCGAACGATCGTGATAGGCCAGAATGCGGCCTTCGCTCTTCAGCTTCTGGATGGTGTCGAAGGCAGCCCTCAGAATCTCGGCGCTTTCCAGATCCGGGGCATGACCACCGATCTGCTTGTAAACCTGTGCCAGCGCAGAAGCGGACAAGCGGCACTTGCCGTTACCGAGATCGATCAGGATCAGGTCGGTATCACCATCCTTGGTGCGCAGCTGCGGGGTCAGCGTCTTGCGTACATCCTGAACGGGTGCAAAGGCGGACACAATCAGCGACAGCGGCGATACCACTGCGCGTGACTCACCATTTTCCTTCCACACGGTCTTCATGGACAGCGAGTCCTTGCCAACCGGAATGCTGATACCCAGATCAATACTCAAATCACGCACAGCCTTGACGGTATCGTACAGCTTGGCATCTTCGCCTTCATGACCGGCGGCTGCCATCCAGTTGGCGGACAACTTGATGTCGGACAGGCTGGCGATATCGGCAGCGGCGATATTGGTGATGGCTTCACCAATCGACATACGACCCGATGCAGGGGCAGAAATCAGAGCCAGCGGTGTGCGCTCGCCCATCGACATGGCCTCGCCCAGATAGGTATTGAACCCCAAAGCGGTCACGGCCACGTCTGCCACCGGTACCTGCCATGGGCCAACCATCTGGTCGCGGGCAGTCATGCCACCCACCGAGCGGTCACCAATAGTGATCAGGAACGATTTGTTCGATACGGCTGGCAGGCGCAGTACGCGGTAGGCGGATTCTTTCAGGTCAAGCTTCGAAGAGTCGAATACCGGCTGTTCGCGTTCGACGCGCTTCACTTCGCGCGTCATTTTCGGCGGCTTGCCCAGCAGCACGTCCATCGGCATGTCGACAGGCTTGTTATTGAAATGGCTGTCTGCCACTTCGAGGTGTTCTTCCAGCGTCGCGTGACCCACAACTGCAAATGGACAACGCTCGCGCTCAGCCAGTTGGCGGAAAAGCGCCACATCTTCGCTGCGGATGGCCAGCACGTAACGCTCTTGCGATTCGTTACACCAGATCTGCATGGGCGACATGCCCTTTTCTTCCAGATGGATGTCGCGCAGATTGAATTTGGCACCACGGCTGGAGCCATGCACCAGCTCCGGCAGGGCATTGGACAGACCGCCCGCGCCCACGTCGTGAATCGACAGAATCGGATTCTTGTCGCCCAGTTGCCAGCAGCGGTCGATCACTTCCTGTGCACGGCGTTCGATTTCAGGGTTGCCACGCTGAACGGAGTCGAAGTCCAGATCCGCTGCATTGGCGCCGGTATCCATGGAGGAAGCCGCGCCACCACCCAGACCAATCAGCATGCCCGGGCCACCCAGCACGATAATCGCTGCGCCTGCCGGGATATCGTGCTTGCCAACCTGTTCAGCGTCGATGGTGCCCACACCGCCTGCGATCATGATCGGCTTATGATAGCCTCGCATTTCGCCATCCAGCACCTCTTCGAAGGTACGGAAATAGCCAGTCAGATTAGGACGACCGAATTCGTTATTGAATGCGGCGCCACCGATCGGACCTTCGATCATGATTTGCAGTGGCGACACAATGCGGTCCGGCCGGCCGTATTCGGCACGGAACGTGGAGAACTGCTCCCAGGGCTGTTTGAAACCCGGAATGTTCAGATTGGATACGGTGAAGCCAGTCAAACCTGCTTTCGGACGCGAGCCACGGCCTGTTGCGCCTTCGTCGCGGATTTCGCCGCCGGAGCCGGTCGATGCGCCCGGGAACGGGGAAATCGCGGTCGGGTGATTATGCGTTTCCACCTTCATCAGGATATGGGCTGTACGCTTGTTGTAGCCATACTGGTGCCCATTCGATGCCGGATAGAAACGCTCGACTTCTGCACCTTCGATCACCGAGGCGTTGTCCGAATAGGCAACAACAGTACCTTGTGGATGCGCTTTGTGCGTATCGCGGATCATGCCGAAGAGTGACTTTTCCTGCGCCACGCCATCAATCACGAAATCGGCATTAAAAATCTTGTGGCGGCAATGTTCGGAATTGGCCTGCGCGAACATCATCAGTTCGATGTCGTTCGGATTACGCTTCAGCTTCTTGAAGTTTTCGACCAGATATTCGATTTCATCTGCCGAGAGTGCCAGACCCATCTCGCGATTGGCGGCTTCAAGTGCAGCCAGACCACCGCCGAGGATATCGACCGATGCGAGCGGTTGCGGCTCAACGTGGCGGAACAGCACATCGGTTTCGTCCAGCTGCTGCCAGACGGCCTCGATCATGCGATCGTGCGCCAGTTCGGCCAGCTTGCTGCGCTCACTGGCGTCCAGATCACGTCCTGCATGAATCACCATGGCACGTTCTACACGGTTCAGCTTGCTCAGACCGCACAGGTGGATGATGTCCGATGCCTTGGATGACCACGGCGAAATGGTGCCTGCACGCGGGGTGACAACGATAGACGTGCCGACTGCCAGTTCGGGTTGAGCCGGATTTTCGTAGGTCAGAATACGTTCCAGCTTGGCCAGTTCATCGGCATCGAGATCTGCCGAGACTTCGGCGAGATGCCAGAACTCGGCATAGAGCGCCAGTTTGCCGACGCCAGCGGCTTCAAGGCTATTCTGGAGTTTATCGAGACGGAAGCGGGAGAGCGCGACACCGCCGCGGAGCTTGATCAAGGTGGGCATGGCAGGAACCGTGACTTGGGGTGCAAAAAATAGTCCGCAATTTTACCGGATGCGGGACGGAACTTGTCACATTCGTGACAAATGATTTTTCAATTCTAGCAAAGCATAAGGCGGACACATCGCTGGTCCGCCCTGATTTCAACTTCCTTATGCTGTCAAACTATCCAGACGGCGCAGCACTTCATCGCGTCCGAGTAACTGCAGTACGGCATCAACTGATGGTGTCTGCGTTGTACCGCACAACGCGGCGCGTACGGGCATGCCGACCAGCGGCATCTTGACGCCTTCCGCCGCGACGAATGCCTTGATTGCGGCCGCAAGGGTCGGAAGATCCCAATCTGGCAATGCGGCGAGCTCGGTGCGGAAGCGCCCCAGTCGGGCAATGCCTTCCTCGGTCAGATGCTGCTCGCGCAGGGCATCCGGCGCGGCATCGTGACGGTAGAAGTAGGTTGCCTGTGCAGCCAGATCACTCAGATTGGTCACGCGCTCTTTCAGCAAGCCAATCACACCAGCCAATGCCGGGCCGTGATCCGTATCGCAGCCAAGCGCACTCAGGAAGGGCTTGGTCAACGTGGCGAGGCGTTCGTTGTCCGCCGCCTTCATGTGCTGCTGATTCAGCCAGAGCAACTTATCGCGATCGAAACGCGAAGGTGAGGGGCTGACATCCTTGAGATCGAACCACTCAATGAACTGTGCCATGGTGAAGCACTCGTCATCGCCGTGACCCCAACCCAGTCGTGCCAGGTAGTTCAGGAAGGCTTCCGGCAACACGCCCTGATCGGCGTAATCCGCTACCGCCACAGGATCCTTGCGCTTGCTCATCTTCGAGCCGTCAGCATTGAAGATCAACGGCAGGTGACCGTAGACCGGCACCTGCGCACCGAGTGCTTGCAGAATGTTGATCTGGCGGGGTGTATTGTTTACGTGATCATCACCACGGATCACATGACTAATTCCCATATCCAGATCATCGACGACCACGCAGAAATTGTAGGTAGGCGTGCCATCCGGACGGGCAATGATCAGGTCATCCAGTTCGGTATTGCTGATCTCGATACGACCTTTGACGGCGTCTTCCCATACGACGCTGCCATCCAGCGGATTGCGGAAGCGGATGACGGGATCGACGCCTGCAGGCGCGGATGGCAATGTCTTCCCTGTTTCCGGACGCCACATGCGGTTGTAACGCGGCTTTTCGCCTTTTGCTTCTGCTTCGGCGCGCATCGCATCCAGTTCTTCGCGCGAGCAATAGCAGTAGTAGGCAGTGCCCGCTTCCAGCATCTGCGCGATTACCGCTTTGTAGCGATCCATCCGCTGCATCTGATAGAAGGGACCTTCATCGAAAGTGATGCCGCACCAGCTCAGTCCATCGAAAATGGTCTGGACGGATTCCGGTGTCGAGCGTTCGAGATCGGTATCCTCGATGCGCAGTACGGCTACGCCTTGATGGTGGCGAGCGTATGCCCATGCGAACAGGGCGGTGCGCACGCTGCCCAGATGCAGCATGCCGGTAGGAGAAGGTGCAAAGCGTGTACGTACAGTCATGTGTGCCGGGGATGCTTGAAATTGAACAAGAATCGCAATGGAACAATGCGAAAAAACGCATTTTACCCCATGCGTGCATCCTGCGCAGAACAGAAATGGTTGATTGGATGATGCAAGGGGCGCATCAAATGCTTAAAGCCCGCTTGCAGGCGGGCTTTAAGGGTTAGAAAGTAAAGTTGAGGTGACGTTCGGCATTCGCCGGGCCTGATCCAATCTGGTTGAGCAATGGCGCAAGCGCGGCCTCGCTTCCCTCGGCGGCCCGGAGTGTGAGATCAAAAATGAGCTTGCCGTTAATCTGCCAATTGCCATTGCCTTGCAGTTGCAGACTGCCCGATTGGGTGGATAGCTGGCCTTGCCATGATTTGCCATTCGGCATCAGATTGAGGCGGTAGTCTCCAAGGGGATTGGCACCTGTCACCAGGCTGGAGGATGCGTTTTGCCAATCGAGACTCATGCTGCCAGTGAGCGACTGACCATGTATGAGTAGCGTTGTGGCATTCAGGTGAAATGTACCACCTAAATTGAGAGGGTGTAGACGCTTGTCCAGTTGAAACAGTGGGGCTGCCGGTAGCGAGATACTTACATTTCGCAATTCAGTTTTACTGAAGCCGGCGAGTATCTCGGCATGCAAGCCGTTCGTGCCTTCGAGCGTATAGGCAAGCACGCCGCTGAGGAGCGATTTGGGCTGCCATTGCCAGTTAACCCTGTCAATCAAGCCTTGTTGCTGGAGTGCGAGCTGGGCGCCGCCTTGCCAGATCGTGCCTTCGGCGGAGTGCAGTGAGATGAGCCCGCCTGACTGCTTTTCGACAATGGATGCCATGATGCGTGCAGGCAATGTGGCAATCATCCAAGTCAGGCAGGCAATTACAAGGTAGGTCCACCACTTCCAGTTCAATCGAGTCATTGGGTCACCTCGATGTCAGCATCGATGATGTCTGGGGCATCCGTGGCTTTGACGTGCATGCGGGTGATGGAGACACCTTTTTGCTGGAGCTGCGCCAGTAGACCCACCACGAGCTTCCATTCGCAATGATTCAGGTGAAGTCTCGCTGACTTGCCATTGCTGCTATCTATCTGAAGGTGATCCGGCATGCCGGAGGCAAGCGAGCGTAAAATATCATCAAGTGATTTGGCTTGAGTGTCCTTGCCGCTAATCTGCTTGAGATCCCGCAGGAAGCTTGCCGTTTCGAGGCGCAAAGCGGGGAGATTGTTTCGAAGTTGCGACCTGACTTTAATGACGGGTTCAATGATTGCAAGGTCGATCAGTGCAATCGATACGACGATCGCAAAGGCGCCAATCATGCGTCGTTCGCCAGGTTCGCGCTGCTGCCAGTATTGCAATACAGGTGCCGGAATCTGAATTTTTTTCAGTATCGTATTCATCGTGATGTCACCACCTGCTTAATGTGCGGCTGACGCTTTAAACGTCAGACGGAAGGTGGTTGGGGTCAGGATGGTCATTTCTGCGCCTGTGCCTTGTGAAAGTTGCTGGGCTTTATCTTGAGCGCCCTGGTATTCGGCTGCCAGTGTCTGACCGTCGTAGGTGAGTCCGGTCAGCTTAATATCTGCAGGCTTGGGAACATTGCTCGCAAGTGAGATGAGTCTGCCAAGGCTGTCATCCGACGATTGATTCTGTTGGCCGGCCTTTAAGCGCGAGGCAAGGAGCAGGCGAGCATTGTGATTGACGGGTGTGCCGGGGAAGGCTTGCTTATAAGCGGCATCCATCGCGTCAAGCAGTGCCGCCTCCTCATGGCGCATGCTCAGTATGCTGGCAGCGATTGCAATGACCGCGCAGGCAAGTGAGGCACCGAGCAAGCGTGCAGGGAGCGCAAGTTTGCTCCAATCGATTTCCAGTTGAGTCCCGGATGCGAATTCACCCTGAAGCAGATTGATGGCATCGGCAGGTAGTGGGCGTGAGTAGGCATCGTGATCCTCAGTCTGGCCATTGAATGACTGCCATGCGTCAGTCATGTTCGAGCGAACCGAGTACGGAACATGCAATGTGTAGCCATTCTCCGGGGCAGATGGGAGGGTGGCTGGAGGGTAATCTGCTGATCGGACGTCGAGCCAGACCATCTGGCCTTGGTGTCTAACGCACCATCCATTGCCGCCCCACAGCAAATGACCGTCCTCTGTCGGGCATAGCTCGGCCAGGCTGAATGCGGCCTTGGCCTGGATGCCGGAGGCTTTAAGGGAGGCAAGTACTTCTGCAAGCCATGTGCGATCAATGATACGAAGGCGCGCAATGTCGCCCTGGCAATCAAAGGCTAAGTGTTGCGATTCGGCATCACCAATCAGGATGGTATCCAGTGAAAATGGCAGGAGCTTTCGCGCCTGCTTCTTTCCGCCGGGCGGTAGATCTGCTGTGGTGTGTAAAATGCGTGATGGCGGCAGGAAGAGTTCGATCCGCTTGGCATGCGGCAGTCGCGCCAACGTGGCGCGGCCGGACGTGACCCTGGTGTCCTCCAGCAGGTACCACAAGAGTTCAGCTTCATTGGCTGTGAATGTGTCGGGTACAAACAGTCTTAGTGTGCTCACGATGGCTGTCTTGGCTGCAAAATGGCCGCCAGTATGACACAAAGGCGCTGCATCACTTCAATTGAAACCGGCATGTGTCAGGTGATTACCTGGAAAGTGCATCGGAATTTTGATTGACCTATTTGAATTTATCCGCAGCTATCCTATAATCCGGAGTTCACTTTTTGTCGCCGTGTGCGCAAAGTGCGAGAGTGGCGGAATTGGTAGACGCACTGGATTTAGGTTCCAGCGCCGCAAGGTGTGGGGGTTCGAGTCCCCCCTCTCGCACCACAAACCGATTATTTTCACGCTGCCGATCGAAGCATCGGCGCTGGATCAGCTTACAGACAAGCGTTCTGACAGGATCGATCGAATATGCAAGCAAATTTGGAAGTTTTGGGCACCCTGGAGCGTCGTCTTAGCTTCTCCATCCCGATGGCGGAAATTGACACCGAAATCGAAGCGCGCCTGAAAAAGGTAGCACGTACCGCCCGCATTCAGGGTTTCCGTCCGGGCAAGGCGCCGCTGAAGATGGTTGCTTCCGTTCACGGCTTCCGCGTTCGCGAAGAAGTGCTGGGCGAGAAGGCTCAGGCATCTTTTGTAAAGGCTGCAAACGAGCAGTCTCTGCGCGTAGCCGGTTTCCCGCAGTTCGAAGGTGTGCCGGGCGATGCTGAGTCGTTCGCATTCGCTGCACGCTTTGAAGTGTTCCCGGAAGTGACCGTTGGCGATCTGGCTGCTAAGGAAGTTGAGCGCCCGGTTCTGACCGTTGGCGATGCCGAAGTCGACAAGACCATCGACATCCTGCGCAAGCAACGTACCCGTTTTGAACGTGTCGAACGCGCTGCCGAAAAGAGCGATCGCGTGATTATCGACTTCAAGGGCACCATCGATGGTGTTGCGTTTGAAGGTGGTTCAGCCAGCAACTACGCTTTCCCGGTTGGCGAAGGCCAGATGTTGCCTGAGTTCGATAGCGCCGTACTGGGTATGAAGGAAGGCGAAGCCAAGACGTTTGATCTGGCTTTCCCGGCTGACTACCATGGTAAGGATGTTGCTGGTAAGACCGCACAGTTTGAAGTGACTGTGAAGAATGTTGCCGCTCCGATCATGCCGGAAGTGGATGCTGACTTTGCCAAGGCACTGGGTGTGGAAAACGGCGACGTGGCAGAAATGCGCGCCGAAGTGAAGAAGAACATCGATCGCGAAGTGAAGCGTCGTTTGTCCGCACGCGCTAAAGAAGCGGTGATGCAGGCTCTGATCGATGTGACACCGCTGGAAGTGCCGAAGGCGCTGGTTGGCGAAGAAATCGGTCGTCTGATCGAAAATGCCCGTCAGGAAATGGCAAACCGCGGTTTCGATCCGAAGGAAATGCCGTTCCCGCCGGAACTGTTCGAAGAGCAAGCCAAGCGCCGCGTGTCCCTGGGCCTGATCCTGGCTGAAGTGGTTCGCGCCAATAGCCTGGAAACCAAGCCGGAACAAGTGAAGGCAATTGTTGACGAATTCGCTGAAGCATACGAACATCCGGAAGAGGTTGTGTCCTGGTACTACGCCAGTGCAGACCGTCTGGCTGGCCCGCAATCGCTGGCGCTGGAAGACAATGTGGTTGAATATGTATACAGCAAGGCCAAGGTGGTCGAGAAGCAATTGGGCTTCGACGAACTGATGGCCAACGCCTGAGGATAACGAATGAGCAACTGGCAACCGTCAGACTGGATCCGTCCCCAGCCGCAGAACAGCGGTCTGGTTCCCATGGTGGTCGAGCAAAGCGGACGAGGAGAGCGTGCATACGATATCTTCTCCCGTCTGCTTAAAGAGCGCGTGGTATTTTTGGTAGGTCCGGTAGATGATGTGTCTGCCAATCTGGTTGTTGCGCAGCTGCTCTTCCTCGAGTCCGAAAATCCGGACAAGGATATCTCGCTGTATATCAATTCGCCGGGTGGCTCGGTAACTGCTGGCATGGCAATCTATGACACCATGCAGTTTATCAAGCCCGACGTATCCACACTGTGTGTGGGGATGGCTGCAAGCATGGGTGCATTCCTGCTGGCAGGCGGCGCGAAAGGCAAGCGCTTCGCTCTGCCGCACTCGCGCATCATGATTCATCAGCCGCTGCTGGGTGGATTGTCAGGTCAGGCATCTGATATCGAGATCCATGCCCGTGAGCTGATGAAAACCAAGCATCTGCTGAACGAGTTGCTGGCAAGCCACACTGGTCAGGCCATTGAAACGATCGAGCGTGATACTGATCGTGACAATTACATGGCAGCCGCAGAGGCCAAAGAATATGGCCTCATTGATCAAGTCCTGACCACGCGTCAGGCACTTGAGTAAACACTCCGGGTAGTTTCAGAAAGCGGGTAGGATGAATGTCCTCCCGCTTTGTTCTCTTCGAATTCATTACGTCCGGATCTCGTGCATTGAGTGATGTGCGTATCGTGACGAGGCATCCATGTCCGATAACAAATCTTCCGATAAGCTGCTGTACTGTTCCTTCTGCGGGAAGAGTCAGCACGAAGTGCGCAAGTTAATCGCTGGCCCGCAGGTGTTTATCTGTGACGAGTGTATCGACCTGTGTAATGACATTATCCGGGACGAGCTTCAATCTGGTGCTGCGACAAAAAATCGTGGCTCAGCAGCCAAGCTGCCTGCGCCCAAGGAAATCAGCGAGACGCTGGATCAGTATGTAATTGGTCAGGAAAAGGCCAAGAAAGCGCTGGCAGTGGCTGTTTACAACCACTACAAGCGCTTGGCGAACCCTGCGAGTGACAAGTCAGATGTTGAGCTGGCAAAGTCCAATATTCTGCTGATTGGGCCAACGGGTTCTGGTAAAACCTTGCTTGCTCAGACTTTGGCGCGCTTGCTGGATGTGCCATTCGTGATTGCGGATGCGACGACACTGACCGAGGCTGGTTATGTAGGTGAGGATGTTGAGAACATCATCGCCAAGCTGTTGCAGAAATGCGATTACGATATTGAAAAGGCTCAGCGCGGTATCGTTTATATCGATGAAATCGACAAGATTTCCCGTAAGAGCGATAACCCTTCGATTACCCGTGACGTTTCCGGTGAAGGTGTGCAGCAAGCACTGCTGAAGCTGATCGAAGGTACTGTTGCGTCGATTCCGCCACAGGGTGGTCGCAAGCACCCAAATCAGGAATTCCTGCAGGTCGATACCACCAATATCCTGTTTATTTGCGGCGGTGCATTTGACGGCTTGGCCAACATCATCCGTCAGCGTTCGCAAAAGGGTGGCATCGGTTTTGGCGCCTCCGTGCATTCCAAGGACGATAGCCGTAGCACCGGCAAGGTACTGCGTGAAACCGAGCCAGAGGATCTGATCAAGTTTGGTCTGATCCCCGAGTTCGTTGGTCGTGTGCCTGTCGTGACTACCCTGGATGAACTGGATGAAGCTGCACTGATCACCATTCTTACAGAACCGCGTAATGCGTTGGTCAAGCAGTATCAAAAGCTGTTTGACCTGGAAGGTGCAGAGCTTGAAGTGCGTGAAGAGGCACTGATGGCGATCGCCAAACGTGCATTGGCGCGCAAAACCGGCGCGCGTGGTCTGCGCTCTATCATGGAAGGCGCACTGCTCGATACCATGTACGAGCTGCCAAGCGAACACAATGTGGTAAAAGTCGTCATCGACGAAAACGTCATTGAACAGTCTGGTAAGCCTTTGCTGATCTATAAAAATGATCAGGCAAATGCTGAAACAGCCTGACCAAAACTAGCCTACCATTGTAAAAACCGCCTCTCGCCGGGGCGGTTTTTGTTTTTGACCGTTGCAGCATGCCGTCGATTGGGTAATTATCCAACTCAGCGCAGTTGAAAATGCTTGATGCGCGCCCATCTAGCCATCAGACATAACGCATCTGGAAAAGCCATGTCCCAGCATAATGAACTCCCCGCCATTCCTCTTGACCTGCCACTGTTGCCTTTGCGCGACGTGGTAGTGTTCCCGTACATGGTCATTCCGTTGTTTGTTGGCCGCAGCAAATCCATCAAGGCGCTTGAGGCCGCGATGGGTGACGGCAAACAGATTCTGTTGTTGGCACAGAAAAATGCGGCTAAAGACGAGCCCTCGAAAGAGGACATGTTTGAAGTAGGCACCATTGCAACCATTCTGCAAATGCTGAAGCTGCCTGACGGTACCGTAAAGGTGCTGGTTGAAGGTAGCCAGCGTGCGGTGGCAGAGCATATCGCCGACGATGATGGACACTTCATTGCGACGGCACGTCCGGTCTCGATGGATGTTCAGGAAGGCAGCGAAAGCGAAGCCATGCGCCGTGCGTTGCTGGCGCAGTTTGACCAATTCGTCAAACTCAATAAGAAAATCCCTCCAGAAGTACTGACTTCGCTGTCTGGCATTGAGCGGGCAGGGCGTCTGGCGGATACCGTTGCAGCGCATTTGCCACTCAAGCTGGAACAAAAGCAGGAAGTGCTCGAGATGTTCAATGTGGTTGAGCGTCTTGAGCACCTGCTGAAGCAACTTGAAGGTGAAATCGACATCCTGCAGGTTGAAAAGCGTATCCGTGGTCGCGTGAAGCGCCAGATGGAGAAGAGCCAGCGTGAGTACTACCTGAACGAACAGGTAAAGGCCATTCAAAAGGAGCTCGGCGAGGTTGAGGAAGGTGCCGAGTTGGATGAGCTGGAAACCCGTATTCAGGCAGCCGGTTTGACGAAGGAAGCCAAAGCAAAGGCCGAGGCCGAACTCAAGAAGCTCAAGATGATGTCGCCCATGTCTGCCGAGGCAACTGTGGTGCGAAACTACATCGATACCTTGCTTGGCCTGCCTTGGAAAAAGCGAACCAAGATCAGCAAGGACTTGGCCGGTGCCGAGCTCGTGCTGGAAGAAGATCACTTTGGCCTCGATAAGGTCAAAGAACGCATTCTTGAATACCTTGCCGTGCAGCAGCGTGTAGACAAGCTGAAAGCACCGATTCTGTGCTTGGTGGGGCCGCCTGGTGTCGGTAAGACATCACTTGGGCAAAGTATTGCCCGTGCGACCAACCGTAAATTTGTGCGGATGGCGCTGGGTGGCGTGCGTGATGAGGCCGAGATCCGTGGTCACCGCCGTACCTATATCGGTTCCATGCCCGGTAAGATTTTGCAGAGCATGAGTAAAGCGGGTGTAAAGAACCCGCTGTTCCTGCTCGATGAAGTCGACAAGATGGGGCAGGATTTCCGCGGTGATCCGTCTTCGGCATTGCTGGAAGTACTGGATCCCGAGCAGAATAACAGCTTTAACGATCATTACATCGAGGTGGAATATGACCTGTCGGATGTGATGTTTGTGGCGACAGCCAATTCGCTCAATATTCCCGCGCCGCTGCTGGATCGGATGGAGATCATCCGTCTGGCCGGTTACACGGAAGATGAAAAAATCGGCATCGCTGAAAAATATCTTGTACCCAAGCAGATGAAGGCCAATGGGCTGAAGCCTGAAGAGCTGCTAATTCAGGAATCGGCGATTCGCGATATCGTGCGCTATTACACGCGTGAAGCGGGGGTGCGTTCACTTGATCGTGAAATCGCCCAGATTTGCCGTAAGGTCGTGAAGGCGACTCTGCTCAAGCCAACAGGCAAGCGTGTGCAGATCACTGCAAAGAATCTCGAAAAGTATTTAGGCGTCCATAAGTTTACCTATGGTCTGGCTGAAGAAAATAATCAGGTTGGTCAGGTAACCGGGCTTGCCTGGACCGAGGTGGGTGGCGAGTTGCTGACCATTGAGGCTGTGGGTCTGCCGGGTAAGGGCAAGATGATTACAACCGGCAAGCTGGGTGAGGTGATGACGGAATCAATCCAGGCTGCACTGTCTGTTGTACGCAGTCGTGCAGAAAGCCTGGGGATCGACGCCGACTTCTACCAGAAGCACGATATTCATATTCACCTGCCGGAAGGCGCTACGCCTAAGGACGGCCCATCTGCAGGCATCGCCATCGCGACTTCGCTGGTGTCTATCCTGACGGGTATTCCGGTGCGCGCGGATGTTGCCATGACGGGGGAAATCACCCTGCGCGGCGAAGTGCTGCCGATTGGTGGGCTGAAGGAAAAGTTGCTGGCCGCGCATCGTGGTGGAATCAAGCATGTCCTGATTCCTGAGGGAAACACCAAAGACCTCACGGAAATTCCTGATAACATCAAGCAGAAGCTGGAAATTCATCCGGTAAAATGGATTGATCAGGTGCTTTCGCTCGCTTTGGAGCGGGAGCCGCTGCCAAGCACCAAAACACAGGATTCTGCAATCGAATCCGACAATAGTGCTGCAACTGGGTCACCGACTGTTGCGCCGACCACGCATTGAGGGCCTAGGAAGAGTGTATATGGCGCAAACCGAGCATTGGCGCGGCTTTGCGCTTGACACCTAATTTTTGCCCTTGCTATAAAGCTCATGCGCTTGATCCACCGTTACACATCCTATTCATCTCGAAAGGGGACTGCAGTGAACAAATCCGAACTGATCGACGAGATCGCAGCACAAGCCGAAATCTCTAAAGCAGCAGCTGGCAAGGCACTGGATGCCGCTATCGTTGCCGTGACTAATGCACTGAAGGCTGGCGACCAAGTGACTTTGGTTGGCTTTGGTACCTTCTATGTTGGCGAGCGTAGCGCACGCAGCGGCCGCAATCCGCGCACTGGTGACACCATTGAGATTGCTGCAGCAAAACAACCTAAATTTAGGGCTGGTAAATCTCTAAAAGATGCTGTACAATAGCGTTCTTCGTCGCCAAACGAATGAGAACTGAGAGAAACAGCGGTTCGAAATTGTTTGACGATGGGTGGTTAGCTCAGTCGGTAGAGCGTCTGCCTTACACGCAGAATGTCAGCGGTTCGACCCCGTTACCACCCACCAGTATTTGATCCAAAAAGCCTCCACCTGGAGCTGGCTTTTTGTGCGATTTGGAGCGGTAGTTCAGTTGGTTAGAATACCGGCCTGTCACGCCGGGGGTCGCGGGTTCGAGTCCCGTCCGCTCCGCCAAACGCAAAAACAGGGTGAACGGCTTCCGTTCACCCTGTTTTTTTTTGTTTGTTCCTTAAGGCGCATGTCGCCACGCGAGTTCGCTACATGTTTGATTTTGTTAATAATAATCGGCGCCTGGCTAATGTCGCGCTGGGGCTTGTCAGTATCGGGCTGGTGGTAGGCGGTGGTTTCGCCGGGCTGGAACTGCTGGGGGCGGATGACTACGTGGCGAAGGTGGGTAAATCCAAGATTACCCAGCGCGATCTGTATGAGATCGCACGTGGTCAGGATATACCGGAAAACATGAAGCCTCAGGTGATCGAAACTTTGATTCGCCGACAGCTGATCCGCAATGAGTCGTCTGATGTGAATCTGGTGCCGGGTGTTCGCCAGTTGCAGGACGCTATTCTGAATATTCCCGAATTCCAGAAAGACGGAAAATTTGACCCGGAAACGTACCGCAGCCTACTGGCGGCAAACGGTATGACGGTCGATTCCTTCCAGGCCAAACTTCAGGACGATATCCGCGAGCGTGCCTTGCTAGGAATGGTGAACGACTCCGGAATTGTCGCAAAGGCATCGGCAGACCGTCTGCAAGGGGTATTCATGACCCCGCGCATGGTGTCGCAATATAACGTCATGCCAGAGAAATTCCTGGAGCGCGTGACCGTTGCAGATGCGGATGTCAAAAAGTACTACGACACACATCTGGTTGATTACAAGGTAGAAGAGCGGGTCAAAGTACAGTATCTGGTTTTATCGCCCGATACCGTAGGCGCACTGGCTCAAATGGATGAGGCCGCACTGCGCAAGTATTTTGATGAGCACAAGGCATCTTTGGCGCAAGAACAGCGCAAGGTACGCCATATCCTGATCAGTGCAGATAAGGGTGCATCGGCTGCGGATCGCGCTAAAGCAAAGGAAAAAGCCACCGCATTGCTGGCTGACTTGCAGAAGGATCCCAAGCGATTTTCCGAGCTTGCTAAAGCAAATTCGCAAGATCCGGGTTCGGCGGAACAAGGCGGTGATCTGGGTTTAGTTGCGCATGACGGCACAATGGTCAAACCATTTGAAGATGCTGCATTTAAGCTTGCAAAGGGTGAAGTGTCCGGTCTGGTTGAAACGCAGTTCGGCTATCACATCATCACTGTCGATGAAATCAAAACACGTGGTTTTGATGACGCACGCTCGGAAATCGAAACGCAGTTCCGCAAGCAGTTTGTGAGTCAGCAAATGGCTGCGATGGCACAGAAGCTGCAAGATCTGACGTATCAACACCCTGACAGTCTGGATGCGGCTGCAAAAGAGTTGAAGCTGACGGTGCAAAACAGTGACTGGATGACTCGCACAACGGCAACCGAACCGGTGCTGAATGATCCCAAGGTGCGCGAGACCGTTTTCGGCGATGATGTACTCAAGGCTAAGCATAATAGTGAGCCCATTGAGTTGAAGGACAGCGTCCAGATCGTTGCACGTGTGTTGGCCCACGAACCAGGACGTACACGCGCACTGGATGAGGTGAAGGCATCCATTTCTGCCAAGCTGCGTCAGAATGCAGCCGAAGCAATGGCTGCTGCCGAAGGCAAGCGTTTGCTGGCCGCACTGCAGAAGGGCGAAAAGGTCGATGTCGCCTGGGAAGCGGGTAAAGCCGTTAGCCGAATGAAACCTCAAGGTCTGGATGACGAAGGGATTAACACTGTGTTTGGCGTGTCGTCGTCCAAGCTGCCCGGTTATTCTGGCCTGGTGTCGGGTGGTCGCTACCTGCTGTTCAAAGTGGAAGCTGCCCCAGCCGAGCCTGTCGATCCAATGATGGCTAAAAACTTTGCGGGCGCAGTTGTGCGTGCACAGTCGGATGCGGTTCAAGGTGCCTATTTAGAGACGCTTCGCTTGAAGCATGAAGTGAAGGTTAAAGCATCGGGGAAGTAAGGCGCTAGGCGAGTTCCAAGCAAACGGCACCGGATGGTGCCGTTTTTTTATGCAATGATTGCTTGCAAATTGTTCGACCCTTAGGTTATGGTTACAGAAGTGCCGGTCTGTCTGGCGTTTACACCCTGAAGAATTTCAAATGTTTCGTTTTCCTTTGAATAGCACCGTGATTATTATCAAACGCACCATGATTAAACGATCATGGGGCGCGATGCTGGTTGGAAGAACGGAACAATAGTACAAAACCGAAATCCAGAGCAAAGCCCCCGAACCAGAATGGTCGGGGGCTTTTGTTTTGGCTTCGTCACGGAGGAGTAGGAAATGATGCGCGGCGCAGACTTGTTGGTTAAGGCTTTGGAAGCGGAGGGCGTGGAATACCTGTTTGGCTATCCGGGTGGAGCCATTATGCCGTTTTACGATGCCTTAGTTGGTTCTCCGCTCAAGCATATTCTGTGTCGCCATGAACAAGGTGCCGCGTTGGCCGCAAACGGCTATGCCCGTGCCAGTGGTAAGGTCGGTGTATGTATTGCGACAAGTGGCCCCGGTGCGACTAACCTGCTAACCGGAATTGCAGATGCCTATCTCGACTCTGTCCCTTTAGTTGCAATTACCGGGCAGGTTGCTCGTCCCTTCATCGGGACAGATGCTTTCCAGGAAGTGGACGTGTTTGGGATGTCCATGGCGGTCGTGAAGCATTCATTCATCGTTCAAGACATGGCATCGTTGCCTGTTGTGCTTGCTGAAGCCTTTGCGATTGCCCGCAGTGGCCGTCCTGGACCTGTGCTGGTCGATGTGCCCAAAGACATTCAATTAGGTCCCTGCGATGCGGACTACCACGTTTTGCCTGTTCAGCCTGCGACTGCGCCGGGAGTAGCCTCGCTACGCGATGCACGTGCCTTATTGGCGCAAGCCAAGCGCCCTGTTTTGTATGCGGGGGGCGGGGTGGCGCTGGCTGAAGCGGTCGATGCGCTACGCTACTTTGTAAACGAAACCGGTATACCAACGGTCACGACACTTAAAGCGATTGGAAGTTTGCCGCCGGATCATCCTGCCTGGCTGGGAATGCTTGGGATGCATGGTAGTAAGGAAGCCAATCTCGCCGTACAGGGATGTGATTTGCTATTGGTAGTAGGTGCAAGATTTGATGATCGTGCAACTGGCAGACTGGATCGATTTGCACCTGATGCGCGCGTGATTCATCTCGATATCGATCCTGCGGAATTTGGTAAATTGCGTAAGGCAGATATCGCCCTGAGCGGCGATCTTAGCGTGTGCTTGCGTGAACTGGCGCAGCCGCTGGATATTGCGGACTGGCGCGCTGCATGCGGCAGTCACCGGCCTTTACCGGATGGGGGCGTTGCGCTGCCGGACAACCGTATTCATGGCCCGAGTCTGTTACGCGAACTGTCCAGACAGTTACCGGAAGATGCGATTGTCTGCTGTGATGTCGGGCAGCATCAAATGTGGACGGCGCAACATTACCGTTTTCACCATCCAAGGCATCACCTCAGTAGCGGTGGATTGGGAACCATGGGCTTTGGCTTACCTGCGGCCTTGGGTGCGCAGTTTGCATTCCCGGATCGTATGGTGGTGAATGTCAGTGGTGATGGCTCCTTCATGATGAATGTTCAGGAATTGGTCACCATTCGCCGCTGTAATCTGCCGGTTCGCATTCTCTTGCTGGATAACCAGTTGCTAGGCATGGTGCGCCAGTGGCAAAACCTGTTCTTTGATGAGCGCCATAGCGAGACAGATTTATCTGACAACCCGGACTTCTGCAAGGTGGCCGAGGCGTTCGGGATTCCGGCGCTGCGTATCGAACGTGCTAGCGATATTTCGCGTGCGCTGGAGGCCATGTTACACACCGATGGGCCACTGCTGATCCATGCCGTTATCGACCCGCGTACACAGGTATGGCCGCTTGTTCCTCCAGGGCAGGATAACAGCGTCATGCTGGAAGACCCGGTGCATTGAGCATTACCCAATACCTGGATGCTTGCGTAAGCGGGCATCCGTACACTCATTCCATATTTGAAAGTCAGGATGCAAGATGTCTAACCGTATTGAAGTGACTTTGGATAATCAGGCCGGTGCCCTCGAGCGCTTGCTGCGTGTTGTGCGCCACCGTGGGTATCAGGTCGCAAGCCTGAATGCACAGACGCTGCAGGATGCAGGTCGACTGGAAGTGCAGATGGATGTGCTGGAGGGTCGCCCATTGCAGAATCTGATTGCGCAACTGGCCAAGCTGGCAGAGGTGCGTAGATTGTCTGCCAAGCACCGTCCGATTAGTGTGGCGCATTCTTAAGTGTTGGGGGGGTACATTGCCCCTGCGCCATCATGTCGGGAAAGGCGCACCCTGGCCTTGAATAAAAAACAGCCCGTTCAGGGCTGTTCAGGGTGCGCTACCAGAGATCCTGAGAGGCTTTTTCGAGCATCAGATCTTCCAGACGTCTGCGTACATCACCGCGTTTCGCCATGCGTTGAGCGTGCTGCTCTCGCGTTGCAGGCGGTTCTTTCATCAGCTTGCTCAGGGATGAACCTGTGTCCGGCTCACCATTTCCACGCTTGCTGTTTGAACCCGCGTTGTTCATCTTTTATCCCCTCGAAGTGCGACGATGATTCAGCGATTCGGGAAAGAGTATACGCCTGAAAATTGGGCGACGTCTGGTCAATTAAACTGTACTGTGGTGAAAATTTCTCAGTCGAATCAGGTGTTTCTTTACAAGTTTGCTGATTTGCGGTTGATCGCTCAGTCGCTTCGTTTGAGCGCATAGCCTGCCATGCGGGTGCCAGTGAGTGCGGCATGCGGGCTAACGGGCGCGGACGGATTAAAGGCGCGTTCAGATATGGCCAATATGTTGATTTCATGATGAAAAGTGTCTGTCATGATGGAAATGCTGGCCGATTGTACCGATAGGCAGCACGCGTTGGGCTTGCTATGGTAGCGACTTGATCGGAGAGATGAATTGAATCGCAGCCTGTCCTATGCCTGTCTGGCACTGAGTATGTCCCTGGTGGGAAGCTATACCGCTTTATCTAAACCGCTGGTTGCGGCCATCCCGGTGTTTTTGCTGGGCTGGATGCGTTTTGGTGTCGGGGCGCTTGCGATGCGCACCTGGCTGAGCAAACCTGCTGACGAGCCTGTGATGACGCCGCGGGTGCGCGGACTGGTGTTCCTGGAATCGTTCCTCGGCAACTTCCTGTTTTCGGTTTGCATGCTGTATGGCGTCAGTATGACCAGCGCCGTGTCGGCAGGCGTCATTATGGCGGCGATTCCTGCCGTGGTGGCCTTGCTGTCGTGGGTTTGCCTAAAAGAGCGCATTAGCCTGCGGGTGTGGCTGGCAATTGCATGCGCTGCGGGTGGTATGGGCATGTTAGCGCTGACGGATCATGGCAAGGTCGGCAGTCCACAGGGAAATCATGTCTGGCTTGGTAATCTGCTGGTATTGGGGGCGGTGATCTGCGAAGCATCCTATGCAGTCATCGGGAAGATGCTGACAGGGGCATTGAGCCCAAAGCGTATTACTTCCCTGATTAATATCTGGGGTCTGCTGTTGATGACGCCACTGGGTATATACCAAGCGCTGCAATTCAATTTTGCTCAGGTGTCACCAACTATCTGGGGATTATTTCTGTTTTATGCGCTGGCCGCGAGCGTATGGACGGTATGGTTGTGGATGACCGGGCTCAGGGGAGTACCGGCGAGCCAGGGCGGTGTGTTTACCGCAATGTTACCCATATCCGCAGCTGCAGTCGGTGTACTGGTGCTGGGTGAGTCCATGCAGCTGATGCAACTGCTTGCATTGGTGATTGCGCTGATTGGCGTTGTGCTGGCGACCTTACCACAGGACAATACAGGGTCTGCTGATTGATCTGACCCGTAATGACTGCCCCCCGAATTCTGCTGTGTACCTTGAATGCCCGCTATAGCCATGCTTCTCTTGGCTTACGCTATCTGCTCGCCAATATGGGCGATTTACGCCCCTATACCAGTCTGCATGAGTTTACGATTTCACGTGATCCAGCTTTGATTGCAGATGAAATACTGGCGCAATGCCCGCCTGCAGGAGAGGGAATAGGCATTCTGGGCTTTGGTGTGTACATCTGGAATGTGCGGCAAACCGAGGCTGTACTGACCCGTATCCGTGCGAGTCGACCCGATATCCGCATTGTGCTGGGCGGGCCGGAAGTGAGCTATGAAGTTAATCTGCAATCCATTACCGCAATCGCTGATTTTGTGATCACGGGCTGGGGGGATATTAGCTTTCCCAAGCTTTGTCGTGCACTGATCGATGGTCCGCGCCCGCTTCAGAAGGTCATTGCGGGCGAGCAACCGCCACTTGAGCAAATCGCCCTGCCTTACCGTGAATTCAGTGATGCTGATCTGGCGCATCGCGTTTTATATGTGGAGGCCTCGCGAGGCTGTCCGTTCAAATGCGAATTTTGTCTGAGTGCGCTCGACAAAACGGCCTGGGCATTTGATCTGGACACATTTCTGGATGAAATGGCGGGCTTGTACACACGGGGGGCGCGCCTGTTCAAATTTGTCGATCGCACATTTAATCTGAAGATAGATGCCTCATTGCGTATTTTGCAATTTTTCCTTGAGCGGATTGAGGCAAATGCGGCAGCAGGCCGGGCGCTCGATCTGTTCGTCCATTTCGAAGTGGTACCGGATCATTTGCCCGATCGACTGAAAGAGATGATTGCCCGCTTTCCGCCCGGGGCATTGCAATTTGAAATCGGCATTCAGAGCTTTGATGTCGAGGTGCAAAAGCGAATCTCGCGGCGGCAGGATAATGATAAGACTGCAGCCAATCTGCAGTGGCTACGTAGTCATTCGCACGCCCATATCCATGCTGACCTGATTTTTGGTTTACCCGGCGAAACGCTGGACAGCTTTGCCGATGGATTTGACCGCCTCTATGCCTTGCAGCCGCATGAAATTCAGCCGGGCATCCTTAAACGTCTACGCGGCACGCCCATTATCCGTCACACAGAAACGTGGGGCATGGTATTCGACCCCGAGCCTCCGTATCAGGTGAAATCGACCAGCACACTGGATGCTGCAATCTTCGAACAGTTCGAGCATTTTGCGCGGTACTGGGATCTGATTGCTAATTCTGGCCGCTTTGGCAAAACGATTGCGTTGATACTGGACACGGAATCCTCGCCGTTCCGCGCATTTTGGCGCTGCAGTGCGTGGCTTTGGACATCGCTGGCACGTACGCAGGGTGTGTCGCCGGAAATGCTGGTGGATCAGCTGTTTACGTATCTGACCGGACAAGCCGGTCTGGCTGCATCGACGGTGCGGGATTGCTTGCTGGCCGATTATGTCGCCAGTGGCGCGCGGAGTAATCCCGTGTGCCTTCAGGGCTATTTGCCGAAACTACCCGTGATCGACAAAAAGCAGGCACGCACTGCACGTCAGGATAGGCACGAAGGGGCTGCCTGATTCGATGGCGCCACGAAATGTCTGGCAAGGCTGTAGGTATCTGGCTATAAGAAAGAGTGGAGGCACTCGCTCGTAAAACGAAGGCAGACAGGGTGCCATTGATCCGACAAGGTCGACACTATGCCGAAGGATTCATGCAGACTGGCAAGGGGAATATGCTGCCTGATTGGGAGCGCTTGGCTGATGGCTGAGTCTTCCCCGAAGCCGGTTGTCATGTGGACGACATTGAATTATCCCCCTTGGGAAATCGCCAGTGGTCCCCTGCAGGACAAGGGCATTCTGGATCTTTTCCGAAAGGATCTGGTCGCCCATCTGCCGCAGTTTCATCATGAGTTGCAAGCAGGTATTACCAGCGAGCGTCGGGAGAGCTTACTGCGGCGCCGCATGGATGTCTGCGAGTTGTCGATGATCGAGACCCCGAAGCGTTTACGCTATACCGTTTTTACCCGCCGCAAATACCAGATCTTGGCCCCCCCGCGACTGATCGGTGAACGCCGGGATATGCTGGCACTGGACAATGCCGGTCGTGCAGTGAACTTGGCGCAGATGATGGAGTCAGGTGGATTGCGGCTAGGCCTATTAGCCGGGCGCAGTTATGGCGTGGATTTGGATGCCCAACTGGCGACGCTGTCCCAGCACTATCCCGATCGCGTGCTGATGCTCAAGACAACCAGTGAATCTGGCCTGGGTGGCCTGATTCAGCATCTCAAGCACAAGCGTATTGATCTCACTATTGGCTATAGCTACGAGGCAGAGACAGTTCGCCGTTCTGATCCCGATCATCCCAATCTGGCGTTTTTGCCAATTCAGGGGGTTGCGAAGCCTTTGGTGATCGGCATTTCATGTGCCGATACAGCGATTGGCCGCCAGGTGGTGAACGCCATTGATGCGCTACCTGCCAATGCGATGGATTTCTGGCAAGTTGAGCGTGCATATGAAGCCATGCTGCCGCCGGAAGAGCGTCGATGGGTGATGGAGCAGGCTGCACAGCACCTGCATCCAGTCGGAGGTGTAAAAGACAACGCCCAGCAGGAGTGACTGCCGGGCGCATCTTGATGCGTCACCTACTTATCGATAGGCGCGTTTTGCTGCGCCTGCATGCGCCGCGCAAGCGCTTCGTACAATGCAACATCGCGCACATTTTTCTGTACGGCAACCGCTGAAAACAGGCTCAGCACAAAAGCCATGGCATAAAAGCCCTTTTCGCTTGGTGCCAGTGTGGCGTTCCACAAACCGACCCCCAGCAGTAACAGCGACAAGCCGGTTGATACCCAGCAAAGGCCAAAATAAATCCCGCTGACACGTATGCCTTCCATGCGGTCACGCACAGACTTTTGCAGTGATACCGCTGAAAATAGTCCATACATCAGCACGGTGAAGTAATAGCCTTTTTCATTGAGTTGCATGGGGGCATTCCATAAACCCACCACAAATGTGATACCACCGACAAATAAGGCCAGCCATGAGGCGCCGACAAAAGCGGGTGTAGGGCGTTGAAGCTGGGGCAGCTGCATGATGTCTCTCCGATGATAAACGTGCTGCATCATGGGCAGAACACGCGCAATTTGCAGCAGAGCATAGCGGTGCGCCAGGAGCTTGTCTAACCCGCTGCACAAAAGTGCATCGGCCGATACCGGAGGTGTGTACTGAACGCTACTTGGGATGAGCCTGCGCTGCCTTGCGACGCAATCGACTGACATCAATCACATCCGCCGCACGTGCCCTCAGCTGTCCGCATCCCCCATCAATATCCTGTCCGGCCGAGTCGCGCACCTTGGTGAGAATGCGATGATTGTGCAGATAGCGTTTCATTGCCTCGACCGCTTCCGCCGTAGGACGCTGGTAAATGTCGCCGTCCATACTGTTGTAGGGAATTAGATTAAGGATGGCGTATTTGCCAGTTAGCAGGCGGATCAGGGCATCCATTTCTTCTTGCGAATCATTGACGCCGGCCAGCAGCGTCCACTGATACTGGATGGGATAACCCACGGTGCGGGCATAGGCTTCGCCCAGCTCGACCAGCTCGGCCGGGGTAATGCGCGGCGCGCGTGGCAGCAACTGTTCGCGCAGATCGGCGCGCGTGGTGTGCAGGGACAGTGCAAGTGCAGGCTTGACCGTCTGTTGCGGCAGTCGCTCGAATACCCGCATATCGCCCACGGTCGAGAACACCAGATTTTTGTGGCCGATATTGCCATCTGTGCCTAATAAATCAATGGCTTCCAGCACGTTTTCGATATTGTGCGCGGGTTCGCCCATGCCCATGAATACGACTTTTTTCACCGGGCGAATCCGCCGCGCCAGCACCACTTGCGCTGCAATTTCTGCACTGCCCACCTGACGCAGCAAGCCCGAGCGCCCTGTCATGCAGAAGGTACAACCAACTGCACAGCCCACCTGACTCGACACACACAGTCCATCACGCGGCAGCAGCACGCTTTCCACCATCTGCCCGTCGGCCAGCTCCACCAGCAAACGCAGCGACCCATCCGCCGCCGGATGCTGCGAATGAATCCGCGCCAGCCCGTCGTATTGCGCTGCAATCGGCGGCAATCCATTACGGACCGATAAGGGGAAATAATCATCGCGGCGCTGATGGCGTGTCCCGCTATCCAGCGGCATGCCTTTTAACCAGGCGCGGTTGATCCGGCCGATATGACAGGGGCGGGCGCCGATATCGGCGAGGGATTGATTGAGTTCGTGAATGCGCATGCGTCAACAGTGTCTGCGCCGGCCCGATGCCAGCGAGGGCGAAGGGTAGCGCAAGGATGCGGGAGATGCCAGAGGGGAGGGGCCAGACGGGCAGGATATGCAATGATCAACGTGGCCCCGCCACATGTGGCGGGAGTCAGCCCAGAACAGGCATCAGCGCATCCAGCGGGCTGGTGACACTTCGCTGAGCCATCACCACATGGGTGTAGATCATCGTGGTTTGCAAACTGCGATGACCCAGTAAGGTTTGAATGCTGCGCACATCCGTACCACCGGCCAGTAAATGTGTAGCAAAGCTATGGCGCAGACAATGCACGGACACCTGCTTGGTGATCCCGGCTCGCGTAGCAGCCTCCTTGAAGGCACGCTGGATGGTAGAATCCGAGGTGTGCCAGCGAACCAGCTTGCCGCTCTCGCCCCAGGGGCGCAGCACCCGTGACGGAAAGACAAACTGCCAGGGGAGCGACTGCGATGCGCTCGGATATTTGCGCTCCAGCGCATTGGGCATCGGAACCAGGCCATTGCCGTCGGCTTTGTCCTGTTCAAACAGCGAAGCGATCGTTTCCAGATGAATCGATAAACGTCCCACGATTTGTGCAGGAAGGACGGTTGTACGATCTTTGCTGCCCTTGCTATCCCGAACAGAAATGGTGCGTGCGGAGAGATCAATATCCTTCACCCGCAATGTCACACACTCATGTACCCGCAGCCCGGCGCCATACATCAATTCCGCCATCAGGCGTGTGGACCCTGACAATTGCCCGAGTACGGCGACCACCTCATCCTGATTCAAGACTACGGGTACCCGATGGCGTTTCTGTACACGCTTGAGCCCCGCCAAGGTACCGACGGGGCGCGATAGCACCGCTTCGTAAAGAAAGACCAGCGCATTCAGGGCCTGAGACTGAGTGGCGGATGCTACCCTTTTTACCACCGCCAGATGATTCAAAAAAGCCTCGACCTCAACCGACCCCATCTCGGCTGGATGACGTTTTCCATGAAACAGAATGTACTGGCGAATCCAGTACTTATACGCCTGTTCTGTATTGCTACTGTAGTGACGACGCCTGCAGGTGATGGACACTTGATCCAGTAATCTGGGACGGTTCATTCTTCAGCCCCTGCGCTTTGATGAACGAACATTAACAGCAGACAGGTGTGCAGGAATATATTATTGCAAAGGTCTGTTGTTATACTGACGCAGCTCTGGCAGGATTGAGGCGTGGTGCGGGTTTGAAGGGTATAATCCGACGCTCTTATAATAATGTTATGACTGACCGATGGGTCGTTATATTTAATGTTAGGCACCTTGGTTTCGCCCAATCTTTCACTCATAACCCAGGAATACAGGAGACTCTATGGCACTCACCGTCACCGAGATCGAAGAACTCAGGGCGTACCTAAACGGGGTCATGAACCGTGCAGATCACCATGCAGGGGCTGTCAACGAGATTGCGTTGGCACTAGCTGGAGCAATCCTCTGGCGAAAGAACGACGAAGAGCCGATCAAGGTCATGGCTCAGCACGGCGAGACAAAGAACGTCCTGTGGTTTCGCGTCGGCACGCAGCGGTACGCGTTTTCGTACAACCACGATTCCGGCTGCATTGAAATGCGCAAAGACAGCACCCAGGGTCCAACTCTCCACACGTTTACCAACGCTACGCCTCTTGCCGAAGTTCGCAGAATTTTTGCAGCTCTTTAGCTCGATGCCTAACCTCTCCATCGAGCGGACGTCTTTGAGCTGGCCGCGGCCAGCCCAAAGTCGCCGCTCATGTCGAACGTTAGGGAATTGCTTCATGCCCCGCTATCGACTGCACTACTTGGCCGATCAGGATGACAACGACCCGAAGCACTATCAAACTGACTCGAAGGTCCGGCCTGGTGACGTGCTTCAACTTCCTGAGACGGGCTACTTTCATCTGGCCACCCGTCTCCTAGAGCAAAAGACAGGTACGCGGATTGATCTTTCAAAATCGGCTCAATCAGAGGAAGAGGCGCGTCTTTTAGCCATGCAGTATGGACACTGGCCAAAAGCCTAGCTGCGGTTCTGGTTACATCTTCGTCGGTGAACGATGCATATGGGTGCATCAGTTGGTTCTTGGTCTTAATGCCAACGGCGGACGCCCCAAGAGTGGCGATCCAGATAGCAGCAGTTAGTTTTTTGTTTAGTTCTTGTTTCTGGTCCATGTTTACTCCCATAGTTGAGATTCCCTAACCCGTCTATAAGGACTTCCCGGTCCCCGCAACCATAACCGACCCACGGCCATGCATATCATGGCCTTTGTTTTTCAGTTTTCCCTTTGCATCTCATCCGCAGATCATGCCGCTCATGCCTGTTGAAACAGGAAACGTTGCGACTCTATAACCGGCTTCATGCGTCGTATCGTGCATGAGCCTCGATGCTCAACCGCGAATGTGGGCCTCATTCGTTCCTCGGCCTGGTCATGCATGGGGATCAGCCATGCATGTGATTCCGGCCAACGGGTTAGCCAGGTTCCCCACATCTCGGCCCTGCCGAACAGCATCGAACAGCAAGTCTTGCATACTGAGATGTACTGCCATTCCTTCTTTGCGTTTATCCAATCCGCCCGACTCGATGGCTGCGTTACGCAGGCATCGCGGCGGGTGGCATGGTGTCTGCGTGATATCCGGTTTTGCGGGTGAGCAAGCACCACACCAGTCGCGCCTGCTTATTTGCAATGGCGACCAGTGTTTTATGGTAACCAATCCGTTTGCAGGTATGGATCATCCAGACCTGTAATCGTGTTGGGGACGGGCTCGCCATCGCCACCTGCAATGCGGAGCGCGCCCCTTGAATCAACAGCGTGCGTACATAGGCATCACCCCGCCGGGTAATCCGGCCGAGCTGTGTTTTTCCGCCGGTGCTGTACTGCCTGGGCGTTAATCCCAGCCAGGCGGCAAACTGCCGACCATTTTTAAACTGCGTCCCATCACCAATCGTGGCACCGATGGCACTGGCTGTCAGCGGGCCAATTGAGGGAAGCGTTTGCAGGCGTGCATACTCGGTGGCCCGTCTGGATTTGGCCAGTTCTGCAATTTCCCGACTAAGCTGGTCAATGGCCGCATCCAGCAGTTGCATCCACTCGCGCTGTCGACGTATTTCCGCATGAAGTGCCGAAGGGATGCCGCTCAGATCAAATCGCATCATTTCAACCACGCCACGCGCCCCCTGAACAAAGCTAATGCCAAATTCGAGCAGCAGACCCCGCATGCGGTTGATGGCTGCGGTGCGTTCTTCCTTTTTACCTTCTCGCAGGCGATGCAGGCTTAACTCAGTTTGCTGCTCGATGCTTTTGACGGGCACGCCGGGTTCGTCACGATGATGAATGCAATCGGCAATGGCGCGGGCATCATTGCGATCATTTTTGCCCCCGATGCGATAGGGCACGACTCGCGATGCTGGCAGGATGATCACGGAGTGGCCTAGTTTCAGAAACGCTCGGGCAAAATGATGCGCCATACCGCATGCCTCCATACCGATCTTGCTGATGGGCCACTGTGCCGCTACGTCGAGTAGTCGATCGCGTGACAGCGTTTGATTTACAATCACGCCATCGCCGTCAATCCTGCAAATACTGACAACGCGTTTTGCCAGATCGATCCCGATTACATTAAGCTTGTCCATAACTTCCCCGCAGCGTGACTGGTTGGTGATACTCCGGTCTGGCACATTGCGATGCCGATTGCTGGCTGGGGAAGTCCTTTGTATTCGTTCAAAATCGCTCCATTTCGTTCCGCTCGGACGTCGCTGACGCGACGCCGTTTAACTTGTCGTTATGTGAATATGCCACAAAAAGCACCATTGTCGGGTAACTGTCGGGCGAAATTCGTACCCGACATCGTAGGAATCTATGAATACTCATGGTTCACTTACGTTGGAGTATTTAAATGATTCTTAAACAGTTGCGTGTCAGCCGCCATCTATCTCAAGAGCAATTAGCTTTAATGTCTGGTTTAAATGTTAGAACCATTCAAAGAATAGAAAGTGGTCAAAAACCTAGTTTAGAGTCTCTTAAATGTCTTGCGTCTGTGCTTGAAGTTGATGTTTCAACCTTAAACCAGGAGATATTTATGATAGATAAAAATACTGAAAATTGGCAAAGCTTGCCATTTTTGCTTAAATGTTGGTTCTTCTTTAACTTTCTAAATTTTCGTCCCACTAGGGCAGCGGCTAAAAGAGTAGAGGTCTTGTCTCATATTAGTGGGTTTGTATTTTGTGCTTTAGGTTTGCTGAATCAGGCGGCTTTAGCTGGTGGTTTATGCATGCTTTCAACTGCATATCTATTTTACCTTCTTATTTGGCAAGGAGATAAATACGGTATTTGGTATGAACCATTAGAAGCAAAAAGCACATAACAAGTCGTTGCAGCACGTTCCGCTTCGCTCCATTGGACGGGTTTTAAGTCGCAGTTTTGCGGTTCGCTGTGCTCACTGTACCGCAAAACTACAACTTAAAACCCGCCGCTGAACTCGGCGTTAGCCAAACAACCAGCCGCCTCATGACCATTCCTTCTAGAACATAGCTCCTGGCCGAAGCTGAGCACGAAGGCTTTCCAATCCACTTCCGCCGTCCGGAAGTTCGAGTCGCTGTGACCTTTCCCCACCACGGTATACCAAGAATTAGTTAGCATGGAGGGCGATAGGCGCTAACATGCGCAAGTCTCGGTTCTCCGGTCGCTATCTGCCGAGAGGGCGCCTGATGTTTAATCCTTTGGTGAAGCGTACCAGGGTCAGCTAGGCTGGCTTGCCCGCTTACCGAACATGTTAGGTTGCTTTAGCCATGGCCGCATCTGTCGTCTCTGTCCATCAACTATCGACACACTCATTCTCAAAGGCAACTGTGGCTGCGATCACCTTGGTCGCAGGGCAGGGTGTTCAAGGTGACGCACATTCAGGCGAAACAGTGAAGCATCGGTCGAGGGTCGCGAAAGACCCATCCCAGCCAAATTTGCGCCAAGTGCACTTGCTGCACAGTGAGCTTCTCGACCAACTGTATGACTGCGGTTTGCCAGTCAACCCCGGTGATATGGGAGAGAACATGACGACTCGTGGCATAGATTTGCTAGCACTGTCAGCTGGCACGGTTCTCCGAATTGGCAATGCGGCAGTCATTCAGGTTACGGGTCTACGGAATCCCTGCGCCCAGATTGAAAAATTCATGCCCGGCTTGCTCGCGGCCGTTCTAGAAAAAAAGGAAGATGGGACACTGGTGCGTAAAGCCGGTGTGATGGGTATTGTCTTGCAATCTGGTACTGTCGAACCCGGCGATGCTATCGAAATTGAGTTGCCGTCAGTACACCTACCTCTTGCGCCGGTGTAATACGCAACCAATCCCATCGGCATAGACTATCCGTGCGAAGTGAGTTCAGCGCCTGCCGCCAGCTCATAATGCAGCACCGTCGGAAATGGATCATAGAAATGGTGCAGCAGTGCCTTCCATTGCTGATATCCAGCCGACTGCCTGAATCCCTTCTCGTGATGATCTACTGTCTCCCAGCGAACCAGTAACATGTAATGATCTGCTGTTTCCAGGCAGCGCTGAAGTTCATGGCCGAGATAGCCCGGCATGGAAGCGATGATGGATTGTGCTTCGTGAAAAGCAGCTTCGAAGGCAGCCGACTGGCCGGGTTTGACCTGCAGTTGGGCGAATTCGAGGATCATGTCTTTATTCTTTTGCTTCCTTGGCTAGGACTTCGATAAGCTGCTGAAAGAGTACATTCGAGGCCCGATAATTTTCCGCGCCCGGTTTGTTATAGCGTCCGGCATAGAGCACGATGACTGCATCGAGTGCCGGCACGATGATGAGCCGTTGCCCGCCATTACCCATGCCGCCAATCCAGTGCACCGCGCGCTGATCGACTGACACATCGGCCATCCGCCATGTATAGCCATACTGCCACTTACCCTCGGCTTGGAGGGCTGGACGCAGGCTGTCTTCGAGGTAGGACGCAGGCACAATTGTGCGGCCATCGTATGCGCCATGTGCGAGGATGAGGGCGCCAATTTTGGCCAGATCACGTGCGGTCAGGCGTAAACCGGCATGAAAGAGAAGCTGCTGTTTGCGCCCGCGCGTCCATTCGACATGCTCGATGCCGAGTGGCTGGAACAGCTTGGCTTGCGCGTATTGCATGAACGGAACACCTGTTGCGCGTTCCAGAATCGCACCCAGCAGCGCGGTATTACCGCTGTTGTAGTCGTAACGGCTACCCGGCTCGAATGCCATGGGGCGACTCAGGACATACGACACCATGTCGGAGGAGAACTCCATCCGGATCTGGTCCTGAGACAGCACAAATCCCGCATCCTCATTCCATTGCAGCCCGGACGACATGGTCAGAAGATGGCGGAGGGTAATCGCGCCCAGCTTCGGATTCGCCTGAATGGCTGGATGATCGCCAAGCCAGGTCGAAATGGGCTGATCGACCGATTGTATCTTGCCCTGCGCAATGGCGATGCCGGTAAGCAAACCGACTACGCTTTTGCTGATTGAGCGAACGTCGTGCAAGGTCTGTTCATCGAAGGTGGCGGCGTGGCCGAACCAGTCACCCGGAATGCGATCGTCTCCATCCCAGTATTGCTCGACCACAATCTGCCCATGCTGCACGACTAGCGCCGCATGGAAGTTTGCATGCTCGTCATTGGCAGCTTGTAGGAGTGCGCACAGGGAGTGCGTATAGGCGCTGGGTGAACTGGACGGCTCAGAATGGCAGTCGGTTGCTGCGATGGCCGGAGACACCATGCAAGCCAGCATGAACAGGACAATACATCTCTTGAGCAATGGCATCCGATGCTTTCATTGGGGTTTGTGGTGAATCATCGGTCCGAGATATTACAAGGCATGAATGTCGAGTTGAATCAGAACCTTTAGAAATCGGCAATTTAGGCACGACTTCGGTTTTGTGATCATGGACATTGATCAAGCGGTCAGGCCGGGCCGCAGCAGGTCGGTGATCCAGTCCATAAATACGCGCAGGCGTCTGGGTTGCTGGCGATTCAGATAAATCAGGGACACTGGCATAGGCGGGGCAGTGTAAGCAGGCAGGATGGCCTGCAGGCGGCCTGCATCAAGATAGGGTTGTGCGCTTATCAGGGGAATCTGGGCGATGCCGAGACCTGCCAGACACGCGCGTAAATAGGCGTCGGTTTGATTGACCGTGATTCGGGCAGGCATGCGGATGTGTTTGATGCTTGTGCCTTGCACATAGGTAAAACAGTCATCGAGTCTACCCGGTGTGGCCTGGTAATGCACCAGATGAAAACGGGCCAATTGTTCGGGTTCACTGGGGTGCCCATATTGCTGTAGGTAGGCGGGGCTTGCGCAATTCACCAGATGCAAATGACCAAGTTGTCGAGCAATCAGCTGCGGATCATCAATTGTTCCGACGCGAATCACGCAGTCATAGCCATCGCGCAAGAGGTCGATCCGGCGATCTGTGCTGCCAAGCTCGATGCGCAGATCCGGGTGTCGCTGCATGAAAGCAGGCAGGGCAGGGATAACGGTTTCGCGGGCGATGGCGATGGGCATATCCACCCTGATGCGTCCGGCGATCGGCGTGTCTGTACGGTTGAAAAGACTTTGCAGCTCATCGAGGTCGCCCAGCAGGGTTTTGCAGCGAGCGAGGCAGGCATGTCCATCGTCGGTTAGCGTGACGCGTCGGGTCGTGCGATGCAAGAGGCGCGTGCCGAGTTGGTGCTCCAGTTGCTTGATCGCAGTGGAAACAGTGGCACGAGGGAGATTCAGCTGTTCCGCAGCTAGGGAGAAGCTGTTGAGTTCGGCGACTCGGACAAACACGTGCAGGGCATCAGTCAGGTGCATGGGTGAGATCGGCTTTGAATGGAGATGATTGTTCGTTAATTTGGAATAATCATGTCATAAATTGCGGATTTATTTGGGAAAGGTTGGGCAATACACTGCACGTGCTTTCCAAATATCAATCAGCTTCAGGAGTCATATCATGTTTACTACAGCATCCCCGGTCGCCCTCATTACGGGGGGAAGTCGCGGTCTTGGCAGGGAAGCTGCCTTGCATCTGGCTCGTCAGGGAACCGGTATCATCTTGACGTGGCAATCGCGGGAAGATGAAGCCGACCGCGTAGTCGAGCAGATACAAGCCTTAGGCGGGCGTGCTGCCGCATTGCAACTCGATGTCAGCCATGCAGCCGGATTTGCTGATTTTGCGGATCGGGTGCAGACTACATTGCGCACCGAGTTTGACCGCGAATGGTTTGACTATCTGTTCAACAATGCCGGAATCGGCATCCATGTTCCATTTGTCGACACCACCGAGGCGCAACTGGACCAGCTGTTCAATATCCACGTGAAGGGGCCGTTTCTACTGACGCAATCGCTGTTACCCCTGATGCGCGATGGCGGACGTATCCTTAATGTGTCGAGCGGGCTGACCCGCTTTGCCTTGCCCGGCTATGCAGCCTATGCAGCGATGAAGGGCGCGATGGAGGTCTTGACCCGCTATCAGGCCAAGGAACTGGGGGCGCGTGGCATCAGGGTCAACACCCTTGCGCCGGGTGCCATTGAAACAGACTTTGGCGGCGGCGCAGTGCGGGATAATGCAGATATCAATCGATATGTTGCCAGCCAGACCGCCTTGGGCAGGGTAGGGATGCCCGATGATATCGGCGGTGTGGTGGCAGCACTGCTCGGTGAGGGCACGGGCTGGATCAACGCGCAACGCATTGAGGCATCCGGCGGGATGTTTGTCTGATTAGGGGGATGAGCCTGCGGGTATCACTGCCCTGCAGGCGGCTCCCACAACTCGATCTTGTTGCCTTCAGGATCGATGACCCAGCCAAACTTGCCGTATTCGGATTCATCAATCTTATCCTCGACCTGCACGCCTTCGCTGCGTAAAACTTCGAGCAAGGCATGCAGATTATCGACGCGATAGTTGATCATGAAGGGGGCTGTGCTGGGGGCGAAATAGCCTGTGTCCGCTGCAAACGGGCTCCAGACGGTGGTACCCACGCCGTCCGGATTGCTGTCACCCCTCCACTGAAAAGCTGCACCTCCCCATGCTTGAACATCAATCCCAAGGTGTGTTCTGTACCACTCTCCCAGTGATTTCGGGTCTTGCGCTTTGAAGAAGATTCCGCCGATGCCGGTGACGCGTTTCATGGGTAGAGTCCTTTTGCGTGGGTGAGTCAATGTGTGTGGTTTGTACCGATTATTGTTGCGTACTTAATGTTCAGGTGAGGCAGTGTCAGTCAGTCTGGACCGCCATCATCCGCCCCACCGCCTCCCTCAATCCCCCTGTCCGCTCGGTCCGCCGGGCCGCTGCCTTGATCATCATGCCTTCGCTGGCTTCGATGAGCGTAAAGCACTGGCTGGCGCGGGTGATGCCGGTGTAGACCAGTTCGCGGGTGAGGATGGGGTTGTCGTGTTCGGGGAGCACGAGCGCTGTGTGAGCGAATTCGGAGCCCTGTGATTTGTGTACCGTCATGGCGTAGACCGTGTCGACCTCGTTCAGGCGGCTCGGCAGGCGCCAGCTGACGCTGCCATCCGGGTTCAGGAAGGCCACCCGCAGGCGGCATTCGCCAGATTCTGTGCGCGCCAGCGTGATGCCGATGTCGCCATTCATCACGCCCAGGCCGTAATCGTTGCGTGTGACCATGACCGGACGGCCGATGTACCACTGCTTTTTATCGGGATGGATGAGGTTGGCGGACTCGAGCACCTTTTCCACACGGGCGTTGAGCCCCTGTACGCCCCAGTCGCCCTCGCGCACGGCGCAGAGCAGGCGGAAGCGGCTGAAAGCATGGTGAATCGCTTTGGCCCACGCATCATCATCACCTTGCGGGCCTTGCTGAATCAGATCGAGATAAGCCCGGTATCCGCTGCAGGCTGTGTCGGGAGGAAATTGTTTGGCGTTTCCGTCGAGAATGAGCGTTTTGAGTGCGTACGGTGTAGTGGCTAGCTGTCCGATATCGGCAAAGCCCTCGCGCCATACACTAGGAATGGCTGCCGATTTACCGCTGTTGACGGCGCGGGCAAGCTGGCCGATGCCGCTCGACGCATTGAATCGATGGCTCTTGCGCAGGACGACGACCTGATCGGCCAGCGGGCCGGGTGTGCCTTGCGTGTCCACTGCATAGCCTGTGACATCCGCGAGCCAGCTGGCGTGCGCGGGCGTACAGGCGGACATATTGGCGGGGGCATCTGCTTCAATGGCATCAGCGCACAGGCTGCCGAGCACGGCACCCGCCTCGACTGAAGCCAGCTGATCCTTGTCGCCCAGCAGAATCAGGCGGGCATGGGCGGGCAGGGCATCGAGTAGCGCCGCCATCATGTCCAGATCAATCATCGAGGCCTCATCGACGACCAGCACATCCAGCGGCAACGGGAAATCCCGGTTGTGGCGGAAGGCACGGGTGTCAGGTCGGGCGCCCAGCAAGCGATGCAGGGTGCTGACGTCGGTAGGGATGTGCGCTTGCACATCCTGATCCAGCTCGCCAATCGCACGGCCAATTGACTCGGTGAGGCGTGCAGCGGCTTTACCCGTGGGGGCGGCTAGCCGGATGACAAGCGGGCGGGGTTCTGCTGTGTTGAGTGCGAGCGATTGCAACAGCCCCAGAAGTCGCACCACCGCGGTGGTTTTGCCGGTGCCGGGGCCGCCGCTGATGATGGTAAAGCGCTGGCGTACGGCGGTAGCGGCAGCAAGCGTCTGCCAGTGAATCTCTGCGCGGCTGGCCTCTTCGGCGCTGCGCAGTTTGGCAAATAGCGTATCCAGTAAGGCGAGCAGATTGTCCGGCAGGGGATCGGGAGCGGTGGTGATGCGGGTGGCAATCGCCGCTGCAATGGCCTGCTCGCATTGCCAGTATCGACGCAGATAGAGGCGGTTGCCATCCAGCACCAGTGGCGAGGTGGCATCGGTATCGGCGTGGCTGGCGCAGGTTGAGGCAAGCAAGGCCGCCTGCATCTGCGCAAGCGATATCTGACCGAGGATGGCTGTCAGCGAGGGCAGGTTCAGGGCAGGATCGGCGCGTCGCGTGTCGAGATGACGGTCTGGTCGGCTGACCAGGTCGTGTAAGTCCAGCGCCGGATGGCCGCGCGATAGCGCTTGGCTAACCAGTGCCGCCAGCAAATAGACATGCGGGTGCGCATCTGCTGCTTCCTGATGCAGAAAGCGGGCAAACGCAGCATCGAGATGGTTCAGGACGCCAGCATCGGCCCACAGATCAAGGGTGGTGAGGATGTCAGACATGGGCGGCCTCGGCTGCAGGGGTAAACAGGGCATCCAGCGATTCGATCAGGCTGAGCGGCGGGCGCAGCGACACTTGTCCACCACCGCGATCATCCATGCCGCGCAGGAAGAGGTAGACGAAGCCACCCATATGGGTCTCGTAACAGTAAGCATCGCCCAGCCGGACTTTCAGATGCCGGTGCAGCGCTAGGCAGTACAGCGCTGCCTGCAGATCGTAACGGTGCGACAGCATGGCGGCGCGCATGGCTTCCGGCGTGTAGGCTTGGGCATCGGGGCCCAGATGATTGGATTTGTAATCGAGCACGTAATGACGGCCCTGATGCACAAAACTCAAATCGATAAAGCCCTTCAGCATGCCGTGGGTGTGCTGGCTATCGAGCGCCGGACGGGGCTCGCCCGGCCAGATGGCGGCGCTGACCAGTGCATCAAGCTGCGCATACGACAAGTTGCCCACGGGCAGCCAGAATTCCATTTCGGCACGGGCAGTCTGGCGGCTCAGGGCAGACATGGGCAGCACACTACCATCCGGCAGCGACATAGGCAGGCCGATGACATGCAGCAGCCAGTCATGCAGACGGGGTGCCCAGTCTTGCCAGTCGCGGACCTTGCATCGGGATTCGATATAGGTCAGCAGCAGTGAAGATTGTTGCGGGATGCGGTCGAACCCTTGCAGCGACATCCACTCGAACAGATCATGCAGAAACACACCCGCATGATTGCCGCGCGGGAAATCGTGCAGATGCGGCGGGGCGAACAGATCGGGCGTTTCTTTGATGCTTTCCAGCTCGCTGGTGAAAGCGGGGGACGGATCGTCCATGCGCTCGGGCAATATTGAGTTGACTGGCTCGTGCGGCGAAACGTGATGCACATTGGCAATCAGCGAAGAATAGCTGCTCAGCCACCACTGGCGGTCGATGCGGCCCTTGAACTCGCGAGCATCGGCGAGCGTTTTGGCTGCATTGGGCGCAGCGTATGCACTCACCGGTATCAGATCAGGAATCTGATTGAACGCGAAATGCGATGGGTGCGCACTCGCCAGTGCTTGCAGGCGGTTTGCAATCTGCGCAGGCGCAAGCGGCTGGCCTTGTCCCAGCAGATGCGCGAGTCCACCTGTCTCCTTGAGCGGCGCAATGCCGATCCATAGTGCGTGGCGGGCGCGGGTAAGGCCCACATAGATGAGGCGGATATCTTCATCGAGCTGGGCGGCTTCGGCGTATTGCTTTGCCCGTTCATCCTTGCCGGTGAGATCGATCCGCAGCGATTCGCCATCTCGCCAGCGCAGCGCCTGACCGGCGCGTAATGACTTACCCTGCCAGGCAAAAGGCATGAAAACTAGCGGATATTCCAGACCCTTTGACTTGTGCAGTGTCACCACGCGCACCAGCTCGGCTTCGCTTTCCAGGCGCAGGGTGGATTCGGCGGCGGCCTGTTCGTCGCTGACCAGTGCAGCCAGATGACGGATCAGGCCCTGTTCGCCATCGGTATCGGCTTCCACGGCCTGCAGGCGCTCGGCCAGATGCAGCAGATTGGTGAGACTGCGTTCACCGCCACGCTCGGCTGCGGCTAGCAATTTGCCCGGTAGGGCTTCCTCGCGCAGCAGGGCGAGGATGGTGGCCAGTACGCCTTGTTGTTGCCAGATCTCCCGGTAGCGAATAAATCGCTGCACCTGCTCTTCCCACGCCAGCTCGTTGTGAACCAGATCATCGAGTCGTGCCAGTGGCCAGTCCAGCGTGTAGGTGGCGAGTGCGGCACGCACGCGTCCGGCATGGGAGGGTTCCGCCATCGCGCGCAGCCACACCAGCAGATCAACGGCTTCCTGACTGTGATACACCGAATCGCGGTTGGACAGATACACGCTGCGCACCCCGCGCACTTGCAGGGCATCACGGATGGCTTTGGCTTCACTGCGGTCGCGAACCAGCACTGCGATATCGCGAGGACGAACCGCGCTCATTTCCTTTTCGCTGGTGAAACAGGCATGGCCTTTGCCCGCATCGATCAGCAAGGTGGCAATCTTTTCCGCAGCGGCGGCAGCCTGCACACGCAGATAGGTCTGCTTGTTCACGGGCTCGTCCACTGGCTGCCAGATAAATTCGATGGCAGGCTGCGGCTGATTATTCAGGGTCAGGGCTTCGCTGCGTCCTTTTGCCTTGACCGCTTCAAATGGAATATCGCCATGGCGGAAGGCGCCGAGCGGGCCGACGCTGGCTTGGGTGAAAACCGTATTGATGGCTTCGACCACGGCATGGGTCGAGCGGAAATTGGTATCCAGCGTATACCGCTGTCTGTCGTCCAGAGAACGGCGGGCGGTGAGGTAGGTGTGGATATCGCCGCCCCGGAACCCGTAAATGGCCTGCTTGGGGTCGCCAATCATAAAGAGGCCGTGATCGCGGCTATCGCTGAGTGGGTAGATGGTGTCGAAGATGCTGAACTGCTGCAGATCGGTATCCTGAAATTCGTCGATCATCGCCACCGGATACTGGGTACGCAGCACGTCGGCAAGCGTATCGCCGTCCTCGCGATTCAGCGCCTCGGCCAGCTGGCGGATCATGTCGTCAAAGCCGATCTCGGCGCGGCGGGCCTTTTCTGTGCGCAGGCGGCGCTCCACCCAGCGGGCGGCATGATTGAGGACAGTCAGACCGGGGTCGGGCAGGTCCGACAGTGCAGCCAGTGTTTGTTCATGTAGCACGATTTCCGTGCACTCAGGCAAAGGGGCGCCGCTGGTGTTGATGTCGTCGAGCCCTTTTCGGGTCAGGCGGGATTGTGCAGTGCTGGACTTTGGGCGTTCATCGTTGCCCGTCGCCCAGATGCGCAAGTGCTCGACCCAGTTTTGCCGGCTGGCGCTGGTCAGGCTGCGGCCGTTGACCAGCTTCCGCTCGCACAGACTGTCCAGATAGGCCTTGAGTGCCGTCAGGCGCTCTTCAGTCCACTGCGCTTTGAGGCTGGTGAGTGTCTCGTCGCGTTGAGATTTCGCTGCGCCGAGCACGGTGTGCAACGGTGCCTGTCCGTCGCAATCCGGCAGACCATCGAGGTAGTTGATCAGCGGCAAAATCTGCTTGCCCAGCGCATCAGGTGTCTGCGCGACATCCTCCACATAGGCCAGCAGGCCCGCATCCAGCGGATACACCATCGCTCGCCAGTAATCGCGCAGTACTTCGTCGCGTAGCGGCGCTTCTTCAGTATTCACGGCAAGCGAGAACAGATTGCGACTATCGAAGGCGTGGCTGCGCAGCATCTTCTGGCAATAGCCGTGAATCGTGTAGATCGCGGCTTCATCCATGGATTGCGCGGCGATGTCCAGTTTGCGCGCGAGTCCGGCCCAGCTTTCTGCTGCATAGGTACCGCGTAGCGCATAGAGCGCGGCGTCCGGCTTGTCACTTTCGGGGATATCGGAGAACCCACGCGAATCGCGGAACACCGCAACAGCCTGAATCAGGCGTGCACGGATACGCTCGCGCAGCTCTTCGGTGGCCGCATCGGTAAAGGTCACCACCAGAATCTCTTGCGGCATCAGCGCACGCACAAAGGCTGCAGCATCCCCTTCATGCGTGGCACCGAGCACGAGTCGCAGATACAGCCCGGCGATGGTGTAGGTCTTACCCGTACCGGCACTGGCTTCAATCAGGGCGCGGCCATGCAGCGGGAAGAGGAGGGGGTTAAGCGTTTGCATCGGCGATCTCCTCTACCGCAGCATGGAATGCGCCATACAGCGTGTGCGCCAGATCGATAAATTCCGTCTCGTCAAAGGAATCAAACTCGGGATAGACGCGCGCCAGTTCAGGTGACCTCTGCACCTCGCCGGTACTGGCGAAGCAGCCCTCGAATGCCTTGCGGGCCGCCTCGATGTCGTTTTCATTTTCCAGCAAGGCCAGTGCGCTGCTGCTGGCAATCGGCAGGGGCTGATTGAGGCCGGTTCGCATGGCCTGTACTAGCGTGTTGAAGGCGGTATGGGCATCTTGCTGTTCGATTGGCGTGAGTGCCAGCGTCGTGGCCGATTCGCTCACCAGCAGGGTGCGCAGGGTGTGGCCGCAGGCATTGGCCAGTAGATGTTCGGCCCAGAAGGGCAGCAGGTGGGCCAGTTTGCGCGGCTTTTTATGCGGCGCGGATTCGCCCACCCGTACAATCAGGCGTGTGTAGCTGCCATCGGTATGGCGCCAGAGACGGTCGAGCGGATGCTGGCACAGCCAGGCAGGGTCGCCGCCTTCGGCACGCAGCGGCAGCGGACGTGCTTCGGCGCTGAGGCCGTTTTGCAGCGCACCCAGACGCTCGCGCAGCGCCACGCTGCGTTCGTATTGCTGATCCAGCCAGCGTTGTCCAGCGGTACCAACGGGCAGCACACCCTCGCCGCGCAGACGCTGGCTCAGCTCGGACCAGTCGGTTGCGATCTCATCAGGCGCTGCGTTGAGGACAGCCTGCAATAGCCGTTGTTTTAAGCCGAATCCGGTCAGGCCATCCAGCGCAAAGGGTTCGATATCATCTACCGGATCGCTTTCCTCGAAGCGTACCTTGAGTCGCTCCTGCATGAAAAAGCTGACAGGCTGGCGCAGGAAACGGGTGAGGGTGGCGATGCTGACCTCGGTTTCCGGTGCTACTTCTGGCAGCGCGTGATTTACTTCCGTTGCCTGAGTCTGATTGTGTACATCGCGCCATTCATGCGCATAACTGAACAGGGAAGATGCCTGATCGCTACTGGCAAAATAGCGCTCGCTGAAGGGTTGCAGCGGGTGCGTAGTGACAATGGCCCGGGTCACGAGCGCATCTGGCCCGGTCTTGTCAGGAATTATCCAGCCTGCATCCACATAGTCCATCAGCTGGCCGAGCAAAACGGACGGCGGCTTGGCATGATCATCCGCCACGCTGCGACCCACATAACTGAGATAGAGCCGTTCCCGCGCCGACATCACGGCTTCGAGGAACAGGTAGCGATCGTCCTCGCGGCGCGAGCGGTCGCCGGGGCGATAATCCTGTGCCATCAGATCGAAATCGGGCGCGTGACTCTGGCGCGGATAATCGCCATCGTTGAGGCCCAGCAGGCAGATGACCTTGAACGGAATGGCGCGCATCGGCATCAATGTCCCGATATTCACGCTGCCACCGAGAAAGCGCATCGACACACTCTGGCCGGAGAAATCGCCCAGAATCACGTCGCGCACCACCGTCATCGGCAGCAGGGTATCCAGCATGCCGGTATCACGGCAGCGATCCAGCCAGCCATCCAGCGCCGACTCGAAGCGCGCCAGTACCAGCTGATCCTGTTCGGATTGCGCATCCAGCACCTCGGCCAGCAAGGCGCGGCAGGCCAGCACCCAGTCTGCCGGGGTATGTTCGCCCTGCAATACCGTGGCGTGGCGGCCAAGCGTTTGCATCAGACGCGCCAGTTTGCCTGCGAGCTGCGCTTCCAGTCCGGCGACTTCGTCGTAGGGCACGATGCCCGACCACATGCCCGCATTGCCACTGGCATAGCCGAGCAGCATGCGGTTGAGTCCTGCCTGCCAGCTGTTCTCTGCAAACGGGCGGGTAAAGCGGCTGCGATGGGTGTCGTCCAGCCCCCAGCGGATACCGCTGTCGTGAATCCAGCGGCGCAGCGTGAGGTGATCGCTTTCGCCAAAGCCAAACCGCTGTGCTACGGCGGGCACATCCATCAGATCCAGTACGTCACTCACCGCAAAGCGTGCATCCGCCAGATTCAGCAGATGGTCGATCGCGCGCAGAATGGGTTCGGACTCGCGTTCGGCCTGATCGGCAATCGCCCACGGAATATAGCGGTCATCCTTGCGCTCCAGCCGCCCAAACACAGCGCGCACAAAAGGCGCATAGCCGTTGATATCGGGCACCATGACCAGGACGTCGCGCGGCTGCAAGTTTAGCGAGGCATCGGCGAACAGTGCCAGCAGCTGATCGTGCAGTATTTCCACCTCGCGCAGGGCGCTGTGGGCTACATGGATGCGGACAGAGCGATCATCGGCCTGATAGGCTCGTTTTGGCTGGTCCCGCTGCGGTAGCGGCTGCAGATCGGTGATCGCCCATTGCAACTGATTCAGTAAGGTGGGTGGGGTGGCAGGATCACTGTCGAACAGGTCAATGTCTGCATTGGCAAAGGCGTGCTTGTAGTCCTCCCAGCGATCATGGTCGGACAGGAGATTGATGTAATCACGCCCCTGTTTGCCCCATGCAGCCAGCAAGGGATTGGCATGCTGGTGCAGCAGGCTCTCGTCGATGTTCACCGGCATGCCGGGTTTCAGGCGATGGCGGGTTTGCTGGCGCAGCAGGTGGCGATCTTCGATGATGTCGCCCCAGTAATGGCGACAGGGATTATTCACCGCCATCAGTACATGACAATGCTCGGACAGGGCGGCCAGCGCTTCCAGCGTCTGCCGGGGCAGGGACGACAGGCCAAATACAATGACCCGTTTGGGCAGACGATTGACCGGCACCCGAGCCGGATCGCGCATGGCAGCAAGAAAGCGCGTGTGAATGAGCGCCCGGCTGGTGTCTGTTTCCTTTCCCAGCGCCTGATGCAAACGTCGCCACAGCGCGGCCTGCCAGTGCGTGCTGTCGTTCTCGACCGATTTCCCTTTGATCGCCACATCATCATGACCTGCCTGCCAGTGCAGCAGCCAGTCGGCACGGTAGACCTGATACTGGTCGAACAAATCGGCCAGTTGTTCCGCCAGCTGATAGCGCTTACGGGCGTCCTTATCGTCTTCCAGATAACTCGCTAGCCGCGCAAATAGCGGATCGCGGCTCCAGTCCGGCAGCACGCGGTACAGAATCCACACCAGCCGGTCTTTATCCAGCAAGGAGTGCTGCGGCGTATCGGCCTCACCCAGCACGGTGCGGTAGATGCTCCACACAAACTGCGAGGGCAGCTGGAAATCGGCGCCAGAGGCAATCCCCAGCCGTTCGGCCATCGCCATTTTCAGCCACTGCTGCATCCCCTGGCTCTGGGTGAGAAAAATATCTTCATCAAAGATGCCGGGCAGGGGATGTGCAGCCAGCCAGCCAATGACGACATCGCGCAGCGATTCGGCGCGGTTGGCATGCAAAATCGTGAGGCCGGTAAAAGGCGTGGAAGCAGTCATGTAATCAGAATCATGCAAATGGATGAACGGTATGGGCGAAAGGATACAGGGTGTTCGCGACAAAGTGTGTCCCGTCCCCGCGTCATTCGCGGCAGAAATACGTCACTCACCGACAGCCAGCGGTGATTCGCGGAATCCATGCTGCATCTCGCGCCGGGCTTGGATACAGTTCACCTCACTGAATACCGCAAGGAGGAAACCATCATGGTGTACGAACACGAAGACGATCTGGTTCATGTCTGTGGCCGCCGCAAGCGCAATCGCCCGGCTCGCCGTTTCATTTTTGGTGGCATGCTGGTGGTGATTGGCGCTGCGATGCTGACCGGTGGATTCGGCTTCATGGCGATGCCCAATCTGTGGAATATGTGGCCGCTGTTGTTTGTGGCATCCGGCTTATACAAGATTGTCGAGGCAGATTATCCGGCGCACTACATCAAAGGTGTGGCCACAATCGGGTTGGGTGCATGGCTCTATGCCTGTGTGAATCATGTGGCAGGCTGGACTTTCCAGACGACCTGGCCAGTGGTGCTGATCATTATTGGTGGCAGTATGCTGCTGCGCGGCTTGCCCGGCATGTATGGCCGTAAAGGAGAGTAATCATGCGACACGCTCACTTTCGCATCAATCATCTGATCATCGGCGCCTTTATCCTGATTTTCGGGCTGATCAGTTTGCTAGACAATATGGGCATCCTGCGAACCAATGTATTTGAAGTGTTCTGGCCGCTCGTCCTCTGTGCATTGGGTGTAGCCCGTATGACTCGACCCGGCAATGGGGATCAGCGCACCTTCGGGATGATCCTGATCGGGCTGGGGGCATTTCTGGTACTGCATAACCTCGGATACATTGCCGCAGGCATGCATGTGTTCTGGCCGGTTGTCCTGATTCTGGTCGGGCTGCGCATCATGTCGCGTAGCTCGCGGCGCGGCAGTGATGAACTGGCATTCCAGTCCTACAACCGCCATGGCGATACCAACGAATTCATCGATCTGTCTGCCTTTATGGGCGGTGGCAAGGTCGGCAATGATTCGAACAACTTCAAGGGCGGCAATCTGAGCGCCATCATGGGCGGCATTGACGTCGATCTGCGCCACGCCGTGATGCAGGAACCCAAGGCCGTGATCAAAGTGTTTGCCTTCTGGGGCGGCATTGTCATCCGCGTGCCGCAGGATTGGTCGGTAGTGGTGAACGGCATGCCCATCATGGGCGGGATTGAAGATAAAACCGTGCCCGCACTGGGTGATGCCAAGCAGCTGATCATCGAAGGTGAAGTGATCATGGGCGGCGTAGAAATCAAGAATTGATCATGCTTCATCCTCTGATCAATGATCTCCGCAAGGCTGGCTGGTATGCCGGCCTTTGGACTTTGGCAGGTGGCGCACTCGCCGGCCTGCTGCGCTTTCTGGGCTTTGCCGACAAGCAGGGCGCACTGAACTTTGCCTTGCCTCTGGCGCTGGTGTTTGGTGTGGTTGCGTTGTCGGCATGGTACGTCTGCCGCAGCTTTCCGCATGCACAGCGTGCACCTGCGCGCATGATCGTGGCGTTTACCGGCTCGGCTGCCGTGTCCGGACTGATCTGGTTAGGGATGTGCCTGGCGTGGAACGCCGCGGGCGCATCGATGGGCTGGCCGGGTGGATTTGTGCGGATGACAGCCGAGCTAGAAACGCTGCTATTCGCGCTGGGTGCGGGTCTCTACATGATGTCGCTGCTGGCGCATGATGCGCTGCTGGCAGTGAGTCGTCTGCATGAAATCGCCCGAACCGAAGCCGAAGCGCGGGTGCTGGCACGCGATGCCGAGTTAAAGCTGCTGCGTACCCAGATTGATCCGCACTTTCTGTTCAATAGCCTGAATTCGATTAGCGCACTCACGGCGATTGATCCGGCAGGCGCACGCGCGATGGCGATTGATCTGGCGGGATTCTTCCGCAATACCATTGCACTGGCCTCCGAGCCGCTTATCCCGCTATCACGTGAAATCGAGCTGTGCCGCCAGTTTGCCGCGATCGAACAACGACGCTTTGGCGATAAGTTGAACGTGACATTCGACATTGATCAAGCTGCTGAAGTGGCGCTATTGCCGCCCATGACCTTGCAGCCGCTGCTCGAAAATGCCATCAAGCACGGCATCCGCACGCTGGATGTGGCGGGTATGGTCAGCATCGTCGCCAGGGTGCAGGACGGCTGGCTGCATCTGCGGGTGAGTAATCCGGTCGGGGAAGACGCGATGCCCGCAAGTGGAACCGGTACTGGACTCAATAACATCCGCGAGCGCCTGAAACGCAGCGTAGGCGAGCGCTTCCGCCTGCAGGCAGCCAGAAAAGAAGCAGGATGGCAGGTGGACATCACTCTGCCGATGGAGGAAACAACATGAGTCATACACTGACCGCCCTGATTACCGACGACGAACCGCTGGCACGGATGCTGGTGCGCGAATACCTGTCGCACCACCCGGATATCCAGATTGTCGGAGAGTGCAGCAATGGGCTGGAGGCCGTGAAACAGATCGGCGCGTTGAACCCGGATCTGGTCTTTCTGGATATCCAGATGCCCAAGCTCACTGGGCTGGAGGTACTGGAACTAACAGAGCGGCGACAGGGCGTGATTTTTACCACTGCCTACGATCAATTTGCACTGCAGGCGTTTAACCTGCATGCGGTCGATTACCTGCTCAAGCCCTTTAGCCAGACTCGCTTTGACGAAGCACTGGCGCGTGCCCGCAAGCTGCTGCCCGAACCACAGGCCGCGCTCGACAAACTGGTACAGGACGCCAGCCAGCAGCAAGGCCGGCTGCTGATCAAGGATCGTGAGCAGGTGCATGTGGTGCCCATCGACCGCATCAGCTATGTGCTGGCGCAGGATGACTATATTTCGATTCATGCAGATGGCAAAAGCTATCTGAAAACCCAGTCACTCTCCGATCTCGAAAGCAAGCTCGACCCGCAGCGCTTTGTACGGATTCACCGATCCTGCCTGATCAACCTGCAGTTTCTGAAGGCGATTGAAAAGCCTGCCAAAGATACGCAGCTGGCGTGTATGCAGGATGGCGAGCGCCTGCCGATCAGCCGGACGGGGCAGGAGCGATTGCGGGAGTTGATGTAGGGCTCTCCTTCGACAGGCTCAGGGAGCGGTTGTGTCCGTTGGCTGAGCTTGTCGAAGCCCGTTGTCGTACACTCATACGCAGCTAAAACCAACCGGAACCCGCCATGTGGAACCCCGATCAGTACCTCAAGTACGCTGGCCCGAGATTACGTCCTGCGCTGGATTTGCTGGCGCGCATTGATTTGGAGGCTCCTGAGCATATTGCTGATCTCGGATGCGGACCGGGGAATGTGACGGCCTGTCTCAAGGCGCGGTGGCCGGATGCATCCATCACCGGCATCGACAACGATCCATCCATGCTGGCAGCGGCACGGCGCGATTTTCCGGATATGCACTGGCAGGCAGGCGAGGTGAGCACATGGTCACCCGATACGCCGGTCGACCTGTTGTATACCAACGCGGTGCTGCACTGGGTGCCGGATCATGCGGAGCTGTTTCCCGCCTTGCTACGCACAGTCAAACCTGGCGGGGTGATGGCCATCGGCATGCCGGGAAACTTCCGGGCTCCTTCGCATACGCTGATTGCAGAAACAGTGAATGCAGGCTCATGGCGCGATAGTTTGCAGCATCTTTTGCAGGCCGTGCCGATTCTGGAACTGGACGACTACTACCGCATCCTTGCCCCGCATGCTGCCTCGCTGGACATCTGGGAAACACATTATATGCAGGTGCTCGAAGGCGCTGATCCGGTGAAAGAATGGATCAAAGGTTCGTGGCTCAAGCAGTTTCTTGATGCCTTGCCAGAAGGGGAGCGCGAGGCGTTTGAACAGGACTACGCAGCTCGCGTGCGCGCAACCTACCCTGCGCAAACCGATGGCAAAACGCTATTTCCGTTCCGGCGGATATTCATGGTGGTGCGGGCAAAGTGAAGCGCCGTCTGCGTGAACCGGAGACATGGTATGTGCCGCCTTCGGTGGAAATCTGCCCGCTGTGTGGCCGGGAAATTCCAGCCTCACAGCGCGATGAGCATCATCTGGTTCCGCGACTAAAAGGCGGCAAGGTGACCACTGCGCTGCACCGCATCTGCCACAAACAAATCCACGCACGCTTTACCGAAGCCGAATTAGCCCGCCAGTACAATTCGGTTGAGGCACTGCTTGCCCATCCGGATATCCAAACCTTTGTCGCCTGGGTGGCAAAAAAGCCACCCGAATTCGCCGAGCGGGCGTTTAAAAGCAAGCACAAGCATTAAGAGATACCGATGAATCCTGCCAAAGTTTCCCGCGATCGTCTGAATAAACTGACCGACTTGCCCAATATCGGGCCGGCATCAGCAAAGGATTTGCAGTTGCTGGGCTATGAAACGCCGGATGCGCTCAAAGGCGCTGATCCCGTCGAGATGTACTGGCGATTGTGTGATCTGACCGGCGTACGACACGATCCCTGCGTGCTGGATGTGTTTATGTCGGTGACGCGGTTTATGGATGGGGAGCCACCGCGCGCCTGGTGGGACTTCACCGAGGCGCGCAAGCGGCTGATGGCTGTGAATTAGCCCTTACTTACCCAGCAACTTCTCCACCACCGGCACCAGCGCAGCCGGACGGCAGCCATAGCTGGCGAGGCGGCCCTGTGCATCGGGTGCCAGACCGAGATCGTAGGGCAGGCGACCCGCCACCAGCCACAGGCGCTCCTGCGGCAGTGCGGCGACCAGTATTTGCTGGCCGGGCACCAGCATGGCATTGTAGGTTTGTACGATGATCTGCTCGGCATCCTTGGCAAACTCGATGGCGGCTGCCACCTCTTCCGGATGGGCCTCTGCAGACATCGCATATTCGCGGATTGTCAGACCTCCGGCCTGCAGGGCGGGCAGCATCGAGCTGCGCGGTTCCTTATTGCGTGCCAGTGCGACCTCATCGATTTCGCTGCGATTGCGCACTTCGATGGTAATCAGGGCAACGGAGCGTGAACGGTCCAGCGGGCGGTAATCTCCTTCTACGCGCAGTGCTTCACGCTGCACGCGCTCAGCCAGTGCCACGGACTCGCTGCGCATCAGGCCGGTTGGCGGAACGGTGACATCGCGCCAGTTGCGTACGCCACGCGCCTGCTTCAGGCGGGCTATGCGTGCCAGTGCCTCATCGATCCGTGCCTGCGGAATCTCGCCCTGATCGACAGCCTCAATCACGGCTTCAATGGCAGCCAGCTGGCGCTCGGGCAGATGCGATTCCAGTACAATATCGCAACCGGCTGCGACTGTCCCCACTGCGCCACGCGCCACGCCAATGCCCTCGGAGATCGCGGCCATTTCCAGGCAGTCGGAAATCACCACGCCCTTAAAGCCCAGCTCGGTGCGCAGCAGATCGGTGAGGACAGTGCGCGACAGAGTTGCAGGCAGGTGCGGATCAGATTCGATGGCAGGAAAGGCGACGTGGGCAGTCATGATCGCATCTACGCCTGCGTCGATCGCGGCCTTGAAGGGACGCAGCTCGACGGCATCCAGACGGGCGCGGTCATGCGGTACGCTTGCCAGCGCATAGTGCGAATCGGTATCGGTATCGCCATGACCCGGGAAGTGCTTGGCGGTCACGATCTGGCCAGCATCCTGCAGGCCCTTCATGGCCTCGATGCCGTACTGAATGACGGTATCGGCATCCTCGCCGAAAGCACGCACGCCAATCACCGGATTCAGCGGGTTATTATTGACGTCCAGTACCGGACCCAGAATCATATTGATGCCGAGCTGACCCATTTCGTCGCCATTGATCTGGCTGACTTTGCGGCAATCCTCGACCGAACCCGCCTGCTGGAATGCCATGGCGGCCGGAATCGGGGTCACACCCTGCTCGATCCGCATCACCATGCCGCCTTCCTGATCCAGTGCAATCAGGAGCGGCTCGCTGCTGACTTCGGCGTTGATCGCCTGCAGATCACGGCACAGCTTGGCCACCTGTGCAGGCGTGTGCACGTTGCGGCGGAACAGAATGATGCCACCCACGCGATAGTCACGGATCATCTGGATGATGTGTTCATTGGGTTCGAGCGCATCAAATCCGACCATGAACATCTGGCCGATTTTCTGTCTCAGGGTGAGATCCATGTCAAAGTCCTTTAATGATCGAATATCGTTCATGCCTGGCTCCAGTCTGTCAGGCCAAGCAGTTTTTCTCCCAGAGGAGATAATTCTGCCGTTGTAAAACGGGTTTGCTCCCACTGGCGGGGATCGCCGTGCAGGCTGTATCCCTCCGGTGGAACGCGATCGCGCCAGCTGCGAATCCGCCATTCGCGCAGCGCCGTATCGTCGGGGCGCGCAGGCATCATCGAAATGTACTGCGCAATCCGCACCTTGTCCTGCGAAACATTCTGGCGGATACCATGGCACAGGCGGCCATTGAAAATCAGCAGGTCGCCTGCCTGCATGCACACCGGTTCCAGCCTGAAGCTGCTGATGTCGGGGCGGTACCAGTCCCAGTCTGCGGGCTGTCCGGCACGCCAGCGATCGTAATCACGGTACAGATCAGGCACACAGACAAACCCGCCCACCGCCGGATCGGTCTGATCGTTGACAGCCAGCACACCCTGCACATGCTCCTCCGGGGCGTCCGGATCGTAGTCCCAGTGCATGAAACTCTTGAACTCGAAGCCCGGTTCCGGGGGGAGGTTGAAGTTCATGCGGTCAATCGTGACCCATAGGTCGTGCCGATCCCAGATATCTGCAAACGCATCATACACGCGTTGTGCCTGTCTGGTATTCCACAGGTATTGGTGATTGTACAGCTCGATCATACCGGCGTTGAAGCTTAATTCACTTTTTCTCAGCCTGGACTTTTCTTCCGGATACCAGGTGGATGGGTCGTTCGGCGACATTTCCTCGAAGTTCCACGCCAATTTTTCCAGATCGCTCACCATTTTCTCAGGAACGGCCTGACGAATAACGACGTAGCCTTTGTCCTGCCAATGTTGCCAATCTGCATCACTTAATACCTTAAGTGGTTTCTTACTGGTACTTTTGCGGAATTGAAATACCTCATGCGAGATGGTGGATAGGTTCCGCTGCTTGATGCTGTATTTGCTGATTTCATCAATGGTCTGAGTCACGGGCTAGATTCCTGTTAGCTGGTTTGCGAGTGCCATCTGCACTTATGCACATTCGGGTGCGGTCTGAACGGGAGCGGGGATATCCCGGACGTATGTAACGGGGACGCCGGACGAGCAGGACTGGGTGACCGGCAGCGCCATCATGTGCAGGCGATCGTAAAATACCGGGTAGGCATCGCCGAACAGTCCGGTCTGATAGAAGCCCTTGCTCAGGTACACCTGATAGGCATCGCTGTGTTCCCATACCGTGAGCACAATGCGGCGACAGTGCAGGCGACGCGCCCGCTCACGCATTTCGTCGAGCATGATGTTGAACAGTCCCTGACCGCGAAATGTGCTTTCAATTGCAAGGCTGGAGACAAACAGATCATCTGGCTCCGTATGTGCGGCGACGAAGGCGTCATACGCCGCATCCATCTCCCGCATCTCCGGACGGTAGTAGGAAGGGCCTGCCAGTCCGGCAAAGGTATCCAGCGTGGCTGCCGTAAAAAAGCCGGCAAACTGGCCGTCTGTAGCAAACAGCAGGTGCGAGCAGGAAATGTACGGGTCGATATTCTGTCGTCTTTGCAGCTGGATAAATGGAAGATGCAGCACATTGCCGAAGCTGCAGTATTCGAGGTAGCTGGTATCGAATAGCAATGCCGCCATGCGATCCCGGATGGCCGAGGTAGCATCGGTACCGGGCAGAAAAATAGGCTGCCCCGTCTGCGACGGACGCACGCGGAGCGGTTGTTTAAAGGCAGTCGCATGTCCGCCTCGCTCGGGATAGAAATGACTGTCGTTGCGCGCAATCATATAGGCGCAGAACAGCGCATTGACTCGATCCAGGTTCGGGTCTTCGCTGAGAAAGGAATAATAGTGGCAATGGCCCTCGATGCTGCGTAGCTGCGGGTGATAGGCCAGTCGCGGCGTTTCCATGACAACAATCGGTTCGCAGCATGCCGCCAGATCAAGCGGATCGTCCAGTTGCCATGCCCGGGCGGCGAGCAGGTCGATGCATGCCTGATAATTTTCCTGCTCCGCATGATCGAGCGGACATTGTTCGCCCGTCACTGCATCTACCTGCAGACGCATGCCTTTGATGCCGATGAGGACGGGTTCGGTATCCGATGACGCCCATGGCGAGGTATGCCGGTACAGCTGGTCAAGCGAGATAAAGCTTCGCGCCATTTCATCCCGCCAGATCCCGTAGCTCGCATCATGCAGCAATCTGGAGAACTGCCGTGCAACGGGATCAGTTCGGCTGGCGCGCGGCAAGCACGCAGGTAGGCTGGACAGGAAATGCTGCATGCGCAGGCGCAACTGACCCAGTGCGGCATTCCCGGATTTGCTGATGAGGCCGCCGTTTTCATCCTGATACAGGTTCAGCCAGCTGATATGGCGACGCGCATGCTGGTCTGCGCCATATTGCAGATGCAGATCCGGAACCGCGGGTTTGGCCAGAAAGGGCAGGCACGCGGGGTGCGGTATCGTATCGGCATCCAGATACATTCCACCCAGCTCGTGCAGGATCAGAATGCGGAAATAGTCGGATAGATTCACGTAATAACCGGATGCCAGAAGGTTCTCCAGTACGGGTATCAGTTCCGGTTGAGTGTTTTGTACCAGTCGACGGAGCGAATGCACACGCTGGCCGGCACCGGCCGTGCGGTAATGGCCAATCAAGGTTGTTTGTCCGAATTGCTGGGGTACAAAGGCGGGATCAGCGTGCAGTTGCTGTTCATCCCATACCCATAACAGACACTCCCAGGTCAGGTGAGCCCGTTCGCTGACCTGACCCAGCAGTGTCGCCCACTGATTGATTGCGCGTATAGCTGTTGCTGGTGGATGCCCGCCCAGCCAGATGCGGTGCATAAGGCGTTCGCGGTGCTCTAGTGGCAGGGAGGGGGTGGCGAACAGACTTTGCGTGGTCTGAAAATCAATCATATCCAGACTGGATTTCAGCTTGTTCAAGCTACTTGCGTAGATGGATTCGGTCGACAGTCGATAGCCCTGCAATCCGCCGGTGGTCTTTTCCGATTCACATCTAGGAATAATGACAATTGCATTTTCTGCATGCGAGCGCAAGCCGCGCATCACATGCTCGAATTGATTCTGAGTGTACATGATCATCACTTTCGCGGAGACAATCATCCGGATGCCTTGATGCACTGCCAGCATCCGGACTGAAACGAGGTTAACTTCCCTGAGGCGCGGGAATGGCGGCCTCCGGGGCAACATGGCCTTGATGGATGAAGTAGCGGATGCCTACCCAGGCAACGACCGCCACGACCAGATTGCAGCCTGCAAATGCACCGAGTGAAAATCCGGTGTGGTCGCCTATCAGGTTGTAGGCTTCCAGACCAATGGCGATATAGATGCAGTACAGCAGACTCATGGCTGCAGCCGTCATCGACATATTGCATTCCGGCGCAGTCATCGCCACGCGGATCAGCGCGCCATTAAACAGCCCGAAGCCGCCCGCAAAGAGGGTCATGCCCGTGAGGAATCCGGGCAGCGATCCGGACAGTGCCGCAGAAATCAGCATACCTATTGCGGCGATGGAGCTGCCGGTGGTTAACAGACGCTCGATTGGCAGCACATCACCCATGCGCTGGATAAGCAGGGTGCTGGCGATAAAGCCGGTGAAAATGACCGCTTGGCAAAGTAGATAGGTGGACTGATCCTGATGCAGCCCGGTCATGATCAGCGCAGGGGACAGGCCGATCCACGCGGTAAGCGGGGTGATGGTGATACCGGCAAGCAGAATGCCTGTCATAAAGCGCTGACTGCCCAGAATTGTCCGGTAGCCCGCTACCACATCGCGTAGTTGCAGCGCGGGTCGCGGCAAATCCTGCTCGACTGGCATGTATAGCCAGATGCCCACCATCGCAATCAGCGCGAGCACAAAAGCCACGGCAAAGATCGATTGCCACGGCGAATGCAGCAGAATGGCGCTGCCTGCCAGCGGGCCAGCAAGCGGGGCAAAGATGGCAATATTGGACAGCAAGGTGGTGAGCTTGATGGCGGCGCTATCTTCTAGCGTTTCGTGAATGCTGGCATAGCCAATGAAAATGAAGCAGGAACCCATCCCCTGGAAGAAGCGTGCAATCAGAAACTGATCGATGCTGCTGGCAAATGGCACGATGGCGGTGGCGAGTAAAAAGAAGACGCATCCGCCCAGCATGACCCGTTTGCGCCCGATCTGCTGGCACAGCGGGCCCAGAAAAGCCTGCAGCAGGCTACCGCCCAGTATGTACAGACTGAGTGACTGGCCGATATGCCGCTCGTGGCCATGATAATCGCGGATCACCGCGATCATGGCGGGCATGATCATGTCGTTGGAAAGATAGACTGTCAGCTCGTACAGGATAAAGAAAAGCGCGAAATACAGCAGATGACGTGGTACGTCCTTCATGTATGACTCCGGTTCAAGGTGGGTGTGTCATGTCTGGATGGATACCTGTCGGTATGAGTCCAGATTCTTGTGTGGTATCTAATATGTATTTAAGTGGTAATTTTGTGGATTCTAGTTCCGCACATATCTAACGGTATTTAAAAAGTGAAAGTGTGCGGGCAGGTGTTGCGGATTGGATAATGAGCAGGTGATGCCAAAATGACGTCTGATACAGGTGTGATGCGGCCTGCAGTCAATTGAGCAAGACACTTTGCCTTGGGTATCGCAAATCTGATCTGGTGGCAGTGCCGCGATCTGTGCATCATCAGCAGATTTTGCTAGATCACTCACAGCATCGCGCCCGCCGTCGCAGGGGGCACAATCACGATTGCAAGGTAGGTACCCATGTCATTTATTCGCCGGATCGCGCCTCTCGCTACTTGTGTTGCGGTCTTGACCCCGCTGTTTGCCGCCACGCCCGCACCTGTTTCGTCCGGCGCAGATACGCTCGCCCGCCTGTCAGCACACGCCATGCAGGACGGTTATGCCTATGAACGATTGACCGACCTGACCGACCTGATCGGCCCTCGTCTGTCCGGTTCGGCAGGGGCCGCGGCGGCGGTTGAGCAGGTTGCTGCGCAACTCCGCGCCTTGGGGGCGCGTGTGACACTGCAGCCAGTTAAAGTGCCGCACTGGGTGCGAGGGGAGGAGAAAGCAGATATTGCCGACTATGCAGGCAAGCCAGCTGGCGTGTTTCGCCCGGTGGCGCTGACGGCGCTGGGCGGTTCTGGTGCGACGCCGGAGGCCGGGATTACGGCGCCGGTGATGGTGGTGCATAGTCTGGAAGCCTTCAACGCCCGCGCGTCCGAAGCCAAGGGCAAGATTGTGGTGTTCGATGTAGCCTTTGATCAGGGGATGGCTGAGGCCGGGCGAGCCTTTAATGCCTATGGCGAGTCGGTACGGATTCGCTCGGCAGGGCCGATTGCCGCAGCCAAGGCGGGTGCGGTTGCGGCGCTGGTTCGCTCGATTGGTGGCGCGGACTATCGACTGGTGCATACCGGGGCAACCAGCCTGGGACGCAATGGCAATCCGGTGATTCCGGCTGCTGCACTGGCCGCAGAAGATGCCATGCTGCTGTCGCGGCTGAGTCAGCGTGGCGAAGTCAAGCTTCACCTTACCCTGACCCCCAAGAACCTGCCGGATACCGACAGCTTCAACGTCATCGCCGATCTGCCCGGAAGCGACAAGCCGGAGGAAATTGTGATTGTGTCCGGCCATCTGGATTCATGGGATCTGGCGCAAGGCGCGATTGATGATGGCGCAGGGGTGGCGGCGTCGATGGGCGTGATCAAGGTGATCAAGGATCTGGGATTAACACCCAGGCGGACGATCCGTTTTGTGGCCTGGATGAATGAGGAAAACGGGCTACGCGGCGGCACGGCCTACGCTGACGCCTATCGTGCGTCGGCCGGGAAACACGTCGCAGCCATTGAAACGGATGGTGGCGTAGGACGACCGCTGGGTTTGATTACCGATATTGCCCGTAGCGATCTGCCTAAACTGGCTGACCTGCGCCCGGCATTGCGGATGATGGGTGCACCAGTCGTGGAATGGCGTGCCAATGCCTGTGGCAGCGATCTCGGGCCGATTGGCGAAGCGGGCGTGCCATGTTTCGAGCCGATGGTCGATAGTCGCAATTATTTCGATTACCACCACACACCGGCAGATACACTGGATAAGGTGAATCCGGATGATTTGAGCAAGCAGGTTGGTCTACTGGCAATAACTGCTTGGTATTTAGCAAATATGGACGGGCGGATTGTTCCGCGTGAGGGGGATCACTGATCCGTATCTCAAGAGGCCATATTGCTACTGGATACTGCATGCAGCAACCGATATAGTGCGCTGATGCCCACTCAGGGGCATCTCGCATACCCAGATGATTTGAAGGCGTCCGCCGTTTTTGGCGATAGGCGCACATGACACAGGAAACCCAGGATGACTTCTCGCTTCGCTCCTTTGATGCCCAGCCGCACCGCTATTGCCGTGATGGCCGGACTTGCAGCATGTCAGCTGTTTGCTGCGCCTGCCAAGCTCGATCCCTTGCATGCGTGGTCTGCCGGGGATGATCCGGTTCAGCTGGAGGCGTGGGTAAAACAGCATCTGGATGCCGCTCAGGGCTATGTTGACCGCATTGCAGCGGTGAAGGGCAAACATACGATTGCCAATACACTTCGCCCGTTTGATGATGCCCAGAATGAACTGGCGCTGGCAGGGAGTCAGGCGACCGTGATGAATATGGTGTCCAAGTCTGCCGCTATTCGCGATAAGGCACAGGCACTGGCGGAAACCATTTCAGGCGCGAATGCTGCTCTGTCACTGAATCAGGCTGTCTACAAAGCGCTTGCCGATATTGATTTGAGCAAGGTGGACGCAGCATCGCGCCAGTATCTGGAGCGTAGCCTGCTGCAGTATCGTCTGGCAGGTGTGGACAAGGACGAGGCAACCCGTAGCAAAGTGAAGCAGCTGCAGGAGAAAAGCGCCAATTTACAGGCAAAATTTTCGCGTAATGTCACCGAAGATGTGCGCAGCTTCAAGGTGAAACCGGCTGACCTGGCTGGGCTGCCAGCCGACTTTATCAGCCGCCATAAGCCTGATGCAGAGGGCAATGTCACCCTGACTACCGATGCCCCGGATATGGGCCCGGTGATGAATTTCGCCAAGAGCGACGCAGTGCGTCACCAAATGTTTTTGACATATAACCAGCGTGCTTGGCCGGCCAATGTGGAGGTGCTGCGTGATCTATTGCGTGTACGTAAAGACATCGCCAATACACTCGGCTTCAAGAGTTGGGCAGACTTTGCCACCGCAGACCAGATGGTCGATTCGCCCAGGAAAGTAGAGGCCTTGCTGGCAGGGGTGGAGAGTGTGACGCGAGAAACCGGGCTGCGTGAACATAGTCAGCTTATGGCATTTGCCCAGTCGCAGCAGCCGGATTTAAAAACCATGTATACCGCTGATCGCGGATACTGGGCGGAGCAGTACCGTCGTGCAACCTTTAATTTCGACGCCCAATCGGTGCGCCCGTATTTTGCATACGACACGGTTCAGGCCGGCATTCTCAAAACCGCCGCGCATCTCTTCCATGTGCGCTTCGAGCAGGTGAAGGGCTTGAAGCTGTGGGATGAATCGGTAGATGCCTTTGATGTGTTTGATGGCAAACGCAAAATTGGCCGGATTTATCTGGATATGCATCCGCGGGCAGGGAAGGATAAGTGGTTCACTGCCGACCCGCTGGTGCCGGGCATGAAGGGGCGTCAACTGCCGGAAGCCATGCTGATTTGTAATTTCTCAGGTGGTGTGAAGGGCGATCCGGGTCTGATGGAATATGGTGAAGTTGTTACATATTTCCACGAGTTCGGCCACCTGATGCATCATCTGCTGGGTAGTCAGGGCGTGTGGTCCGGTCAGGGTGGCTTTAATGTGGAAGGCGATTTTGTTGAGGCGCCCTCGCAAATGCTGGAAGAGTTTTTCAGCGATTACGCTACCTTGTCCAGCTTTGCCAAACATGTGGAAACGGGCGAGAAACTGCCACAAGACCTGTTCAACCGTATGATCAAGGCATCCGCCTATGGTCGTGCCACCTGGCTGCAACGCCAGATGGTGTTTGCGGATATGGCACTCAAACTGCACACCACTGACCCAGATACGATTGATTTTGATGCCGTGCAAAATGCCAGCGCCCAGCGCTATCTGCCGACATCCGTGATGGAAGGTGATCACTTCTTTGCGGCCTTCACGCATCTGACGGGCTACGCCTCGAACTACTATACCTACGTGCTGGATAAGGTTATTGCCATCGACTTCTTCTCGCAGTTCGACCGCCAGAACCTGCTCAATGGTCCGGCGACCATGAAGTATCGCAAGGCAGTGCTCGATCCAGGTGCATCCAAGCCAGCAGCCCAGCTGGTGAAGGACTTCCTCGGCCGTCCGGAAAGCATGGATGCAACGAGAAACTGGATTAACGTCCAGTTCAAATAAGCGGCCTGCATGCTTGATCAGTTCTTGTAAAATCAACAGCCCCGGTGTGATGTCGGGGCTGTTTTTATGTAAATAATGGAAAAATCAATACTTGAATCAAGATCAATTTAAATACGCTTTAAAGTGCGGTCGTGGAAGCGCCATTCGATACGTCCAACAATATGGAGCAGATGCTGTTCGGGACATTCTGCTTGCCGCATGTATTGAAAATCAAGCTTATGATGGACAGTGCGAGGGGAATCGCGCTGACTGGTTGTTTTCCATGATTCGAGGCTGCAAGTCTGAAGCCTGGTTTGCAGAATCACTGGTTAAACAGCTGAATGATCCGGACGAGTATTGTGATCTTGAGCAAGTCTGTGAGCTTCTGGCGAAATTAGCACTCGCAGGTCACGAAAATGCGGCCCATACCCTGCGTCAATTTGTCTGGGGTCAAGTCATTGAATGCGAGATGGATGATTGGTATGGATTTCATGCGATTATTTCGTTAGATGGTGAGCCAGCACTTATTCGGGTGATCCGCATTCTTGGCAGCATCCTGAAAACGGACGAGCGTGCATATGTTGATTCACTAGATTCGCTGACGCACGATACTGGTATTTCGGACACTGCACTCGCGCTCATTGAAAGTCATGCAGATTCAGATGAATACATTGCTTTGTATATCAATAGAGAAAAGCGCGAGGCAGAGAAAGAAGCTAAACGCGAATCTGAGACACCAATTGAACGGGATGCACGCATCAAGCAGTTTGGTCAAAAATATTTGGTAGATTTACCTGTTGAATTAGTCATTCAAATGGCTAAGGAAAAACAGTCTGGTTGTAATGGGAAGTTTCGCCAGTTTGGAAGATTTGCGGGGGATGCCGAGCGACAGGCAATTTTACGGGTAATAGATCAAGAATCTGACCTTGATGTTGTGAATAGGCTTGCGCGCGTTTTCATGGTGGGTGAGCCCGCATGGATTCCCGCCCAAATATGGACGCTTCTGGCTTCGGAAGATGAAAATACTCACTACATCGCCTCGAAATTTCTTTCGAATTCAAAGGATGTAGCCGTTGGCGATTATGTCAGGCAGTATCTTCATGATCAGTCTATAGCACATAATCCAAGTTTCCTCCGGTTATTAAAAAAGCATCTTATAGAAGCGGATGTTGTGCTGATTTATTCAGTCCTTAATACCCAGTGGTCGGATGATGACTTGCATGAAGCTGGTCGAGCTTTGCTTGAAGTATGCGAAGAAAATAAGCATATCCCGACGGGCAAAGTCTGCGAATGGATGTATCTGAATAATCCATGTTCACTGTGTAGAGAAGGTGCGATCGATCTCTTAATTGAGCATGATTATGTTTCGGCGGATGTGATAAATGAGGGTGTGTGGGATGTAAATGGCGATACCGTGCAGAAGTTAAAGCAGTATTCAAAAGCTACTTAGATTAATTCCGGAACTGAACATGATCATCCCCTTTCTCGTCTCCCACGAAAATTCACAATTGCCCGCCTGGTTGAACGGCTGGTTATCACCATTGCGGCAGGCCATGCCAGATGAGCAGATTGTCCCGTTTGAGGCACTGTCAGAGGCGGATAAGCTCGCCTGCGAAGTTGCCATCGTGGCCAATCCGGAGCCTGCGCAGCTGGCCCAGTTGCCCAATCTGAAATGGGTACACAGCGTATGGGCGGGCGTGGAGCGGATGCTGGCCGAGCTGCCGGAGAGCGATCTGGCGGTGGTACGTCTGGTTGATCCGCGTCTGGCTAACACCATGGCAGAAGCGGTGCTGACCTGGGCGCTGTATCTGCATCGACTCGGGCCCCAGTACGCGCAGCAGCAGTCGCAGCGGGTCTGGCGTGCGCTGGAATATGTCCGGCCCGAGCGACGCACCATTGGCATTCTCGGGATGGGTGAGCTGGGGAAATGTACGGCGCTGCGTCTTCGCGGCGCGGGCTTCCGTGTAATGGGGTGGAGCCGCAGCGGTACGAGTGTGCCCGATGTGGAAACGCTTTCAGGAGAGGCAGGTTTGCGCGAGATGCTGGCGCAGAGTGACATTGTGGTTTGCCTGCTACCGCTGACAGCCGAGACGCGCGGACTGCTGAATGCAGAGCAACTTGCACGCATGAAGCCAGGCGCAGCGATCATTAATTTCGCCCGTGGCCCGATTATCGACGAGGCAGCGTTGTGGGCGGCACTGGATCATGGCTCGCTCGGTTACGCCGTGCTGGATGTGTTTGATCAGGAACCATTGCCTGAAGATGCATGGTTCTGGGATCACCCCAAAGTCACAGTTCTGCCACATTGTTCCGGCCCAACCGATCGCGAATCAGCCGCGCAGATTGTGGCTGGGAATATCGCACGATTCAGGGAAAGCGGTGACATCCCGCCAGCAGTAGATCGTCAGCGGGGGTATTAATGCAAAAAGGGCCTGACGGCCCTTTTTATTCGGCGATTGCGCAGCTTATTCGGCAGTCAACGCCACCAGCGCAGCCACCACTTCATCCTTACTCACGCCATCACCCAGCGCCGCAGGCACGTCCGCGAGCGCAGCTTCCGGGGTGGATTTGAGCTTGCCTACCCATTGACCAGCATCGCGACCGCTGGCGAAGCCCTGGCTTTGCAGGAGCACGCGGCCATCGTGGCTGCTGAGCTTGAAGTAGAACTGACCGTCTGCTTCACGATATTGCTTGAATACCGGTAGCTGATCCTTGGCTTTTTCTTCCTTTTGCACCACCACCGGCGCGACGAAACGGCGCAGGCCTACTGCGTGGCGCAGCTCGTTCAGGAATGGTGTTGCAGTCGCACGAGCCTTGGCCGCACCAGCCTGCAGTATGTCTTCGATCTCGACCGGCTTGGCCATCAGCTCGACATAACGCTCGCGCATGGGCGCCAGTTCTGTGTTCAGCAGGGTAAACAGACGTTGCTTGGCCTCACCCCAGGCCAGACCGCCGATCAGGTCGGCACGGAATGCAGCGCGCTGTTCGGCGGATGCAAACGCATCGTAAATGGTCACGAGGTGCGAGTTGTCGGGATCTTTGGCTTCGCCGGGTAAACGTGAGTCGGTGACAATCTTGGCAATGGCATCCTTCAGACCACGCTCACCGCCTTCAAACAGGGGAATGGTGTTGTCGTAGCTCTTGGACATCTTGCGGCCATCCAGACCGGGGAGTGTCGCAACATCTTCTTCAATCACAGCCTCGGGAAGCACAAACAATTCTTTGCCGCCGCCAAACATGTGGTTGAAGCGCTGCGCGACATCACGAGCCATTTCAACGTGCTGAACCTGATCACGACCCACCGGAATTTGATGTGCATTGAACATCAGAATGTCCGCAGCCATCAGAATCGGATAGGAATACAGCCCCATGGTCACGCCTGCATCCAGATCCTCGCCGTTGGCGGCATTGACATCGGTAGCGGCTTTGTAGGCATGGGCGCGATTCATCTGCCCCTTGGCGGTCACACAGGTGAGCAGCCAGGTGAGCTCGGGAATCTCGGGAATATCACTCTGACGGTAAAACGTCACGCGCTCGGTATCGAGCCCAGCAGCCAGCCAGGTCGCAGCAATCTGCAGGCGGGATTGTTCGATGCGAGCCGGATCATCACACTTGATGAGCGCATGGTAATCGGCCAGAAAGAAAAAACCGTCCACATCCGCTTTGCGGCTGGCGACGATGGCCGGGCGGATTGCGCCGGCATAGTTTCCGAGGTGGGGCGTGCCGGTTGTGGTAATGCCGGTCAGAACGCGCGTAGTCATGTGGGGAATCCTCAAGCACTCAGGTCAAGCAGACGAGCACTATACCGCACCCGACGCTGACAGCGGGAGCTCTTGATAGATGAATATCTGATAGGGACGGATGTTCAATCCTGAAAAATAAAGTACACCGCTCCGCAGATACACAGCGCCGCCCACAAATAATTGAGCTTGAACGGCTGATTCATCACCAGCATCGAAAACGGCACAAATACCACCAGCGCAATCACCTCCTGGGTAATTTTGAGCTGCGCAAGCGTCATCGGGCCATAACCGATACGGTTGGCGGGTACTTGCAGCAGATATTCGAACAGGGCCACGCCCCAGCTGGCCATGGCTGCGATGTACCACGGTTTATCGCCCAGACTTTTTAAGTGTCCGTACCATGCATACGTCATAAATACATTAGAGAGAACCAGAAGCAGAATCGTTTGCAGGGTGGGCGGCAAAGTGGGCATGGCGGGTCCGGAGGGCAGAGGCAGGGCTGGAGTGTAGTGTGCATAATGGCGTGCGTCGAGTGCATGAAACTGCGCCGGCATGTCGAATGCATAGCTGCACAGTTGTCCGCGCAACAGTTTCAGCAAACACTCATGCAGGGCGCACCGAGGGAGAATAGGATGTGCATCCCGTCATCGATCTGGCGGATTCATCTGATGTGATGCTGATACCCCTATGGATAAAGTCAAACGGGTCTATACCCTGCATGGATTGCTGCATGGCCGCCGTACCGTGGTGAGTCTGGCGTCTATCATGGAACACCTCGAATGCTCGCGCGCGACCGCACTGCGCATCATCCGCGAATTACGCGACGAGTTTGGCGCACCTGTCGAGTTCGACCGTGAGCGCGGTGGCTATTGCTACCGGAAGGCTGGTGATCGACCCTTTGACTTGCCGGGTCTGTGGTTCGACGAGTCCGAACTGTTGTCGCTGCTGACCATGGAACAGCTGCTCTCGGGGATGGGCAATCCGGCACTGAGCCGCATGCTGGCCCCCGCACGCGAGCGGGTGAGCGCTTTGCTCGGGTCGGATAATGCTCATGTATCAGGCCGGATTCAGGTGGTAGAACATCTGAAACGACGAGGCCGCAAAGATGTTTTCGAGCCGGTGATGGCGGCCATCCTGCAGCAGCGGCGACTTTCAATGGCGTACCACGCCCGTGGCAGCGACCAGACCACGCAGCGGACCATTTCACCGCAGCGGCTGGTGCATTTCCGTAGCAACTGGTATCTCGATGCCTGGTGTCACACCCGGGAAGACGTGCGCCGTTTCGCGCTGGATGCCATTGTGTCGGCAGACATGCTGGAAGCCGCCGCCATCTTGGTGCCGGTAGAAAAGCTGTCCAGTCAGCTGGACGAAGATTATGGCGCGTTTACAGGACAAGCGCGCCTGATGGCAGTGCTACGCTTCAATCAACAGGCTGCCCGCTGGGTAGCCGACGAAGTCTGGCATCGTCATCAGCAAGGCCATTGGCTCGCCGATGGTCAGTACGAGCTGCATATTCCCTATTCTCACGATCGCGAACTGATCATGGACATCCTGCGGCATGGTGACAATGTCACCGTGGTTGGCCCCTCGGCACTCCGGCAGGCAGTCCGGGATACCCTGGTTCGCGCACACGCGCAATACGCCACCTGACATTCAATTTCGCAACAGTTTGATCGGGCAAGCGGACAGTCTCATGTTTTGAGACTGTCCCTGTGCACCATGCATGTATACGTAACCCGATGGAGACGAATCATGCAAAAACTGGCGCGGATGAGTGTGGATGGATGGGTGGTGGTGTGCTGTGTGCTGGCGATGTCGATTGTGGGGTGGGGGTAGGCATGGTGTTCATGCAAGGCTCATGAGCCTGCATGCAAAACAAATAAAAATGAAATGAAGAGGAAAAGCCATGATGTGGATGATCACCGCCCTGCTATTGGCAGGCCTGATCCTGATTGTGCTGCGCGCCCGAAGCGCTACGCCGGTTACCCCGCCCATTCTGAAAGAACAGCCTAGCCTGCGCTATACCACGGCACCGGCCTTGTTTACCCCTGCTGAACGATCATTTCTGGGTGTGCTCGATGGGCTGCTCGGGCCGTCTTATCGTGTGTTCGGTAAGGTGCGCGTGGCCGACGTTCTGGTTGTGCGCAAAGGGTTCGAGCGCGGCGAATGGCAGCGCCTGCAAAACATGATCCATGCCAAGCATTTTGATTATGTGATTTGCCGTGCAGATGATCTCAAGGTAATGGGCATTATCGAGCTGGACGATAAATCGCATCATTCAAGCGAGCGCAAAGCCCGGGACGAACTACTGGATGCCGCCTGCAAGGAGGCCAATCTGCCCATCCTGCATGTCGCGGCCAAAGCGAGCTATGTGCTGTCCGATATCGACAGCCAGATCAGAATCGTCCTCGGGATCGATATTCGTGGTGTTCAGCAAAGGGTGGGTGTGCACGCCAGCATGCCGGTCGTACCGCTCGACAATCCCACCATTTCAGTGCCCCCTCCGTCTGCCTATTCGCCTGCAGACGTCAATTCCGTCCTCGGCCCGCCCTGTCCGAAATGCGAGGGCAATATGGTCAAGCGCATCGTTAAATCCGGCACCCATGCGGGCAAGGCATTCTGGTCGTGCGCCAATCATCCGGGATGTAATGGGATGAGGGTGGTGGAGGTTGAGCGGGGGTAAAAGCCTACATCCCCAACGACTTCAACAAATCATCGTTATCGTCGTCACCGCTATTGGCGGTCGATGGCGAGTTCTGTGCCGGGCCGGTGTTTTCGGCCAGCAGGGCATCCACGTCGATTTCGGCGTTGCTGTCAAAATCGTGCAGCTTGATGAATTCGGTGCGGTCGATGGCGAGTTCGAGGTAGAAGACGTTGTTGCGTTCGGTATAGAAGCTGACCCGGCGCATTTCCGGGCGGTCGAGCGGGGTGTCGACGCTCAGGGTGACTTCCTTGTTCAGCACCAGCATTTTCGGCTGGCTCTGGGTGATGTTGGTCTGCAGTTCGCGACGGATTTTGCTGGTGAAGTCACCGACAATCTGGTTCATCAGTTCGCCCAGAATATTGGCCACTTCATCCGAGGTATGAGAAGCGACCAGTTCATCGGCGGGCATGCCCATGGTCAGCATATAGCGTTCGTACAGCTCCATGGCTGCTGACGATGAAAAGTTGAGTACCACCAGCCCCGAGAACCCGCCATCAAACAGAACAAAGCAGCCCAGATCGGGTTTCAGGCCAATCTTGGTGATGCGCTGGACCATGGCCGAGTAATGCATCTTGCTTTGCGTGGCGATGTTCAGTACGCGCACGATCGAGTTACACAGGCTGATCAGAAGATCTTCTGTGTGAAAAACGATTTTCTTGTCGAAGTCTGGCACGTTGGTGTCCTCAAAATCGGTCGGTACGGTGCGGCAATCGCGCAAACCCGAACACGGATAATTTGATTGTAGACACAGAAATCAAAGCGTGTAGCCGATTATCCTCATGAAGCGGATATCGTGTACGCCTCAAACTCGCATAGCGATCGCCAGTGATCGGAAATATACTGCCACCAGAAAGCACAAAAGGGGCCTCAGCCCCTTTTTGTGTGTTCGCGCATGATTCGGTCAGTGCACAGTGGGTGTAATCACTGCATTGCCGAGATAGTCAGCGCTGATTTCACCTGCCGGTGAACGGAAGGTGACATTGAAGCTGCGGCCGGTTGGGCGCACTGCAATTACTTCAAATTGAACGGCGTGGCCATTCAGGTGTTGGACGAAGCAGTCGCCCGGTTGGAGTTCACGAATCAACATAATATGTATGTCCAAATAACGGTTCAGCGGCCTGCGCATTAAGGCCAGCATGGCAGCAAATCATTGCACTTGCGTGACAACTGTATTGCTAAACGGATGCTGTGGCAAAACGCAAACAGGCAACTGTTGCAGACACGCATGTGCCTGCCTGGCTAAATATGCCATACGATTGCGGCTTCGGTGGCCGCCAGTGCGAATGGCTCGATATTTCCGAGCGGCAGCGCCGAGAGGAGGGCTAACGCCATCTGGCCCGATCAGGGCGAGGCGTATCAAGCGCGGTGAGACATGGATCTGATCGGCTTCCGTGTATGGGAGGAAGCAAGGTCGGCCATCGAGGCAAAAGGCTTGAACTGCAACTAGGACAGTCTGGCAATTGTTCTTGTACATTTTGCCAAAACTGGTGCGCATCCTACCGGAGATTTTGAGATGGTGCAAGTCATTGATTTGTATCGGCGTGCGAACACGCTCAAACGTGAACCGGGAAAGACTGTATCTGGTTGTGTACGAATCAGTTGTGTTGAAGTAGTCACTTGATTTCAAAAATAAAATGGGAATGAGCATGAAGCATGTCTTGAATACCGAGCGCCTGATCCTGCGTCGATTCGAGGAACATGATCTGGAGGCGTTTTACAAGCTAGGTACGATCCCGGAAGTGATCCGCTATGCTCAGGCACAGCCCTACGTATCGATGGATGATGCGCTTCAGTGCATGCACAAATGGCCATTTCATGATTACGCGACCGTTGGATACGGGCGCTTTGCCGTGGTGTGGCGCGAAACGGGCGAGGTAATCGGATTCAGCGGCGTGAAATATCTTGCCGATCTGGGTGAGACCGAACTCGGCTATCGCTTCCTGCCAGAATACTGGGGACGTGGATTGGCCACCGAGGCCGGGCAGGCATCGATTGATTTTGCCCGTGATGTGTTGGGGCTCAAGCGCCTGATCGGCCTGGTGCATCCTGACAATGAAGGATCGGCCAACGTGCTGACCAAACTCGGCTTTTCAATTGAAAAGCAGATGCCCTTTGCCGGTCTGGACGATGTGCAGGTCGACGTATTTGCGCGCGCCATCTAAGTGCTGACAGATGGCGCGTGTCGCAGTGTAATCACCTACAACGCCAGCGTCATGAACACACTGTGTGGATCTTCGGCATAATCGCCGAAGGGGCCGCAGAAGGTGAACCCACGGCTTTCATACAGGGTATGTGCGGGCAGGAAGTCGGCCGCCGTACCGGTTTCAAGGCTGATTCTGGCAAAGCCACGCTGACGAGCAACATCGAGAATGTGATCGAGAATGGCTCGCCCCGCACCGCGCCTCCGCTGTGCAAGCGGTGTACGCATCGATTTGAGTTCGGCGTGGTGCGCATCCAGTGCTTTGATCGCGCCACAGCCTAGTAGCGTTTCTCCGTCCCATATCGTCCAGAAGGTGACATCCGGTGCGCGTAGCTTGCTCAGGTCGAGCGCGTGCACGCTTTCTGGTGGCGAGAGTTCATACATGCTGTTCAGATGCTCGTTCAATAGCGCATGAACACGTGTATCGCTTAGGTCATCAATTTTAATATGCATCGCAAGATCCATTCATAGTCTGGTGATTCAGTCAGGATTCGTGCGATAGATGGGGACACTTGCTGCCCCTTTGGGGAAGGGGCGTGGATACCCTGCCAGACCGGGGAGAGAGGCTGGGATCGGCAAAACCATCGCGGTGCCAAGTGTAACCGAGTAGGTCAGGGTTCGCCATTGCGCCCGAATTGCCGGTACCCGGATCGCTCGTTAAGCAGGTCGTAATAGCGGGATACTGCCGGAAGATCGGGGCGCTCCGTCATCGGGGTCAGATACCAGCGATGAATGGACAAGCCGATGGAGATGTCTGCCAGTGTAAACCGGTCGCCGCAGATGAACGGGCCCGCATGGTCGAGCTGCTGATTCACAATGTGCATGCAGTCATGCCATTTTCTTTCGCTGGTGGCAGCCTGTTCAGGATCTGCAAAGGCGGGAGACTGGCGAACGCGAGCCATAAAGCAGTAACGCCAGGCCGTATTGAGATCGGTTGCCTGCCAGTCCAGCCACTGATCGACACGGGCGCGTTCGCGAGGCGCAAGCGGGTAGAGGTGCCAGGCTTGTTCGCGATTCACCAGATAGCGGCAAATCGCATGACTCTCCCACAGTGTCCAGTCGTCTTCGCGGATAAGGGGCATCTGAGCGTTGGGATTCAGTGCCGTAAAGGCGGGAGCGACCAGCTCCGCCGCTGTTATCGACTGGTGGGTGTTGCAGTAGTCGATTCCGAGTTCTTCGCTTAGCCACAGTACTTTGCGGACATTGATGGAGCTCGGGCGGCCGATGATTTCCAGCATGTTGACTCCTTAAATTTCTGCCACGCCCTGCATGTAAAACACAGCTGTACCACTGAGTTCAACCCGGTCCCCGATCAGCTTGCACTGTATTTCACCGCCACGGGGCGAGGCCTGCCACGCGCGTATGGATTGCTTGTCGAGTCTAGCCGCCCAGAAAGGTGCGAGCCCGCAGTGTGCGCTGCCTGTGACCGGGTCTTCCGGTACGCCTTTGGCTGGGGCGAAAAAACGGCTCACGCAATCGAAGCCTTTATCGCCGGGGGCGGTGACCACCAGACCAGATTGATCCAGTCGGGCAATGGCAGCGAAATCCGGCTTCAAAGCACGTACAGCATCTGCTGATGGTAGCAATGCCAGATAGTTCGGGCCGGAGGTAAAGACTTCGAGCGGGGCGATGCCAATGGCCTCAGCCAGACCTGCAGGACAAGGAATGGCTTCATTGACGCGGGCAGGGAAGTTCAGTGTGTAGTGCTCACCGTGTTTGCGCACGTGTAGCGAACCGCTTTTGCTGGAGAACGTGATCGCTGTTCTGCCCGGCTCCAGCAGCTCGCAGATCACAAAGGCACTTGCCAGCGTGGCATGGCCACATAACGCGATTTCCACCTCGGGCGTAAACCAGCGGATCTGGTACTCAGCGCCTTCGCGCAGGATAAATGCAGTTTCAGCCAGATTATTTTCTGCGGCGATACTGGTCAATTGCTCATCGCTGGGCCAGTGTTCGAGCATCATGACGGCTGCTGGATTACCCTTGAAACGCTCACTGGTGAAGGCATCGATCTGGTAAATGGGTACACGCACGGTTGTTCTCCCTTTGAGATATGCCACAGATACTACCGCTCACACTCCGCAATTTTCAGATACAGATGGCTGTTTTGCCGGGGATGCAGATGGCGCCTACGGATGTTGGCTTTGTCCGGTTTGAGCATTGACACGCTCACGATGCAAAGGATGGATCTGTATCGGTACGGCTTGCAGAAAATTGCATCTGTATACCTGAACAGCTCAATGTAATAATCCCCCGATGAATATGCCATCACTTTATCAGCGTCTGGCCGCGCAATACCGGAAAGCCATTGAATCAGGGACACTGGTGGCGGGTACCCGTTTGCCATCGCTGCGGGAGCTGATGGCGCGCCATGAGGTGAGTCTGTCGACCGCCGTGGAAGTGTATCGCCTGCTTGAACGGGAAGATTACATCGAAGCACGGGATCGCTCCGGCTATTTTGTGAAGCTGCGCGTTCGTAGTCGTGTTCGGCCTGCCAAAGAGCCCGATCCAGCAGCCATCGATCCGGCACAGTATGTCGGAATTAACGAGCGGGTGTCTCGGGTGATTGCTGCGGGTCAGCAGGCCTTGGTGACGGTAGATTTAGCGCATGCCAGCCCTTCGGCTCGCTATTACCCCTCGGATGCCCTGCAGCGACTAGCGACGAGAGTCATGCGCGAAGACAAAGACCTGTTCGGCCGCATGGCACGGGAAGGGGGAGAGCCGGCACTGAAGTCGGTGCTATCACGACGGGCATTCGCTGCGCAGATCGATGTCTCGCCAGACGAAATCATCGTGACTCACGGGGGGATTGAAGCTCTGAATCTGGCGTTGCGTGCCGTCACGCAAACTGGCGACACGGTTGCAATCGAGTCCCCTACTTTTTTTGGTTTGCTGCAAATCATCGAGAGTCTGGGTCTCAAAGCGGTGGAAATCCCGACCAGTCCGCAAACCGGCATGTCGATCGATGCGCTTGAGCTGGCGCAACGCATGTGTCCGGGACTAACGACAGTGATTTCGGTTCCCAATTTCCATAATCCCACAGGCAGTGTGATGCCGGACGAGGCCAAGGCAAGACTGGTGCAATTCTGCGAGCAACACGGCATTGCCTTGATTGAAGATGATTCCTATTCCGTCCTGGGGCAGGGAGAATTACCCGCAGCCTCGCTCAAGCGCTGGGATAGATCGGGCAATGTGATTCATTGTGCCTCGCTGCACAAGACGCTTTCACCGGGTTTGCGCCTGGGCTGGATGATTGCGGGCAAGTGGCAACAACGAGTGCGTATGCTCAAGTATGTGCAGTCTCGCTCGAACAATGCACTGCACCAACTGGTTGCAGCCGGGTTTATGGCGGAATCGTCGTTTGACCGTCATCTGAAAAAGCTGCGCGGACATTTGTGCGATCAGCGTATGCGCTATGCCCAGGCGATTTACGATTACTTCCCGGACAGCATTCGTATGACGGTGCCGGAGGGTGGCATCTACCTGTGGATTGAGTTACCGGAGCAGGTGAGCTCACTGACCTTGTTCGAGGATGCACTCAAAAAGGGAATTCGGCTGTGGCCGGGTTCTATATTTACAAACACCTCTCGGTTTGATCACTTTATTCGACTGACTTACGGTGAAACGTATAGCGAACCTGTAGATCAGGCGATGCGGACCCTCGGGCGAATGGTAGAGAGCGCTTCACGTGCATGACAACGTGATGTCCTGCTTTCTATATCTGCTTGGATTCTGATATTTTCCGCTCATGACAATCATCGCCCTCCTACTTTCCGGCTTCTCTATTTTTAGCGCAGCATTGCTTTGGGTCACCCATTTGCGTCAGATGCACCCTGCCCATGCTGTTTCGCGATGGGCTGGATACGCATTTTTCGCAGCATTGGCAGCACTACAGCTAGCCCATGCGGGCTGGCTGTCAGGCGAGTGCATGTGGTTGCAGACGGTGTACTACCGCATGATGCTATTTGTAGTGGCGCCTGCGGCATGGCTCTGGATCAGGCCATTTGTGCTGCCGGATGCACCCACCTTTACCGCGCAGCACATCGCACTTCATGCATTACCAGTATTGCTGCCCTGCCTGTTGCCCTCATCACAGGCGACGGCTGCAGCCTTTGTACTTGGCGCAGGCTATCTACTTTCAGTTGGGCGTTGGCTGTATGCATTGCGCGCGCAACGTGCGGGATTTCATCTTGAAGTGGCCGTGCTCGGCACTATTTTTGCCATTGCACTGTGCGTTGCCGCAGTGGGCTGGATGCCTGCGATGTTTGTGAGTCGTGCTTTCGTGAGTCTGTATGCCATTGCAATCGGATGCGCGTTTTTCCTTGGGCAATGGATGCTGGGCGTGCGGCCGCAACTGCCTGAGGAGGTCGAAGAAGTTGCGCGCGAGGTTAGCCCGCAAAACACCCTGAGACAGGTGGATTGTGAGGCGGCACTGGGCAGGCTTGACTACCTGATGAAAGATGAGCACCTGTATGTCGATCCCGATCTCAGCCTATCCATGCTGGCTAATCGGCTCGCACTGAGCACCCACCAAGCATCGGCGTTATTGAATCAACGGCTGGGCAAGGGCTTCGCCCGCTATGTCCGCGAATTCCGGGTGATGGCTGCGAAAGACATGCTGGTTCAGCAACCCGGTGCGTCGGTATTGTCAGTGGGGTTGAGCGTTGGCTTTACTTCACAATCTACCTTTTACGAAGCCTTTCGCGAACTGGAAGGCTGCACGCCGGGACATTACCGACAATCTTCGCTGAAAAAGTAGAGTCGTTTAAATTCAAAGGGTTGGCATTCCGGATCGATCATTCCGGATGCCAGATACTCCGACTGGATCGTTTCGGAAGCACTGGCCAGACGGTTGCTACACACTGTGAGCATCACTTTACGGGGAGATGATCATGCAGGTGTTGCTAACAGGGGCAAGCGGCTTCATCGGCCGCCACATTCACGCGGCACTTCTGGCCGCGGGTCACACCGTGAAGCCGGCTTCACGCAGTCACGGAATTGATTTTTCCCGCCACACCCGGGTCGAGCAATGGGCGCCTTTGCTTGTCGGGGTCGATGCTGTCATCAATGCAGTCGGCATTATTGCCGAGACGAAAGGGCAGACTTTCGATCACCTGCACACCGACGCACCTGTTGCACTATTTCAGGCTGCTCGGGCTGCAGGCATCACCCGCATCATCCAGCTTTCGGCGCTGGGCGCCGATGACACGGCATTCTCTGCCTATCATCTGAGTAAACGGGCTGCGGACGATGCCTTGCGTGCAATGGATGTAGACTGGTTTGTGCTGCGCCCTTCGCTGGTGTACGGGCCGGGTGGCAGTAGTACCGCGATGTTCGCCCTGATGGCCCGCCTGCCGCTGACGCCGCTACTAGGCGGAGGACGGCAGCTGGTACAGCCTGTACATGTCAGCGATGTGGTGGCCACGGTGATCCGTGCGCTGGATTCGCCATTGGCAAGACAAACGCTGGATGTGGTGGGGCCGGAGGCCATGAGCTTTGCGGCCTGGCTGGATTGCCTGCGGCATGCGATGGGAAAAGGCGCATTACGTCAGCTGCCGGTGCCAGTCTGGATGGGGCTTGCCGGAGCGTATCTATTATCGCCGCTGGTGCCTCTGATGCAGCCGGACAATATCAGGATGCTGGTAGCGGGCAATCACGCAGCGGCGGATGGATTGACAGCATTTCTAGGACGTCCTCCCCGGCCACCGGAACAAGCGCTGCTGCAAGCCATGCTGGCGGGAGCGTGAGTATGGACTACCTCCATATCAAGGCGTTGCACATACTGAGTATGGTGCTGCTGTTCGGTACGGGTCTTGGCAGCGCTTTCTACAAATGGATGGCCGATCGTAGCGGGAATGTAGCCCACATCGCAGTGACGAATCGGCATGTGGTGCTGGCCGACTGGTTGTTTACTACGCCAACCGTGATTTTGCAGCCACTCACCGGATTGTGGATGGTGCATCAGGCGGGTTGGCCGCTCAGCACGCCATGGATTGCGGCGAGTCTGGCACTGTACACGGTGGCCGGACTATGCTGGCTGCCGGTGGTGTGGCTGCAAATCCGCATGCGTACTTTGGCAGAGGCCGCCGTATCGGCAAATATGCCCCTGGATGCGGTCTATTGGCGCCTGGCTCGATACTGGTTCTGGTTGGGCGTGCCGGCATTTGCTGCCATGGTTTCGGTTGTCCTGATGATGGTGCTGAAACATATTCCGGGGGGAGGCGAATGAAAAGCATCATTGAGCAGGTTCTGGGTGAAAGCTGGCATGATCTGCCACGCGTCCTGCAGCGGCACTATCAGGCGGGTGAGACTCACGAAACGGGCACGATGGCTGTTCGGTATCCGAGATGGATGCAGGCAGTTCTCAATGTACTTCGGCTGATGGGGGCGTTGGTTAATCAGCGAGGCGAGATGGTGCATACCGAAGTACGTACCGTACCGACTCCAGGCGGGCAGCAATGGTGGCGGGAGCTGACCTACTCCAATGGTAGACAGCTCCACTTTCGCAGTCTGGTGAAAGCGGGGCGGGGTAATCACGTTATCGAGTTTATCAACCCGCTGCTGGCGCTTGAAATGGCAGTGTGGGTACGCGAAGGTCGTATTGAATACGAAGGCGTGCGCTATGTGATGCAACTCGGCCGGCTCGCCCTGCCTGTTCCCGAGTGGCTCTCACTTGGTCATGCGACAATTGTTGAACAGATCGCCGATGACGAGCATTTCGACATGGATTTCCGTCTGACACATCCCGTGTTTGGCGAGGTCTTCTGCTATATGGGACGATTTCGCGTCACGCCTAGCGCCTAGCCTACGGCGACAGCCACGTCATCATCATCTTTGGATGAGTGAGTACGACGGACTGCTCGCTCCAGGTGAGCCGCGGGGGCGGGCTTGCTGAACAGGTAGCCCTGGTAATGGCTGCATCCCACTTCAAGCAGGAGTTGCCGCTGTGCTTCGCTCTCCACCCCTTCGGCGATGGCGTTGAGGCCGAGGCTATTGGCCAACGAGACAATCGCTTTTGCAATCACTTCATCATTGCTATCGGTCAGGATATCCCGCACAAAGGAGCGGTCAATCTTGAGTTGATCAATGGGCAGTCGTTTCAGGTAGGAGAGGGACGAATACCCTGTGCCAAAATCATCCAGAGAGATGGAGATGCCCAGCGCGCGCAAGCCATGCATTTTTTCGATCACTTCGTCGATATCATTGGCCAGTGCACTTTCTGTCAGTTCGATTTTCAGCTTGCCGGAGCGCGCGCCAGTGGCGTGAACAATCGAGGCGACGCGATCGACAAAGTCGGTCTGACCAAACTGCAGGGCGCTGACATTCACCGCAATCACAACGTGATTGAGCAAGGGATCATTGTCCCAGTGATTTAGTTGTTTGCACGCTTCAGTGATCACCCATTCGCCCAGATCGCCAATCAGGCCGGTGGCTTCTGCGATCGGAATAAATTCCATGGGAGGCACGAGTCCGCGCACAGGGTGATGCCAGCGCAGCAAGGCTTCAACGCCAACAATATCACCCGCCTCGTTTACCTGCGCTTGATAATGCAAGGCCAGCTCGTCGTGTTTGATGGCGCGGCGCAGATCATTTTCAATTTCCACCCGGTGAGCAATGGCTACTTCCATTGTCTTATCAAAGAAGTGATAACGGTTGCGTCCCGCTTCCTTGGAGCGATACATCGCCAGATCCGCCTGTTTGAACAGCTCGTCCTGGCGAGTCTCGGCGCCTAGAAACAGGCTAATCCCGATGCTTGCCGTGTTTCGGTGAACTACGTCGCCCAGATGAAACTCACAGCCAATGGCGTCCAGTAGCTTGTTTGCTACGATGCCCGCTTGTTCGGCGGCGGTCTGGCCGTCCTGTCCCAGGTGCTCGAGCAGAATGACGAATTCATCCCCACCCAAGCGGGCGACGGTATCCACCTGGCGTATGGTGGCATTCATCTTTTCGGCGACGGAGGTGAGTAAACGATCGCCATGCTCATGTCCATGCATATCGTTCAATAGTTTGAAATGATCGAGGTCGAGCAGCAGGACAGCCCCAAAATGGCCATTGCGTGCACTGCGTGCCATGGCTTGCGTCAAGCGGTTTTGTAGCAGCGTTCGATTCGGCAGATGCGTGAGTTGATCGAAATACGCCAGTTCGTGAATCTGCGCTAGCGCCTTCTTTTGCTCTGAAATATCCGATAGGGTGGCAACCAGATGGGTAATCCTGCCCTGATCATTGATAACGGAAGATACCGACATGATCATCGGACTCTCGCTACCATCTTTCCGTCGGTACAAGACTTCCTGCAGCCAGCTGCCTTCACGCTCTCGAATCGAGCGCAGGCGCTGGAATTCGCCGGAATGAAGCCGGATATGATCGAGTTCGGTGGCAGTCTGGCCGATGACATCGCCGGGCATATAGCCTGTGATGCGGGTATAGGAGCGGTTGACACGCAGAATATGGAAGTGTTCATCCATGATGGCGATGCCATCACCGGATTCGAAGGCGACCGCTGCAATACGTTGCTGCGTAAAGGCCTCGGACATTTGCTCCGCCATCTGCTTGATTGCACTTAACAGGCTCTCGCGGTCGCTTTCCACTACTTCAATCGGTACCTGCAAGTCACCATGTGCCAGCTTGATCACAATGTCACGTATCTGATGCGGATCACCGCCCAGTATGCGGAGGATTTTTCGACCCAGGAAAAAATAGAGCAGGCTACTGGCTACAATCGACAAGCACAGCATCAAGCCCGCCAGGTTCAGCGCCTGCACCGATTTCTCCATGCCAGCTCGCCCCGCTTCATCTGCATGGGCGTTCAGCTCATCGTTCAGGGAACTCAGGCGTGCAGCAGGTGCGCGATCCAGATTGATCGTGCGCTGTTCTTGAAGTGCATTCTGATCGGCGTGTAGTGTGGCGAAGGTTTGTCGATACGCATTCCCCGCCTGTTGGTGAAGCACCATAAAATCATTCAGGTGATTACGCGCATCTTCATCGTCCAGTTCGGCAAGCAGTTGCTGCGATTGGGTGGCCACAGCAGCTTCCTGACTCAAAAAAGCTGTCCAGTACTGCTCTTGCAAATGGTGATCGTTCGAGTAAAGAAGTAAATCCTTCCACGCCTGTACTTGCGATTTGAAGCTGTTCTGAATTGCTTCGGCCATCTCTACCTGGCGATGATGCTGCCCAATGATTTCGCTGAACAAGGTGACATTGTCCCAGGCCCCACGCAAGGTAACAAAAGCCGAAGCGAGCTGAATGCTCAGACCCAGTGCCAGCACTACCAGCAAATGTTTGAAAAACGGCAGACGGGGAATGGCCATGGATGTCCGGTTAGAGTCACGCGGGTTATCGACAGCATGCGTCCCTCTCACGGGTTTGGTCACTCAATCGCGCTTCGACCGCTCGCATGAAGAGTCGATGTATCCGGCGCAAAGTGGCATGCATTTCTCTTTAAATAAGCAAATAATTATATGGTACTTGATGGAGTGTGGACAGATGCTGGACATCTCATCCGCCAGACGGTAAATGTGCTCAAGAGGCCGATTGCACAAGCTTGACAAGCTGGGTGGCATGGTTGCGGAGCGTTTGATTATCCAGTGCGCTATACCCGAGAAGCCAGCCAAAATGCGCAGTCTGAGTGGTATGGAACTGGCTTATCGGGCGTAATACCAGTGTGCCCCTGGCTGCCTGAATGATGCTTTGCTCGAGTTCAGGAGAGGTCGTCACTGCAAACTGCAAACCCGATGCAGTCCCTTGAGGCTGAACGCGGTCATCAATGACCTGTAGGCAATCAAGCAGAAGATCGCGACGGCTGCGATATAGCTGGCGCATGTGCCGAAGGTGGCTGGCAAAGTATCCTTGCTCTATAAAGGCAGCGGTGACTGCTTGCATCAGGACAGATGAGTGGCCATCAAATGCTGTACGTGCGTCGGCAAATATGTGGGCAAGCGTACCTGGTAACACCATCCAGGCGAGTCTCAATGACGGAAACAGCACCTTGCTGAAGGTGCCGATATAAATCACCCTGCCTTCGCGATCCAGACTCTGCAGCGCAGGCAGTGGACGGTGGTCGTACTGAAACTCGCCATCGTAGTCATCCTCGATGATCCATGCATCATCGCGATGCGCACGGGCAAGCCAGTCAAGCCTGCGTGACAGGCTGAGGGCGTGCCCGAGTGGATACTGATGTGACGGTGTTAAATAGACCAATCGTGGATGATGCGACTCAGGTAGCGAAGCGGGATCTGCGCCATCCTGATCGACCCGAATCGGGATCAGGCTGCCGCCAGCGGCCTGTAAAGCCGTGCGCGCACCCAGGTAACCGGGATTTTCCATGGCAACGGTATCGCCGGGGTCAAGCAGCAGGGTCGCCGTGAGCTGAATGGCCTGTTGCGAGCTAGTCAGAATGAGGACTTGATCAGCCGTGCAATGCACACCTCGGGAATGCGCCATCCAGTTGGCGATGGCGGTGCGCAGGGATAGCAGACCTTGAGGGTGCCCATAGTCACCGAGTTCCCGTGCGGAGGTACGCAAGATCTGATTGATCATTCGCTGCCAGGTCTCATGCGGGAAAGCCTGACCATCGGGCAGTCCTGCGTTGAATGCACCTCTGATTGTGTGTTCGATGCAGGCGGTGGAGGCGAGTGTTTGTATGCCCCGTTTTGATAATGGCGGCGCATGATGTGTAGCGATCACACCTGTTGCCGCCGCAGGTTTGGGTAAATGCTGGGCAGCATCGGAGACGAACGTGCCGGAACCGGTTTTCCGGTAAAGATAACCCTCCGACTCTAGTCTGGCATATGCCTGATCGACCGTAATTCTGGCCACGGACAAATCAGTGGCTAATGTACGTGCAGATGGGAGTCGGCTGCCGGCATCGAGCCGGCCATCCAGAATCAGGCTGCGCAACTTGGTCACCAGCTGGCGCTGCAAGCCTTCCCCGGATTCAGCCTGTAAAAGATTGATCCATGCATCGCGCGAAATGGGCATGATTGGCTCTATTGGGTATTGAAAATTGGCTGTATGAATCATGCCATTCACGCACTAAACTTGCCATACTTCATCGGGAGGATGTCTATATGAGTACCGAATCATTTGTACGTGCGACTGGCATTGCCACACCAGCTGAAAGTGCGGCTTATTTATTCGACAAATTGCGGTTTCATACGGATGCCTGGGATTTGGCGCTCGACCTGAAAGCTGTGCATCCGGATGTAGTGGTGATCGATACCCGCTCATCCGATGCCTATGCGGCGGGTCATATTCCGGGTGCTGTCAGCTTCCCCCACCGCACCATGAATGCGCAAACTACGGCTACGCTTGATCGCACGAAGATCTATGTGGCGTACTGTGATGGCATTGGCTGTAATGGTTCCACGCAGGGTAGTTATAAGCTCGCCAGCTTTGGGCTGACCGTCAAGGAGCTGATTGGTGGCCTTGATTTCTGGCTGCGCGATGGTCACCCCGTGGTTAAAGGTGATCAGCCGGGACACTACGATCAGGCATTGATTCAATGTGCCTGTTGATCAAAATTCAAAATTAGACGAATTACTTTATACGGATCGACCATGTCAGCATTTGAATTGAACGAATTGGGCCAGCCCATCGGGCTTCGGGTTCATCACTGGCAATCGCCGACATTGCCCAGTTTCCCTGCATTGGAAGGATTTGGCTGCCGGATCGAGCCCCTGAGCCTAGCGCATGCCCCCGACCTGCATGAGGCATTTCTGCTTGATCGCGAGCATCGCATGTGGACATATCTGTCGATCGGGCCATTTCCGCAATTAGCGGATTTTCAGCACTGGATTACCCATTCGGATCAATATGAAGCCACGCAGTTTTACGCCATTATCGATATGCAGTCCGGTAAGGCGCTGGGGTTTGCATCCTACCTGCGTATGGATCCTGCCGAAGGCTGTATTGAAGTCGGCTGGCTCACCTATAGTCCTTTGCTGCAGCAGAGTAGGCTGGCAACTGCCGCCATGTACCTGATGATGGAGCATGCCTTTTCTATCGGATATCGTCGTTATGAGTGGAAATGCAATGCATTGAATGCACCATCACGCCGTGCCGCTGCCCGTCTGGGATTCAGCTACGAGGGTACTTTCAGGCAAGCACGTGTCGATCGCGGTCGAAATCGCGATACTGCATGGTTCTCGATTCTGGATTCGGAATGGCCCGCATTGCAGCGCGTGTTCCAGTCCTGGCTGGCCGATGACAATTTCTCGCCGGAAGGTAAGCAGCGGACCTCGCTTTCGACATTTACCCGCCCTTTGGTGACAGCCTGGTATCCCGGAGATAAGCCTGGCGACTGACCTGATGGCAATCGCCTGCTGAGGTGTGCGGTTAATACATGACAGGGAGCATTTGCTCCCTTTTTTTGTCTGGATTCCGCGTGGTGTGTTTGCGCTAATTCATTGAAAAGATGGGAGAAGTTTTCGGAAGGAAAACGGAAGAATCTGACTGTGCAGGGTAAGCGACACTGCATTTGCCTTACCGCATCAATGGTGCTGCAAAACCACGAGGGTAGGGGAAAGCGGATGGATGCAATGATCTCGGCTGTGTGCCGCCATCCGGATCTCAGTATTGCTTACAGGAATGCATCAGGAGATATCACATGTTCAATAAATGGCATTTACTCAAGGCGTGTCTGGTTCTGGCTCCCGGCTTTGCCGCTGCCGGCACACTCTACGAGACTCAGGCCGCCAGCAATGTAACCGATACAACGGCCCGGCTAAATGGCAATGCGCAATCATCAGTGGGCGTGAGTGGTGAATTCTTTTTCTGGGGCACCAGTCCGGATAACCTGAACAAGTCTGGCGTTGCCAATCCTCAGGGCGTTCAAGGTCCGGTGACACTGGATGTCAGCGGTCTTAACTGTGCTACCACATATTATTTCAAGTTTCTGGGTGATCCCAAGCCACCCTTCCCGACAGTGCAAGGCGAGGTACTGAGCTTTGCGACTGCCGCGTGTAAACCGGCAGTCGGCACCGGCACCTCGTATCAATCGGTTGCAGCCACCAACATTACCAGCAGCAGCGCGCAACTTAACGGCTTTGCCCGTTCCATCTATGGCGTAAGCGGTACACGGTTTGTGTATGGCCCGACTACCAGCTATGGCAATACCGCACTGACCAGCCAGCAGGGTGTTCAGGGCCCGCAATCGGCGACCATTTCCGGCCTGAACTGCGGCTCGGTGTATCACTATGCATTTCAGGGCGATGCCAAACCGCCACTCGCGACGGTACAGGGTAAGGATCTGTCATTTACGACGCAGCCATGTACCAACACCGTGGTTGGCTTTACAGGCCCCTTTGCCGCTGACAAATGGCTGACAGGTTCCAATTCGCCAATCAATCTGGTTGATTTCTCGGCCATGCCCGAGCGCGCGGTACTGCGTAATTACCAGCCCTGGTACCAAAGCGGTGCAGTTATGGAAATTCCTTCCATGCCTTATTCGGGTCGCGTGACGTTCAGTTACACCGTCAGCAATGTCACTGACTCCTGCCCGCCCGGCTACATGATCAACAATGTCATGACCAGTCTGCCGCTGTCAGACGGCAATGCACAGGTCAATGTGCGCGCAGGTGAGGCCTTCCGCATCACGCTCAATGGCTCGGCCAGCGACATGATCTGCCGTCTGCCGGGTGTGCAGGCCACCTTCAGCATCTACAACTTCCGCTTCACCGCCAATTGATGTTCTGAGGTGCGCGCACATTCAGTCTAAGTCGCCGCGCACCTGTTCCGACTCAAGGAGACCAGCATGAATATGTCCATGAAAGCACTGCCATTTGCCGTTGTGATTGCGCTGTCAGGTTTTGCCGCCGCTGACAGTCAGCAAGTGACTACCCTGAATCAGTCCGGTAACGGCAATCAGGCTGCCATCGAACAGGTATATGGCGATACGGGAAATGGCTCGCAAACCAGCGTGACCCAAACCGGTAACACCAACACGGCCATGACGCTGCAGTCCAATGTGGTTCAGGGCAATCTGGTTTTGCTGCAGAACGGGAGCAGCAATGATGCCAAGCTGAGGCAGCAGAATTCGAATCAGGCAAGCGCAAGCGTTGCTCAAACCGGTGGCACCAATACCTCGGTGGTTAAGCAGGATAATGTGACGGGTCTGACTGCCGCTGGTGCATTTAATGTGCTGCTGGAACAGAACGGCAATGCCAATGCTGCCGATATCAACCAGCGCAATAGCAACGCCGGTATTACTGTTCGTCAGACCAATCAGGCGAATCAAGCCAAGGTGGCCACCACCACGATTGAAAACAGCAATCTAGAAATTACGCAAAATGGCACGGCAAATCAGGCGTTTGCAACCCTGACCGATGTGCACAACCTATCAACGGTCAGCACCAATTTTGATAGCATCAATCAAACTGGCGTGGGTAATGTCGCCAATCTTTACCAAAGCAATGTGAACGGCTCGTTTGCAGTGATCGATCAGCAGGGCACTTCCAGCCAGGCAGGTGTCACCCAGATTGGCGTGAGCTTTGCCGGTAGCGCTCAGGCCGGTGCCACGATTCGCCAGGATGGCACGGCCAACAATGCCAATGCCAGCATCTGGCAGGGGCAAACCAGCGATACGGTGGCCAGCATTCAGCAAGGCGGGAATGGCTCGCTGGCAGCAAGTAGCCAGACGGGTGTCTCTGGTGCATCGGCCCGGATTCAGCAAGCTGCCGATTTCTCATCTGCCAGCATCATTCAGACTGGCGGTGCGGGTAGCAATGGTGTGATCAATCAGTCTGGTTCACTGCTGTCTGCAGTAGTGACACAGGATGGCGATAACCACAGGGCCAACGTGAATCAGACCGGAGATGGTCACGTGGCCGATCTGGGTCAGACCGGTAGCAGTCAGGTTGCAACTATCGTGCAATCGGGCAGCAACAACTGGACGTGGGCCACTCAGGCAGGTTCAGGCAACCAGCTGACCGTGACCCAGAGTGGCGTTGGCCAGCAAGCACTGGTCAGCCAGAGTGGTGCGGGTAATATCGGTTCCATTCTGCAGCACTGAGCGGCAGCCACTACCGGTTTAGGCGATTCGGCCTCTTCGGAGGCCGTTTTTGCGGATGCCACCGTGAGGAAACGTCCCGCCACAAGGCTGTGTGGCGGGGGGCGTACGGGCTGGAAGAAAGTCATCCGACCTTTAAGGAATTATTGCGGTGGGCGCGGACGGTTGATGACAGGGGGATCGCTTTCAATCGGCGCGTTGGGTGTAGCTGAATGTGCGTATTTTGCGACCAGTGTGAACCCAAATGTACGATCGTCCGTGCAGAGATCAGTGATCGTGACAGAGCCGTTTGCAACGTCAATCGACACATTGGAAACTTCAGATGTAATGTTGCCGTGTGGGCCGGCCACCATATTGGCATAGACCAATGTAAAGCCTGCAGCTTGTGATGCTGCATCGAGCTGATAGGTGACTTCGCCAGCGCCACTTAGCTTGACCAGTCCATCAGCACCAATGCCATTGCCTGAGTAGCTCCAGCTGTAGACGGGCGAGGTGGAGTCGGATGCGGTAATTGTGACAATGACAACGAAATTGTTGCTCATAACTGTTTCCCATGTTGGTGTGAAAGTAGTGCTTGAAAATCAGTCTGACGATAGCCCATTGCATCCAGCCGTTGAATGTCGGTACGAACAGCTTGAAGACGGCCAGCACATGCATGTGCTTCGACCCATATTGCAGTCATCACATGACCGATATACTGTCGATGGAATGGCTCCATTAATTGAATCGCTTTCGAACATGCGGATTCTCGTGTGCGTGCATCACTTCGTACAGTGTCAGCCAGTAACAATCGTGCTTGAGCCAGCGCTTGCTGACGTGGATGCGCTGCTGATACTTTGCTTGCCAGCAACTGCCGGGCTGCTATCAGCGAGCGATTGTCGATGGTGCCAAGGTGTAGGTATGAAATGTGCGCCATTTCGAGATAGTTATCTATTCGCAGCCAGAATAAGTCGATATCCGATTGCGCGGCAGGATTTCGCTCAATTGACCTGATAACCGATTCAAGTTGTGTCCGTGCAGCTGCGGGATTTTCGCTGGCCTGCAAGATGGCACTGAGCGATTGACTAAATTGCGCTAGTGAGAACCACAATGTATTGGCTGGATCTTGAGCGAGTAGATCATGCGCATGGCGATTGGCAGCGAGTGTGATCTGCTGTGCAGATGCCAAATTACCCATCGCATATAGCAATTTGGCCTGACGAATCTGTGATGAGGCAAGGCGCCAAACATAATCGGTGTCGCTTGATTGCGACTGTAGCAATTCGGAGAGCTGCCTTGCCTCCTGTTCGAAGTCATCGAGCGCATTCTGGAGATGCCCTGTCTGCTCCGACAATGACCCCCGCCACGACAAATCATTCGCATAATCCGCACGTAGTACGCGATCATTCGGACGACGGGCGATTGCCATGAGCTTTAAACGAATGGCTTCCTGAATGCGGCTGGATGCTTCATCAAACTTGCGCAGATTGAGCGCGGTGGTAGCCAGCGCGCCATGCGCATAGGATGTTTCAATCCAAGCATCGGGACTCTCGGGATCGAGACGCTGCATGCGTTGTGCAAACTGCAAATAGCGCTGATAGTGCTGGTGGGCATTGGCGTCCCGGCCTTTATCGGCCTCCGCCTGACCCTGCCAGAAGGCAATGGCGCCCAGATCCTTCAGTAACGCAGCCTGTTCGCCATCCTGTTGCAGGCTGTAGTTCAGCAGCGACTGTGCCTGCGCCAATGCGCGCGCTGCCGCCTCTGTCTGGCCTTGAGAGCGCGCAACTTCGGCAATGGTGAGCAGGGCGCGTGCGCGGTGATTGCGCGAGGCTGAATTCAGGGACTCAGGGCTTTGCAAGGAGAGCTGGTTGAGTGCCTTGTCTCCTACCCCTTTGAGCAGATCCAGTCTGCCTAGTGGGCGCAACTGATCGACCAGATCGCCCAGCATGTATCCCATCAGTTCCTCTGCTTCACGACGGCGTTCAAGCGCCTGACCTTCGGCGCGATGTGCTTGCCAGCCCAGAATGATGGCGACGCTGCCGAGCATGAAGAATCCGCTCATAAAGGTTGTTCGCACGCGCTGCAGGCGTTGCTTACGCTTGAGTGATGCCTGAATAAGTGCGCGGGTCGCGTCGCCAATCGGCAGATGATCCTCGGCTAGCAGTGTTTGTGCCTCCCTCAGCGCCTGACTGCGCTGGATCAGCTGATCGCTCGGCCGACCTGCGGCCTCCCAGTGCCGGGCATGTTCATGCAGGCGCGTACGCAGCGCGAGTGCCTGGCGGTGCTGGGTAATCCAGTCAACCACGCGTGGCCACTTTCGTAGCAGGGCTTCATGCACCACACCGAACACGGCGGTTTCCCTATCCCCTGTGCTGACCAGTAATCGGGCTTCCACAAGGGCTTGTACCAGTTGGCGTTCGGCCTCGCTGATCAGGGTATCCCAGCGTACCCGGTGGCTGCTGGCGGGAGCATCGGGATGTTTGAGCGCAACCAGCAGCGATAACACGCGGGGCAGGGCGGACTGGGCTACTTCGGGGAGTGCCTGCAAAACCGCTTCTGCCCGATGCCCGAGCGCGCCTTCCATCCCGCCCAGCTCGAGATAGGCTGCAACGGTCAGTGCATGGTCAGGGCTGCGCCGGAGATAGAGCTCGTGCAGCACATATTGCAGCAGCGGCAGGGTATCGCCCCCGCTGGCCGCATCATTGCACAGCAGGTCATCCAGCCGTGCGTGACTGGCATCATCCATGCCGAAATGTAATCCGGCAGCCCGCGCAGGCTGGCGAATCATGAGTGCGACATCGGCATGGGTCGGCGGCAGCAAGTCGACATGTCCACCCTGCGACTTGCCTCGCATAAGCTGCGCCCGTGCAGTCAGTTCGGGATAGAAATCATTGCGGCAGGCATGGATCACCAGAACGTGGCCGGAGGCGGCAAGCGCGTCGATGCAGGCAAGAAAGCGTGCCTCATCCTCGGCCGGTATAGCGTCGTGTGCGAACAATGCCTCCAGCTGGTCGATGAATAGCGCGAACCGGTTGCGTGCGTCCCCCGACAGCGCCCGCCTGATATGCGGCAAGACTGTTGCAGGTGCATCGGCGAGGTCCCGGCTCAGGAGATCTGCGGTATAGCCATCGAATACGGGTTTTCCGTCGATTTCCAGATCGAGCAAGGTACTACCCAGTGCCACCGGCAATGGCAATCCGCCAAGGTCGCCCAGTGCGAGCGAGACGGACTGCAGAACACGACAGAATGCCTGCGGTCTTGTCAGGGCAGGCAAAACACCCGCTTGAATGAGTGAGGACTTGCCACTTCCGCTGGCACCTAGCAGCACGACCTGCGCATAGCCTGCAGCCGAAGTCGCCTCAAGTGATGCGCATACTGACTGAATGGCCTGGTCGCGACCAAAAAAAACATCCGCATGCGCCGCGTCAAATGCAGCAAGGCCGCAAAAGGGAGAGCCCGCTTGCCAGCTGCTTGCTGCAACCTGAGTCATTTGACCCGAAGGAAAGCGAACGGCGGCAACGGTGCGATATCCGCGTTTGCGAATGGTTTCGATGTATTGCGGTGCGGATGCACGATCGCCCAGTACTGTACGTAACTGGGTAATCGCCTTGTGCAGCTGGTTCTCGCCAACCACGGCATTGCCCCAGCAACGTCGCAACAGCGTCTCGGCACTCACCACTTCGCCGGCTTCCTGGCAGAGCGCCACCAGTACATCCATGGCGCGCGGTTCGATTTGAGCGTGAATATCGCCGCGAGTCAGCGTGGATGACCCCGGTTCAACCTGCCAGTCACCAAACAGGAATGATCCTTCGCGCATGTACTTTCCCACCCGATGGCATACCAAACGAGGCCGGATGATCTCATACATTCTTTCAATGCAATTTACGATTACAGTCGATTATGACAATGGGTTGCGATTGCATGCGCAAACACAACAGGCAAAAGGGTGACCCTTTGTCCGGATGAATTGCCCTTCATGGCGAATCCGCCTAATCAGAAAGTCAGGGTAAAGGGGAAATCGGCCATGCGCGGCATGAAGGGTGTCTTTGTTTCGTGTTTACTCATGTCGATTCTGCTTGCTCGTGCAGCGGAGTCTGGTGCTGCCCTGAGTCTGCAGCAAACCGGAACAGGGCAGGTGGCAGTGGTGGATCAGCATGAAGCCCGTGAGAGCTCCATCCTGAGTACTCAGTTGGGGCAGTCAAATGAAGTGACCTTCACTCAGGTGCAAAGCCTGTCTGCACGCATCGCGCTGAATCAGTCAGGACTGGGGAATCAAGCCGCGATGCTGCAAAGTCACCTCCAGCAGTCGTCTATTTCAGTGCAGCAGGACGGGTCTGGCCTGAAAGCCAGTGTGACACAACGTGACTCGGCAGATGTGGCGGCGCTCGTTGTGCAACACGGCCAAATGCAGGACGGGATTGTCATGCAATCGGGCGTGCAGCTGCGAGTGGATATTGTGCAGTCAGGTATTGCAAATGAATTGCTCCTGAATCAATCGGGCACAAATCTGATGGCCAGACTGGTTCAGGATGGATCCGGCCTGACCGTGCATGCCGCAGAGCTCGGGATAGACAACGTGATGCAGCTTTCGCAATCAGGTAAAGGCGGATTGATCATTCTGCAGCAGTCTGGTCAGGGAAATCGGATAACTGTGATTCAGCGCAATTGATGAAAAAATCTGTGTTGCAGTTTACCGTTACCGCTGGAAATGTATGTTTCGTGCAACTTTTATGCACATATCAGCATTCGATATATAGATAATGATGACTACATTTCATTTTGTTCAATTTTGTAAAAATTAGCCATTCTATCGGTTTTCCTCGAGAAATCTTCGTAAGCCCTTTACCTTTTTTTACCCGTCAATTCCAATGCTGACGCCCCGCTTGGGCGTGCGCACGGTCATTTCGCATTGACTGCGTCTTATGCATATTTGAAATTAAATAATATCGCCAGGTACGAATGATTCTGAAAATAAGAATATAACGATGGATAGGTCGTCGTTGATGACGGCGAGGGACATGCTTTAGTCTTGTAAATCAATTTCGGCATGCATGTTTATATGGTTGTTTATCTATTTAAACATTTCATCGATTTAGCATGGCTGTACAGAGGGCGTTTTGCCTGATTATTTATCGAAGGAGAAATGATGAAACTGAAGTTCCTTGCAGTTGCTATTTCATGTGTATCATCCGTAGTGGCTTTTGCTGATCCCTCGCTGACTGTTTACCAAAATGGCTCCAGCAATCAGCTTTCGGTGTCGCAACCGACCAACTATTACGGCTATGGTAGCAACGACAGCACATACATCCAGCAAAATGGTTCGGGTAATCGGACAAATGTTCAGCAGGTGTCGCAGTATAACTGGAGTGCAAGCTCTGTTAATGTGAGTCAGGATGGCACCAACAATCAGGCGAATGCCAGCCAGACAGAATCGGCTAATTCCAGTGCTTCGCTGTATCAGTCCGGTTATAACCTGGCCACCAGCGTCAGTCAGTATTACTCGGCAAACAGTGCGGGCAGCGTGACTCAGCAAGGTAACGATAGCTATGCTTCCATTACTCAGAATTACGGCTACGCACAATCTGCTTCCATCAATCAATCCGGTTCGTTCCTGAATGCATCGATTAGTCAGGACGGATCGTACAACAATGCAAATGTGAATCAGTATGGCTACGCCAATTCTGTTTCCGTCTCGCAAAGCGGCTCCGGTAACAATGCGTATGTGAATCAGTATGATTCGCTGAACAATGTGTCTCTGGGTCAATTTGGCACAAATAACTATGCCTATATTACTCAAAGCGAGCAGGGAAATACCCTGAGTGCCAGTCAGTATGGCAATGGCAATAACCTGAACCTGACACAGAATGGCTACAGCAACCAGCTGTATGTGACCCAGAACAACAGCTACTACGGTTCTGGCAAGCAACTGACTGTGAATCAGGGTGGTTACGGTAACTACCTGAACATTAACCAGTAATCTGGTTTAATGGAAGAAGCCAGATGCTAGCCATCGGAAGGCGTCTGGCTTGTCTTGCATGTGCAACGAAGATCAAGTGCTGAATATGTGTTTGTCTGGATTGATGGAATAATGGGTACGATCGATCAAGCAATACCACAGTAACGCTGAGCTGTGTAATTGTTTCATTGATTAAGCATGTTCTAATTTATTAAGTCTCTGCGATCTATGGATAAGCTGCGTTTGTATGGTCTATTTGCATTTTATTTAGGTGCTACCCTGCTGCACGCCGCCGATCTCGGCGCAGGTGAAACCTGGGCGTCTGCTTCAGGTGCGGTTGCCGTACGACCGCAGTTGTCACATCCTTCGCACGCCGTTCAGGGGCATGCCCAAAGTGTGCACCAGGATGCCGCTTCCTTGCTGAATCCGCATCCCGATACCGTCGCAACAATCCAGCAAAAGGGCGACTTCAATCAAGCCGATATTCGCCAGAATGGCGTGGGGCAGAGCGCTTCGCTGACACAGATCGGCAATCGCAATACTGCCAGCATTACGCAGAATGCCGACAATCAGAAGATTGTAGTGACTCAGACCGGTAATGGTGGCCAGTTCCGGATTGTGCGATGAGCAAACGTCGCCTGTATGTCCGCTGCATGGCATGGCTGCTGTGTATAACGGGCTGTGCATATTTGCCTGCATACAGTGCAGATGAATTGCCCCCTGCCGAAGTGGGCGGGATGCTGATTGATCGTACCTTCAGCGCGGCAGGCTCGGCTTTTTACAAAGAATTCTCTGTCCGCTGGAATGAGTTGGCCGTGCTGACCGGTAACGTCAATGTCAGCATCTTCGAGCAGCCACAGATGCGCGGCGGTACCCGCGCCATCATTGAAATGGATGGCAAGGCAGTGGTGATTGTGCCGCTTCAGCCAGGCCGGCCAGCACCGGCACAGGCTGCGGTAGAGGCTGCGATCACCCGCATTTCGGTACTGCTGGGGCAGGGCTACATAGATGAAGTGGCAAAGCCATTGCCACTCGATGATCAGGGAGATGCGCGCGGCTGGTGATGGCGCCTGCGTGCAGACAGGAGAAGGACATGAATGTATTTCGATGGATAAAGTGTGGTTCGCTGATGGCAGTCTCGATTGCCGCGGTCGCCAGTCCGCTGGTGTATACGCCGGTGAACCCGAATTTCGGCGGCAATCCCATGAACGGCACCATGCTGATGTCGGAAGCGCAAGCCAATAACCGGCATAAAGCGCCTGTTTCAACGGGGCAGCAGGATACCCAGCTTGATCAGTTCAACCAGATTCTGCAACAGGCGATTCTGGGCCGCCTGGCCTCATCGGTGACGTCCAAGCTGGTGGATAACAAAGGCAATCTGATTCCCGGCGTCTTTGAAACCGAGAGTTTCATTATCCAGATCGTGGCGCTTGCCAGCGGCGTGCTGCAAGTGACCACCACAGACAAAACCACGGGTCAGAGCACCACCTTCCAGATCAGTTCCAATCCATGATTCGCCCGACCGTACATGCAGTGACAGGAAAAAATATGCATCACCCCTATGGCGTGACCCTCAAGAAGTGGCTGAGCCTCACGTTTATTGCCACCCTGCTGGCAGGTTGCGCTTCAAACCGGATCGAGCTGCCAAACGATAAAGCCGTCCCTTTGAAAATGACCGAGTCCGAACGCGACTTGCGCGCCCTGCCCAAAGCCAAGGGGAAGGTCTTTGTCTCGGTGTATGCCTTCCGCGATCAGACAGGCCAGTTCAAGCCTGCACCGGAAAGTGTGTACTCGACTGCGGTGACACAAGGTGCAACAGCCTGGTTGGTGAAAGCGCTGTCAGACTCGGGCTGGTTTATGCCGGTAGAGCGGGAGAACCTGCAAAATCTGCTCACCGAACGGAAAATCTGGCGTGCAGTCGATCCTGAAAAGGAAAAGACGAGTCCGCTGCCGCAACTCACGCCTGCGCCGATCGTGATTGAAGGTGCAGTCACCAGCTATGAAAGCGATGTGAGTACCGGCGGTCATGGCATCGATTTCATGGGGTACAAGCTATCGGATATCTATCGTGCCGATCAGGTGACAGTGACGCTTCGAGCGGTGAACGTGCGCGATGGCGTAGTGCTGGCGAATGTAATTTCATCCAAAAAGATCTGGTCGAGCCAGTTCAATGCCGGCGTGTTCCGTTATGTGGCGTATAACAGGTTGCTACAGATGGAAACCGGCTACACCCGCAACGAGCCGGCACAGCTGTGTGTGAAAGAAGCCATTGAAGCGGCGGTCACCATGCTGGTGGCCAAGGGCATCCATGATGGCTTGTGGACACCCGAGGATGTACAGTCACCGCAGATGTCGATTCTGGAGAAGTATCGGGAAGAGTCGGGTGGGTGAGTGTGTATGCGTGATGAAAGAAGGACGCAATAGGCGTCCTTCTTTCATCAAAGCGGCGATCGTGCACGCTTGAATGGGGTTGGGATAAGTATCGCTCAACTCCTTAGTCGACCAAGGGCACCTGCTGCGGTAAGGGCAGGGATGCGCTTTCCGATTCCCAGGTTTCGCTCAAAATCCAGAAGCGGCTACCGTCAAAGTAAAGTTGAATGCTATTGATGCCTCGTCCGATGCTGGGGCCATCCGGTGTGCGACGTGTGTCGTAATAGCTGAAAACGTGATACATGCTGCCGTAGCGGCGTACTTCCCGTCGTGTTTCAAATTCATAAAAACCGGGTGCATAGACGGGGGCACTCCAGACGTGAAATTCCGGAACAGACATGCGCCGTATTACGGCACGCCCATCTGCATCGCGATCGGGCACCATCAGCTGAGCGTCGGGGTGATGCAAGGAACGATCGCGCGCTACATCGCGCGCTTGTCCCGCTGGACCGGAAACCACTTCGTAGTAGGCACGCATCAGGCCATCGATGCTGCGGACATCATTCGGGCGAGCCTGTGCGACACCGCTGGACTGGCTGACTGATGGCACTATATCGGTCTGAGCTGACGACGCCGCTGACATAAAGAATGCCGCACTCAATGCAAGTGCGCTGAATGAGGGTGAAAATCGATTAAGCATGTTCTGTCTCCTGGGGCATCCCGACCAGTAATGGGTCAGGTCAGTTTTTACTGAGGAGGCGACTGTATTGGTCCCTGCAGGAAGTAGCAATTCAAGGTTCTTCACCATGGTGGTGAGATATCGCGCTGCAGAGGTAATTCACCACTCTGGTGAAGAAATGGCGCTGCGTCCAGCTGAGGCTGCCAGCTATACTGGCAGCGTGCCGGGGTGAAGATCGTTGACCTAGACAGACTTGTAAACACACTGAAAACGAATGCTTGAAGGAAAGCTGATGCGCCGTATGCCGGGCTTGAATGATTTGAGGGTGTTCGAAGCGGCAGCGCGGTTGCAAAATTTTCGTCAGGCAGCCGAGGCGCTGCATCTAACCCATGGCGCAGTGAGCCATCGCGTGCGCACCCTGGAAGATCAACTTGGAGTGAGCCTGTTTGACCGTCAGGAGGCGATGCGTCTGACAGCAGCTGGAAGAGAATTGTATTCAGCCACAACCCGTGCCTTAAATACACTTACGGATGCGCTGGACCGGATCGACCAGCATTATCGTGATCAACCCGGCGTTGTCCGGTTATCGGTCCTTCCAACTTTTGCCTCTCACTTTCTGGTACCGCGTTTGCCCGCATTCCAGCAGATTCATCCGAACTGTCATTTGCGGATTGAAGCTACGACTGCATTGGCCGGTTTCGGTGAACAGGGCGTGGACGTGAGTGTGCGCTATGGAAAGGGTACATGGCCGAATCTGCATGCAGAACCCTTGATGCATGAGTGCTATTACCCGGTGGCTTCCCCCTCTTTTCTGGCGCGTTTTCCCGAGCGGAAAATCGAGGACTTGTGCAAGATGCCTTTGATCGGGGTGGAGGTAGCATATGACTTCGGCGTCAGTTGGAGCGCCTTATTTTCTGCAATGAGGCTATCCGCCAGCCCGACCTTGGCGCTGACCATGTTTGATGATAGTGCACTGGCCGTGTTGGCTGCCGAACAGGGCATGGGGGTGGCACTGGGCAGGCACAGCATGGTTCACGCCAGCATCCGCAGCGGCAAACTACAGCGTGTGTTTGATGTAGGCATGCGCGGCCAATTTCACCATTACCTAGTACGCCGTGAAATGCGGCCCAACAACCTTTCGGTTCAAACACTGATCGACTGGCTGCATGCCGAATGTGAGCAATTTCAGTGCGAAAGTCAGGGTGACCTTGATGGCATACGCTGGCTAGACTAGCGTTGCGGCGCCATCCTTGTGACCGGAGCATCCATTGCAATCGACCGCAATTACGCTAGGCACGGCACATATCCTCCTCCATGAGCATTCGAAGCGTCAGTTGCTCCACCATCATCTGCCGTGCCGCAGCTTCGTCCTGATACCCGATGACCTGCACGCAATCCTGCCCGTCAAAAATCCGGAAGCCGAATTGTCCATCAGGTGAATGTATGATTTCTCCGTTCATTTTCGTTCAATGTCTTCAAACTGATTGCTACTACATGAGGGTGAGGCACAAAAATGCAAGTGAATCGCGGATGATACCGGTTGTGATTACAACGTGTGAGATGCGATGCGCTGCCAGTGGACCAATGCTTCATCCAGTGCATGCTCGCTAAAAACGGGTATACCAGCATCTCGAAGCACCGTGGTGCTAATGCCCTGACCGCTCACTTGGCCGCCATCAAACTGTCCGTTATAGACATAGCCGCTCCCGCAGGATGGACTGCCCTCTTTCAGTACCGCAAGACAAACCCCATGGGCTTTCGCTAACTTCAAAGCGGCTTGCGCGCCTCGAAGGAACGGTTCGCTGACATGTTGACCTGCCGCGCTGTGCAGGACGATGCGCCCTGATCGAACGGATTCAGGATCACCACCGCTGATGATTTCTGCCGGTAATCTGGGAACGGGTAAGCCACCGCTCACCTCGGGGCAAATTTTGACGAGGCAGTGTGTATTGATCCACATGGTGATGGCTGGATGATCGACCCCTTTGCTGCGTCCGTCATAGCGAACTGCATCACCCAGGAGGCAGGCACTGATAAGCACTGAAGGCGCCTTACTCTGCATTCATATCCCTAGCATCCGATTCACGCGAAAAATAGGGAACGGCGGCATCCGCGTGAAAGACCTTACGCAAAGAGCGATTGCCGCGCGGGCCCGCAATGGTAGCGACCTTATTAGAGTCCGGATATTCGCATGCTTCGACCTCGGCGACGGTCGATAAGGATAGGTAACGCAATGGCGTATTGCCGGTATTGATGATCTGGTGTGCGACCTCGGCGCCGCCGGTGGGGCAGGCGATGACGTCGTGTTTGCGCAGCGGATAACGCTCATGACCAAACCGCAATTCACCAGTGCCTTCAAGAATCAGGAACATTTCCTCTTCGGCGTGATGACTGTGAAAGGGGCACTGACTTTTCCCCGGTGGGACTTCGGTCAGGTTGTAGCCAAGCTTGCGCGCACCAATCAGGTCGCTGATCGTGGCACTTTTTCCTGCGAATAGCCCGTTATCATCCTCAAAATCAAATACAGCCTCGTCAAGATTCATCAGTGGACGCACAAAGATTCTCCCGTTGATTGGCACGCATCAGCCGAGCCTTCAGCATATTCGCAAACGGCAGACAAAGGCCAGCAATCATGATTGCAATGCCCGGCATCATGAAGATAAAGGCCAGCATCCCCGCGCCAATACTGTTGCCGCCCTGCTTTGTCGCCAGATAGAACACACTTGCTGCGATAAATACGCAGCACATGCCCGAATACATCAGCCGTTTCGTCCATCGTGAGATGACTACATGTCGACCGAGCGGCGTTAAAGCCAATAAGGCGCCAGCCATGAGCCAAAGCGGGAGAAACGCGAGTGTGCTCGGATGGAGATTCAGCGCAATGAGCGCAAACCACCCGAGCCACGCAAGTAGAAAGCTGTACAGCAGCATGTAATCAGGCGATTGAATTGAGCGTTTTTTCAAACGTATTGATCGTGCGATCGATGTCTGCCAGCTTATCGAGCCCGAACAATCCAAGCCGGAAAGTCTGGAAATCGCTGCCTTCATCGCATTGCAGGGGGACACCAGCTGCAATTTGCAAACCCAGTTCGGTGAATTTTTTGCCAGACTGCATGCCCGCATCACGGGTGTAGCTGACGACCACGCCGGGCGCCTGAAATCCCGCTGCGGCTACACTCGGGAATCCTTTGGCGACGAGCAGGGCGCGCACCCGGGCACCCAGTTCGGCTTGCTGCGCTTTAAGCGTATCAAAGCCTACCTTCTGGGCTTCCTGAATGGCATCGCGAAGCTGCTTCAGCGCATCGGTCGGCATGGTGGCGTGATAGGCGAATCCGCCGTTCTCATACGTCTGCATGATTTGCAGCCATTTTTTCAGGTCGCAGGCGAAGCTGGTGCTCTGGGTGTGTTCGATGGCGGCCAAGGCACGATCGTTCAGCATCACCAACCCGGCACAGGGCGAGGCACTCCAGCCTTTTTGCGGCGCACTGATCAGAACGTCGACGCCCGTTTGCTGCATATTGACCCACATCGCGCCAGAGGCAATGCAGTCAAGCATCAGCATGCCACCGTGCTCATGTACTGCATCGGCCAGACCCTTGATGTAATCGTCCGGCAGCATCATGCCCGACGCGGTTTCTACGTGTGGCGCAAAGACCAGATCGGGCCGCATGTCGCGAATGGCGGCTTGCGCTTCGGCCAAAGGTACGGGCGCAAAGGGCGCCTGAGCACTAGCCTCGCTGCGACGAGCCTTCAATACATGAGCTTCGGAGGGAATGTTTCCCATTTCGAAGATCTGTGTCCAGCGGAAGCTAAACCAGCCATTGCGGATCACCAGGCATTTTTTGCCAGTGGCGAACTGACGCGCAACCGCCTCCATGCCATAGGTGCCGCTGCCCGGCACCACAATCGCAGCCTGTGCGCCATATACCTGTTTCAGTAGCGCGGAAATATCCTTCATGACGCCTTGGAAAGAGGCGGACATATGATTCAGCGCGCGGTCGGTATATACCACCGAATATTCCAGCAGACCATCCGGGTCTACATGAGGGAGCAGTCCAGCCATGGCAATCTCCTGATGCGTATGGGCATGACAATTGAGGGAATGCTGGATCATGCGGTGCAGCAAGGCGGGTTGCCAAGGGTAGTGGCTGGCCTGGCCATGGGCTGCGTGAAGTAATGGCAGCTGGAGCGTCTGGCATGATCAGCGGAAAAGATCATGCGGCAATGTAGCATTGTGCGGTGCGATTGCACAGTCAAGGCGGGAAAGGCAAGCCCCCTGAGTGTGGGGACTTGCCAACACGGCAGGATTAATTTGCCCGGTGTTCGGCGGATTTGATATAGGGCTCGCGTTTATCCATAGTCAGCGGCCAGGATAAGGGCACTGCATCGAGCGATTGCGCCCAGGCGTCTTTTTCGGCTGACTGCCATGCGCTCCGGATCATCGCCTCTTCGCTGCCCGGTTCGGATACCCGGGCTACACGCTGAGTCGACTGCCCGCGCGTGGCCGGTGTGCCGGGAAAAAGGTGGTCTTCAGGAAAGCGTTCATACACATCCATCGCGTTAGGCCAGCGCAGCACCATGTCGATCCGCTTCTCTTTCATGACCGCGCCATAGTGCGTCATGAATGCAGCTTGCCAGCGATCATGTCGCCATTCCAGAAACTCCGCCCAGCCAGACAGTGCAACACCGGCGGTGACAACGAGGCCGACAATGACCTTTGCGACGGCTTCACCCTTGCGGGCACGGGGGTCTTGTTCTGGTGTATGTGTGTTCATGTGTAGGTGTGGCCCGGGCGAGTTCGGGCCGGTTAGCTAGGATGCCGCGAATTATGACGCCTACCGGGGGACTTTGTGAATGATATAAATCAGAGGCGGCGTCCGCGCAGGGATGATTTTTTGAGGGAACACGCATCTGGCAGGAAGGGATATGGTCTATGATCTGACGCGATAGATCGGATAGATAAAGATAGATTGGGAAGAGGAATCGCCATGAATTGCTTCGTCAGGCTGCGCAATTTTTTCTGGCTGTCTGCGCAAGTAGGCACATTGCAGCGACAGAGCATGTCGTACTTGTGTTTGCTCGCCATCGCATCTGCGCCACATGCGGCGCAACTGGAGCGTTTTTCTCCCGCTGGTGATGTCGGCCATGTCGCTCAGGCCAGCGCGCGATTTGATGAAGCAGTTGTGCCACTCGGGGTGCCGGATGCCCCCGCTCCCTATACCTGGACTTGCTCCGGCGCCAGCCAGGGGCATGGGCATTGGGCGGATCAGCTGACCTGGGTTGTCGATTTCGCCCCCAATCTACAATCCGGTGTGAAGTGTACATTTACGCCGTCAGCGGCATTCCGGGCGCTGGATGGCAAAACGCCCAAGCTCACGGCAGTGAGTTTCAATACGGGCATCGAGCTGCGCATCTCCCCCGCCGGTAACGAATGGGAAGAGCTCGATAGCGCCGCTGCTTTTCTGATCAGCAGTACAACGCCTCTCGATTTGCCGAGTGTGGCCAGCCATGCCTGGTGTGCACTGGAGGGCGTGGGCGAGCGTGTTCCCATGGAAGCTATTTCCGGCAAGGATCGCACGGAAATTCTGAGTGCACTGGACAAGACTGCAGAGGCCAAGCAGATTGCCACGTTGCGCTGCAAACGGGCGCTGCCTGAGGGGACACGCATGAGCGTGGTGATTGACCCCGGGGTGAAGTCGACAGCTGGTCTCGTTACCAGCCAGCCAGTCAGAGCAGAATATTTCGTCAAGATGCCGTTTGGAGTGACGGTACATTGCGAGCGAGAAAATGCCCGCGCAGATTGCACGCCCGTCGCGCCGATCACCCTGAATTTCACCGCCAGCGTCAATGCAGATGATGTGAAACGCATCATGCTGATCGGCCCGGATGGCCGCAAGTGGGAGGCAAAACCAAATGATTCGGAATATGAGTATTCGGATCACACGTCCTTGCAGTTTGCCGGCCCGTTTCCGCCAAAGGCAACGCTGAGCCTAAAGCTTCCAGCGCAGATTCGTGACGAGGAGGGGCGGCCGCTGAACAATATCGAGCGACTGGCCAGGGTCACTCTCAAAACCGATGACTATCCACCGCTGCTCAAATTTGCAGCCGATTTCGGGATCATTGAGCGCAAGGGCGGCGGGATGCTGCCTGCCACTTTACGTAATCTCGATCCCTTGGGGGAAAGCAGCCTGCCCACTGCCGACGGTAGTCGGCCCGGTACCAGCGCCAAGGTGCGCATATTGCGTCTGACCCGCGACGAAGAGATCATGGAGTGGATGTACCGCCAGCCACAATTCCTCACTCCCGCGATCGACGATAAGGTGCGGGATGAACGCGAAGGCAGTCTGCTCGTCAAGGAATCGCGTGCACGTACTTTGCTTTTGCCCAAGCCTAATGGCGATCGGCCGATGGAGGTGGTCGGCATCCCGCTGAACGATCCCGGCTATTACGTGGTAGAGGCCGAGTCCCGTCTGCTCGGTCAGCATCTGATCGCGAGTCAGGCGCCGATGTTTGTGCAGACGCGTGCGCTGAATACCAATCTGTCCGTGCATCTTAAACTGTCAGCTGAAAATCAGCTGGTGTGGGTAACCACGCTTGATTCAGCTGCACCCGTGGCAGGTGCGCAGATTGCCATTCGCAATTGCGCCGGGACATTGCTGGAATCCGGCGTCACAGGCAAGGATGGGACACTGCTCATTCCGCGCAGCCTGCCAAAACAGCCCAAATGCGAGCATCGCTATGATGGCTATTTTGTATCGGCGCGCAGCAAAGTGGATGGCGTGGAAGACATCAGCTTTGTGATGTCTTCATGGCAGCAAGGGATCGAGACCTGGCGTTTTGAATTGCCCTGGCGCGGCATGCTTCCCGATGTCATCACCCACACCGTGTTTGACCGGCCGCTGTTCCGCGTAGGCGAAACAGTACACATGCGCCACTACGCACGCCGTCATTCCATTCGCGGACTGGAGGATGCCAGTGCTGCATCGCTGCCCAATCGGGTAGCCATTCAGTTTGAAGGCGATGATCAGTCATTCGAATTTCCGCTCACCTGGAAAAATGGCAGTGCCGATACGGAATGGACTATCCCGCCAGGTGCCAAACTGGGTCGCTACTGGGTGGCTTTCTTATCTTCGAATAACCGTTCGCACCGGATGTATACAGGCGAAGACATGAATTTTGCCTGGCAGGGCCAGTTTCTGGCGGGGGGGAGCTTCCGGGTTGGAGAGTTCCGCCTGCCTGTCCTGAAAGGTGAACTCACTGCAGCTGCACCGGTTATCGCAGGGCCGGACGCCAATGTGGATTTGCGCCTGAGCTATATCGCAGGTGGCGCGGCCTCCGGTGAAAAAGTACGGGTGCGCAGTGAAATCAGGCCCTATTTCATTCAGGCGGCGGGTTTCGAAGCATTTGCCTTCGGTAGCCAGCCACTCACCAGCCCGCAGATTCAAAAGGGCGAATGGAACCCGTCATTCGAAGACACCAAAGTGTTCGATGATCAGCGCGATCTGGCACTAGATAAAAGCGGCAGCCGTCGCGTGATAATCCGCAAGATTCCGCAGCGGCCAGTCCCCGCGCAGGTCTATTCGGAAATGGAGTTCAGTGATCCATCCGGCGAGATTCATGCTGCGGGTGGGACGACGCTGTGGTTTCCCGCGTCGGTGGTGGCAGGCGTGAGTGCCGATGCGTGGGCGCAGGTAAGTGGACCGGTGCGTGTGAAGCTGGCCTCGCTGGATACATCGCTGAAGCCTGTGGCGGCTGACTATTCCGTTCATGCCTGGCAGCGCCGCTATATCGTGCACCGCAAGCGGCTGGTCGGCGGCTTCTATAGCTACGATCAGCAGGTTGTTGTCGCGGACATGGGTGAAGTCTGTAAGGGGCGTACGGGCAGTAATGGGCAGGCTGAGTGCAGCTTTGCTGCCCCTAAAGACATTGAAGATCAGCAAAGTGGCGAAATTATCGTCGAGATGCGGGCACGTGATCCGCAGTCTCGCGTCAGCTATGCCAATACCTCGATTTGGGTGAGCGGCAATGCGGTGTGGTTTGAGCAGGGTGATTCGGATCGCATCGAAGTCGTACCGGAAAAGAAAGCGTACGAACCCGGCGACACAGCGGTGTTTCAGGTGCGCTCGCCATTCCGCGATGCAACCGCGCTGGTAAGTGTGGAGCGGGAAGGGGTGATTGATCATTTCGTCACCCGGATCAGCAGTGATAATCCCACGATCAAAGTACCCGTCAAAGCCGTTTACGGGCCGAACGTGTATGTGTCTGCACTGCTGGTGCGGGGGCGCGTGGGGGATGTGCAGCCCACGGCAATGGTGGATCTGGGCAAGCCAGCTTACCGTTTGGGGATCGGGTCAATCGACGTGGGGCATAGCGCTTATACGCTTCAGGTGAATGTGAAGCCCGAGCGAAATGTATACAAAACGCGGGAGCAGGTGAGCGCACGGATTCAGGTGCGCCGGCCCGATGGTCAGCCAGCGAGTCATGGTGAATTTGTACTGGCTGCCGTCGATGAGGCGCTGCTGGAGCTGGCCCGAAACGACTCCTGGCAAATCCTGCCCCGGATGATGCTCCGGCGCGGCTATGGCGTAGAAACGGCTACTGCGCAGGCACTGGTCATCGGTAAACGCCACTTTGGCTTGAAGGCGCTGCCCGCTGGTGGCGGTGGTGGCAAACAGGCGACGCGCGAACTCTTCGATACGCTGATCAAATGGAATGCCCGCGTGACGCTGGACCAGAATGGCGAAGCCACTGTGAATTTTCCGCTCAACGATGCGCTGACCAGCATTCGTATTGTTGCTGTGGCCACCGAAGGCCCGGCCCTGTTTGGTACGGGGTGGGCGCGTATCCGTACGACCAAGGATGTACAGATTTTTTCGGGGTTGCCACAGGTGGTGCGCGATGCGGATCAGTTCCGCGCTGGCTTTACCGTCCGCAATATGTCTGGCGGCAAAGACCGCCTGACCCTGACGGCGACTGCCACCCTCATTGCCTCAGGCAAGCGGACGCCAGTGTCAGGGATGACGCCGCAAACCATAGAGCTGGATGCTGGTGCCGGTCGCGAGCTGGCCTGGAATATCACTGTTCCGGCCGGGGTGAATGCCATCGAATGGGTCGTCAGTGCCGCTGGCACCCGAGGCGATCAGGATGCCCTGAAAACGATCCAGACCGTGATGCCATCCTACAAGGTACAGACATATGGCGCGACGCTGGAGCAGGTAAAAGGCAATGTCACGGTGCCGGTCAAGCTGACCGCCGATGCAGTGCCGGGCAGGGGCAGCGTGGAAGTGTTCCTGAAATCACGCCTGGGTGTCAGTAGCGATACGGTGCGCGAGTATATGGAAAACTATGCCTATAGCTGTCTCGAGCAACGGGTATCCAAGTCCATTGCAACTTCAAGTCGCGCACGGTGGGACGACACCATGAAGCGGCTACCGACCTATCTCGATCGCTCGGGGCTGGTGTCCTACTACCCGAATCCGGGCAAAACCAACCGGCCCTCGGTGGCATTAACGGCCTATCTACTGTCTATTGCACATGAATCCGGCTATGTGATTCCGGATGCCGAGCGTATGCAGATGTTGGCAGGTCTCGCGGGCTACATCGAAGGCACTGTCACTGAAAATCCTGAAGTGCACTGGCCGCGCGGGAATGATCTACCCATGCGACGACTGGCAGCACTTGAGGCACTGGCGCGCCATGGCGAGGCGACACCTGCCCGTCTGGCAACCGTAGCAGTTGATCCGGCTCACTGGCCCATGCATGCGCTGATTGACTGGCTCGGCATCATTAAGTACTCACCCGCCATGCCGGGCAGGGACAAGCGCTGGGCAGAAGCGGAAAACATCCTGCGTGCCCGCCTGATTACTTCCGGTACCACCACACAATTCGCCAATGAAGCGGCTGATTACTGGTGGTGGGTGATGAGTTCACCCGATGCCAATGCAGCACGCGCGATCAATCTGATGATGGATCGTCCGGCTTGGGCACGCGATATGCCGAAGCTGGTGCGTGGTGTGGTGGCGCGTCAGCATGAAGGCCACTGGAGTACGACGCCCGCCAATGTGTGGGGCGGCCTGATGCTGAACAAATTTGCGCGTACATTTGAAAAGGAACCTGTTCGCGGCACCACGCAGATTATTCTGAGCGGCAGCGCAACGCCCGCCCAGACACAGGATTGGGGGACGGCGTCTGTCGATACGAAATCCGTCAATGATCCGGGTAAGTCCTTCAGCTTTGCCTGGCCGGCCGGTGGCGCAGGCAACGTCACGCTGGCGCATCAGGGCAGTGGCGCCCCCTGGGCCACCATCCGGACGCGCTCGGCCCGTCTGCTCGCCAAACCATTATTTGCCGGTTTTACTGGCAAAAAGACGCTTACCGTAGTTGAACAGAAGCGGCCGGGACAATGGACGCGCGGTGATCTGGTACGTGTAGACATCGAGGTGTCGGCACCCGGCTCGTGGACATCGGTTGTGGTCAATGATCCGGTGCCTGCGGGCGCGGTGATCCTGGGGGGGGGACTGGGCGGTGAAAGCCAGATCACTCAGGAAAAAGCAAAGGGTGTAGCGAGTTGGGCGAGTTACGAAGAGCGGGCATTTGATGCCTATCGTGCCTACTTTGGCTACTTTGGCAGTCAAGCCCACGTGAGCTACGTGATGCGTCTGAACAATGCAGGGGATTTCAAGCTGCCGCCTACCCGCATCGAGGCCATGTACGCACCGGAGAATTTTGCCGAGCTACCCAACGGGGATTGGCATGTGGTTCAGTAAGCGTGGCTGGCAAGTATCGCTGCTCGCTCTGACCGTTTCGTTCGCCTATCCGGCTCACGCAAACGTGCCGGGAGTCGCACAAGTGCGGGCTGCCTATCTGCCCAGTGACTGGGTGATCACTGATCGCAACGGCATGCCCTTGCAGACCGTGCGCCACGATATGCAGGTGCGGCGGTTGGCATGGCTTACCCTGGACGAGGTTTCGCCCGCACTGCAAACCGCACTCATCACTGCAGAAGACAGCCGATTCTGGTCACATGATGGGGTCGATTGGGCGGCCATGATGAAGGCTGCTTGGTCGAATCTGCGCGGGAACAACCAGGCTGTACGCGGCGCATCGACGCTTACCATGCAACTTGCAGGTTTGCTCGATCCGGCGCTACAGCCCGGCAAAGGTGTCCGGCGCACCTGGGGGCAAAAGTGGGATCAGGCGCTGGCGGCACGTGACATCGAAAAACAGTGGGCCAAGCGCGAGATACTGGAAGCGTATCTCAATTTGCTGCCTCTGCGCGGTGAAACAGTGGGGATACGCGCTGCCAGCCAGACCCTGTTTGGCAAAGCGCCTGCCGGTCTTAACTGGACAGAGGCCGTTATACTGGCAGCGCTGATACGTCAGCCACAGGCATCGGCGGAGACGGTAGCGGATCGTGCGTGTGCCATCGCGGCTGCGATACCTGAGGATTCACTCGGTGCAGTGCTTCGGCCCGAGTGCTGGCAAATCAAGGCTACGGTCAAGCTGGGGCTGGGTGGTGATTCTGCCATGCCACGATTCCAGCTCAATCAGGCACCGCATATTGCACGTCAGGTCATGGCCGGATGGGGCGAGCGACCCGCACCCGCGCCGCGCGTGCCGGGTGGCATGCCTGAAATCCGTACGACGCTGGATGCACGCCTGCAAGGCGTTGCCGAGGAGAGCCTGAAAGCGCATTTGCGCGCCTTGCGTCATCAGAATGTACAAGATGGCGCGGTGCTGGTACTCGATAACCGGACGGGTGAGGTGCTGGTCTGGATCGGGTCGAATGCCGATAGCTCTGCCGCTGCTGATGTCGATGGTGTGCTGGCTGCCCGTCAGGCAGGTTCGACGCTCAAGCCTTTTCTGTACGCGCTGGCGCTGGAAAAACGGAAGCTGACGGCAGCCTCGTTGCTGCATGATTCATCCCTGGCACTGACAGCCGCCAACGGCGCATATATTCCGCAGAACTATGATCGCCAGTTCAAAGGCTGGGTGAGCGCGCGTACCGCACTGGCATCCAGCCTGAACATTCCGGCGGTCCGCACTATTCTGCTGACAGGCGTCGACTCGTTTTATGCCCGCCTCAAGGTGCTTGGCTTCACCACGCTCGATTTTCCGGCAGATCACTACGGCTTCGGGCTGGCGCTGGGTGATGCCGATGTCCGCCTACTGGATCTGACGAATGCCTATCGCGCGCTGGCCAATGGTGGCACTGCTTCATCGCTTGCACCCATTCTGTTCACCACAGCTTCCAATACGACACCGACCACCCGCATTAAGCCGGCGCAGGCCTTTTCACGGGAGAGCAGCTTTATTGTGGCGGATATGCTGTCCGATCGCGGTGCCCGTGCCCCTACATTCGATCTGGAAAACACGCTGGCCACGCGCGTCTGGTCTGCAGTGAAAACAGGCACCAGCAAGGATATGAGAGACAACTGGTGCATTGGCTTTACTTCGCGCTACACCATCGGTGTATGGGTGGGTAATTTTTCGGGCGAGCCGATGTGGAATGTATCGGGTATGCATGGTGCTGCGCCCGTCTGGCACGATATGGTTCATGCGCTGCACAGTGAAACGATGCACGATGTCCGACCAGTTGCACCGGCAGGATTGGTGAGTAGAAAGGTCGATTATCCGGGTGGCGAAGAAGCATCCCATCAGGAGTGGTTTATTCGCGGGACTGAATTGAGCCGGATTGTTCGCGCGGATGCGGGCGGTACCGAGATGCTTGTGTCTGCCCGGCCGCGCATTCGTTATCCGGCAGATGGGTTGGTAATTGCATTGGATCCGGATATCCCGGCCGCCAGCGAAGGCATTCTGCTTCAGGCTGACGGCGAGATGACCGGCATGCACTGGCTGCTGGAACGAAAAGGGGATGCTCCTTGTCGAAATAAATTGCATCCCGGCGAAGTCTGGTCGCCCCAGCCGGGGCGCTGGACAGTGCGTTTGCAGGATGAACAAGGCCGCGAGATGGATCGCGCCGTGCATATAAGCGTAAGAGGCAACGCACGGCATCCGCGTGCATGTGATCTTTAATGAACCGATTCTTGCATTCCTGATCCTGATTGCCGTCAGATTTGCCGCACCTGTACGACTAATGAGTACTTTTTGAGTATGACGAGAGGTACAGCATCATGTTTCGATCTTTCCTGCAAAGGTGCTCGCTTAGCCTGTTTGCCGCCTGTAGTCTGGTGCATGCAGGGAGCGGGACCAGCCAGTCGCCAGTCGTATCTTCGCCCCAGCAAGAATCAGTCGTGCTGGGGATGGGATGTTTCTGGGGTGCTGAAAAACGAATGGGCGCATTGCCCGGTGTGATCGCCATCGAAAGCGGATACGCAAATGGCAGCGTGGCTGGTAAATACGAGGCGATTCACGATCAGGAAATGGCCCGTCGAGCAGGGCGCAGTAATCTGCCCAATCATGCGGAAGTGGTGAAGGTGACCTTCGACACCCGCAAAACCGATCTGAAGACCGTGCTGATGCGTTTCTGGGAAAATCACGATCCGACCCAGGGCGATCGCCAGGGCAATGATGTCGGCAGCAATTATCGCAGCGCCATTTACACCCTGCAGGACAGCCAGCAGGCGATTGCGATTCAGACACGGGATGCATATCAGAAGGCGCTGACTGCAGCAGGGTACGGCAAGATTACGACCGATATTGCGCCGCTCAAGACTTACTTTACAGCAGAAGCCTATCACCAGCGCTATCTGCAGAAGAATCCGGATGGATACTGTGGTTTGGGTGGGACGGGTGTCAAATATCCGCAGGCGCAAGTAGCTGCAGCCGATGCCAGTGTGGTTAAACCTGCTGCAGGTGATGCCTTGCCGCTGGACGTTAAAAAGCTGAATGCCCAACGACAGTTGATCGTATTCGAAGGAAAGGATTGTGCATTCTGTGCACGATTCAAAACCGACATTCTCGATCACTGGCGCTCTCCGGTCCCGATTGTCCGGACGCTTGTCCCGCGTGCGCCCGAAAGCTGGTCTCTGGAAAAGCCGCTATTCGCAACACCCACCATTGTGCTATTCGAGCGAGGCAAGGAAGTATCCCGCTTTACAGGCTACAACGGTGATGCGCCGCGTTTCTGGAAGTGGCTGGGGTTCTATTTGCTGACACCCAAGCAGCGGCAGATCGCGTTCGATAAAGGAACCGAGTTTCCGTTTACGGGCTCGAATCTGGACGAAAAACGACCCGGTACCTTTGTCGATCCAGTGACGGGTGTGGCACTTTTTCGAACCGATACCAAATTTGATAGCGGCACGGGCTGGCCCAGCTTTTTCACCCCGCTATCCGGATCCGTTATCCTGCGTGAGGATCGTAGTGATGGGATGAAGCGGACCGAGGTGATCAGCGCCAGTTCTGGCATTCATCTGGGGCATGTGTTTGACGATGGCCCACCTCCGACCGGTAAGCGTTATTGCATCAATGGCAATGTGCTGAAGTTTGTGCCGGATGCTGACAAGAAATAGTCATTCAAGCGCCTATCTCCTGTGCTGGCGCCCGGCTTCATGGGAGGTTAAGGCTTGATGCGACTATGGCTCAGCCTGACGGTCGCTGTTCGGGTGCTGCCGCCATGGCAGTACAAGGCAGGCTAGAAAGCGGTTGCTACTCGGGTAGCGGGTGTTGTCAGCAACGCCTAAGCCGCTTGGTAGCTGTCCGCGATCATACGAGAAGCTGCCCAATAGCAGATCCCAGAACGAGATGACAGCACCGTAATTGCCGGCCTCGTGCAATGTGTTGCTGTGATGGCGACGGTGCAGCTCGGTACCGATTAGCAGATAGTTCAGCGGACCCACGCGAATGTCGACATTCAAGTGCGAAAACAATCCCTGAATGCCCACGATCAGGTTGAATACAAAGAGCGCTTCGCGGCTGATGCCGAGGCAGAAAGATGGAACCAAACCGATCGCTGCCACGATCAGCATATTGAGCGGATGCATCACCGGGTGCATCAGAAAATAAACGCGTTTTGGCAGGTGATGAACCGCGTGCATGCGCCACATAAACTGGCCGAGCCGCCCGCGTCCTTCGTGGCAATAGCGATGGATGGCGTACTGCAGGCCGTCGTACACCAGTAGTGCGATCACAATCTGCAGGACAAGCGGTAGCGAGGCCAGCCCGGCGGCTGCAGCAGGGGCGGTGCCGATGGCCAGCCAGGCCGTCAGAAATTTAACGGTCTGCATGACGGCGCCACCTGCCACCATATATTTCAAATCACGCACGAAGCTAATCCAGGTCATGCCCCACTGAGGCTGGCACGGCCAGATGAATTCGGTGGCAATAAATACCGCAAAGCGGACCGCAGTAAACACGGTAAAGGCCCGTTGCGGGTCGGCTTGACCAGTAAAACTCAGCCAGGCAAAGCAAGCCGTCAGCGTAACAATCAGGGGATAAAAGCCATAGGTAATCCCAGAACGCATTGCGCTTACTCCATCGGGGGAATGAGTCGATCTTAGTGATTCCCCATTTGCGAGGCTTTGCATTACTTGCTATTGCCGGCAGACTTACAGGACGGGTTCGCCTTTGCGTCTGACCTTGAAAAATAGCACTCGTGTGCAATCGGCGTAATGCCACGCGCCGCTCTGAGACGGGCTTAGCCGCTCAAAAAACAGGGTAGATGCGAGTGCGTATTCAGATGGCAGCAGTACCGTATCATGAAAAGCAAAAACAGCGTTTCCCTGGTCCACGGTCGGGCCAGTAAATACCATGCGCACATAGTCTCCGCCGGGGAGAGTCAGTACATCCTGTTCGCACTCATCGCCGGTGTCAGACGTCCATGCCAGAAAATATCGACAGTCAGACGGTGGCACATGAAATGGCGCGTCGGCGAAGATGCCAATGATTGCCTCGTCAGGCGGGTAGTTTTTGCTGGCCATACTGCACAGCGCCTCGGAGATGACTGCATCGTCCAGTAAATGTCTGGTCACACGAAGATGACGGGTTGGCATCCGGTAAAGCTGAAGGGGGGAGGACGGATAGGTCGATTTTGCTGGGTGGTGACGAATGAGACTATTTCGAACATCGCTTGGTGTCTGCCCGAACACCTGCCTGTAGGCACGGGAAAAACAGGCTGCGGAACTGAAGCCGCTTTCTAGCGCAATACTTAGGAGGGAGGCATCTGGCAAGGCGGCGAGTAAATGATCGGCATGCAATACCCGGACCCGCCGCAAATAGGCCATGGGGGTGTCGCCCATAGCAGCCAGAAAAAGCCGATGAAAATGATAGGGTGACAACCCGGCCGAGAGGGCAAGGCTATTTAGCGATAGCGGTTCACGGAAATGCCGGGTGATTTCCAGCAATGCCCGCTCAATACGCGGGTCGACGGGATTGCCGGACGACGAGTGAGCTGGGGGTAAACACGATGCAGCCTCCAGTGTCTGCTCGCTAGAGGCATTCTGTACTGGTGTAGACATCATCTGCAGGGTGTCGCCTCATGGATGATTGCATGAAGGAGTAGAAGGATACACAGAAGAATACACGCAACCGCAGGCAGTATCGGCCTGCCTGCGGCGCTCAGTGTGCCGGATGCTGAAAAGAATTAAGCAAAAGACAAAGGGCCTGCAATTGCTTGCAGGCCCTTTTCTGTATCTGGCGGAGAGGGAGGGATTCGAACCCTCGGTGAACTTGCGCCCACGCCTGATTTCGAGTCAGGTACATTCGACCACTCTGCCACCTCTCCGGGAGCCGCGCATTATCAAGGTGCGGGCCACCGTTTGTCAATACGCCAAGCATGAATTTTTTGGAGTCTCGCCATGTCACATGGCAGAATGTGAGGCTAATCAACGAGTAAGGGGTCATTTTGGCGACAGGGCAGATGCTAAACTGGTGCAAACGAATCGCATGTCTGGCCGCATCCATGCTGGTGCTGGCGGGGTGTGATCGCGTCACGCAAGCGCCGGCCAAGCCTGCAGAAAAGCGACTGGCCATGCCGAGTAAGGATCAGGACTTGGTGGTTCTGATTCGCAATGGGGCAACCAGTTTCTTTGTTGATGCCGAGTCCAAATATGCTGGCCCCGAGTACGATCTGGTCCGCCAGTTTGCCGAGGCGCAAGGCTGGCATATTAAACTGGTTGTGACCCCTAATCAGGCCGAAATGGTGCAGCGTCTTGCACGCGGTGAAGCACACATGGCGGTGGGGATGACCCGGCGTGGGGACGCGGGCATGCATGTCAGCCAGGAATATGCGCGCATGCAACCCGTCGTGGTGGTGCGCGATGATGCGGAGGCTCCGGCACGCCTGACGGATCTGGAAGACAAAATCTGGGTTTCGCCTGCGGTTGAGCCGGCCATGTCCACCTTGCAGGCCAAAGCACCCAAGGCGCGCTTTATTGTCGATAATGATTATGACGATGAGGCGTTGATTGAACGGGTTGCCTCGGGTTTGATTGACTATGCGGTGGTAGATCAGCGTGCTGCCGACGCGGCACAAAATTTCTATCCTGACGTGGCAATCGCGTTTATGGTTGGTCAACCGCTCAATGCAGCCTGGATGTGGGCGGACGCAAGCGATACAACCCTCGGGCCGCTGGTAGACGCGCACCTGAGTAAAATCCGTAAGAGTGGCGCTCTCAGCAAACTCTTCGACCGCTATTACGGCTATTCCTTGCGGCTGGAAACGGCCGATGCGTCCGAATTCCTCACCCAGCGGATTACCACGCTGCCCAAACTGAAAAAGTATTTTGTCGAAGCCGAGGCGTCCTATGGGATCGACTGGCGATTGCTGGCAGCGTTAGCCTATCAGGAATCGCACTGGGACAAGCATGCCACCTCGCCCTATGGCGTGCGCGGCATCATGATGCTGACCAACGATACCGCCAACCGTATGGGGGTTCATGATCGCCTCGACCCGCGTCAGAGCATCCTCGGCGGCGCCAAATATCTCTCGATGCTGAAGTCCAGTCTGTCTGACAAGATTGTCGAGCCGGATCGCACCTGGTTTACGCTGGCAGCGTATAACATCGGCACGGCGCACCTTGAAGATGCCCGTGTGCTGGCGCAAAAGCAGAAAAAGAATCCCAGCCTGTGGGAAGATGTGAAGCAGGTGCTGCCACTACTGCGCGAACCCGAGCATTACGAAAATCTCAAATTTGGCTTTGCGCGTGGAGGCGAGGCAGTGGTGTTCGTGGAGAATCTGCGTAGCTACTACGATATTCTGGTGCGCTTCGAGGCACCCGTGAAACCTATCTTCCCGCCGTTTGACGACAAAGTCACCGTCGCCAATCCGGCTGGGCTCAAGCTGGGTATTGATGCGTCGGGACGCAAGCCGCAGCCTGCGTCTGCTACCCCGCAAAAGTAGCGCTTAAGCCCGCTTATCCTCGTGTGCGGCGCGCAGCTGCAATTCATACAGGAATGCGCTGGCCTGATGATCGGCTGGCGGTGCAGTGTAGGTGGTCTTGCGATTGGCCGCCTTTAGTGCAGCATCTTCCGGTGCGATCAGAATCAGACGCTTCACGGCTCGCGTTGCACCCACATAGAAGAGACGCCGTTCATTGCTCGCATGCTGCCGCGCTTCTACCCAGCGGCGACGGTAGGGCAGGGGCAAGCGATCTCTCGATAAGCCACCCAGCATCACCACCGGCCATTCGTGCCCCTTGGCTTGTGCAAAACTGCCCAGAAACACGGCATCCTCGCGTTTGCTGTACTGATAACGCTGATTGATCTGCTCGATAGCGGTTAATGCGTGTGCCACCGTCATCGCTTCACGGGCAAACCATTCAATCAACCGGTGATGCGTGCGCAGTCGTTCCTCGAGCCGTTCACGGTCCAGCCACCGCAGGCGTGCGTGGCTTTCGATGGCTAGTTTACTCAGGATATCGGTCAGGGCATCTGCTGCGGGCATCTCGCTGTCGATGCCGATCAGCCACTTGCCATGTTCGCTCAGCAAGCGCGCCTGTCGTGCAATCGGGCTATTGCGTCCGCTCCGTTCGATCAGGCTGGCCGCGTGGCGTGACAGCACGTCGAACTCGCCCAGCTCTTCGGGAAAGTCACACAGGCGCCAGATGTCACCACTATCCAGTACCTGTTCGTGACCGGGCAGGATCAGATCGAGCGCGGCCTGAATGCAGGTGTGACGACGCGGACGAGGCAGGCTGGACAACCGGTTGCCGCCGAGAGCCAGCAAGCCCATCAGCGCATTGCTTTCTTCGCGCTCGCCAATCGGTGCACCGCCCAGCAGTCGATAAGGTAATCCGGCGGCGATCAGGGCCAGTTCGGTTGTGACGCGATCTGCGCCATCGCGGAACAGAATGGCGATGTCTTTGAGTGCGCGATCACGGCCAGTTTCGCGTTTCACCTGTTTTACGATCTGCGCAGCTTCATCAGCCTGATCGGCGCTGTAAATGCGGTCGATGGAAGTATCGCGCTGACTAAGTGACTGGCATTCGGTAAAGGGCGGTTCGGCTGAGCGCGTCATAAATCGCCGCATGGCGCCTGCCAGTTTGCTGCCAAAGCGGAATGAACCGGATAGACTCATACTGCGCACGCGCGGAAACAGCGTGGCGAACTCTTCGCGCATCAGGCGCGGCTCCGAGCCGTGCTCCAGCTGGATACACTGGCTCTCATCCCCGGCCGCCAGCACAATGGCGCGTGGCCCGGCCACCAGACGAATCAGCTGCAGTTGCGCCCGGCTGAGATCATTCACCTCGTCGATCACAACATATTCCGCACCGAGAAAGGCCAGTCGCCGCGACTCCGGCTCGCGGACAAAGGTCTGTAGCGGCTCGTGAATCTGGTCGGCAAAAGTAATCCAGCCGCGATGGCGGCGGATACGTTCGAAATGCCGGTACACCGCCAGCACGCGCGGCTCCACCCCCAGTTGCTCTGCCAGCCATTCGTCGTCGCCGTAGCTATCGACATGATCCTGCCGCGCCAACTCGCGCTTGGCTTTGATCAGATCGATCAGGTAGAGCAGGGTGTCGGCATTATCGGTATTGAGGGCAAACGCATCGTCATCGGTATCCTGTGCTGCAGCGGCCATGGCTTCGAACATCAGTTCGCGCAGCTGCTCGCCATGTTCGTGGCGAGTCACCAGCGTGGCACCTTCCTGCAGCCAGCCGTGGTCCACCAGTCGTTCATAGAGGCGCATCCCCAGCGCATGCACGGTCACCACCTGCGGCATCGCACCCGATCCTTTTACCGAGTCCAGCAGTTGATTCAGCCGCCTGCGTCCGGGCTGGCTGTGCGTGAGCACCAGCATGCGATTGGGCTCGATGCCATCGCGTAACCGCTGCAGGATGGCATGCGCGAGCGTGGTGCTCTTGCCCGAGCCTGCGGTGGCAAAGACCAGCTGGGAGCGTTGTGATTCAGCGATGATGTCGCGTTGTTCGTGCGTCAGGTGGGTAGGGGAGATCAGCATGGGCGAAAGTGTACGCGATCAGCTACCGGCATGCTCGGATGTTGCGCTGCGATCTGATAAGATTGAGTGTTGCCCCGACAAACCGGAGTTAAGCCCCATGACTGTCATCCGTCAGCAGGATTTCATCGACAGCATTGCCGATGCCTTCCAGTTCATCAGTTATTACCATCCCAAAGACTTCATCGACGCCGTTTATGCCGCGTACCAGCGTGAGGAAAGCCCCGCTGCCCGCGATGCGATGGCGCAGATTCTGATCAATTCGCGCATGTGTGCCGAAGGTCGTCGCCCGATCTGTCAGGACACCGGTATCGCCGTCGTGTTCATTAAGGTGGGCATGAACGTTCAGTGGGATGCCACTTTGAGCGTGCAGGAGATGATCAACGAAGGCGTACGCCGCGCCTACAACCATCCGGATAACAAGCTGCGCGCCTCAGTGCTGCTCGATCCGGCTGGTGGCCGCAAGAATTCGAAGGACAACACGCCTGCCGTGGTTCACTACGAAATCGTGGCCGGTGATAAGGTCGAAGTGACCTGCGCAGCCAAGGGCGGCGGTTCGGAAAACAAGTCCAAGTTCGCTGCACTGAATCCGTCCGATTCTCTGGTCGACTGGATCATCAAGACAGTCCCGACCATGGGTGCAGGCTGGTGTCCGCCCGGTATTCTTGGTGTGGGCATTGGCGGCACACCGGAAAAGGCGATGCTGCTGGCCAAGGAATCGCTGATGTCGCATATCGACATTCAGGATCTGAAAGACAAGGCCGCCAGCGGTGCCGAGCTCTCCACCGTGGAAAAGCTGCGTCTGGAGCTGTTTGAAAAGGTGAATGCACTCGGTATCGGCGCACAGGGTCTGGGCGGTCTGACCACCGTGCTGGATGTGAAGATTCTCGATTACCCGACCCATGCAGCCAGCCTGCCGGTCGCCATCATTCCGAATTGCGCCGCCACCCGCCACGTGCATTTCGAGCTGGATGGCTCGGGCCCGGCCAAGCTGGATGCCCCGTCGCTGGACGACTGGCCGAAGCTGGAATACGACATGAGCGGCGGCAAGCGCGTCAACCTCGATGCGATTACCCGCGAAGAAGTCGCTAGCTGGAAGCCGGGTGATGTACTGCTCTTGAACGGCAAGATCCTCACCGGTCGCGATGCCGCACACAAGCGCATGACCGACATGCTCAACAAGGGCGAAAAGCTGCCGGTGGATTTCACCAACCGTTTCATTTACTACGTCGGCCCGGTTGATCCGGTGCGTGACGAAGTAGTGGGCCCGGCAGGTCCTACGACCGCCACCCGTATGGACAAGTTCACCCGCCAGATGCTGGAAGAAACCGGTCTGCTGGGCATGATCGGCAAATCCGAACGTGGCCCGGCTGCCATCGATGCCATTCGCGACAACAAGGCTGTTTATCTGATGGCCGTGGGTGGTTCAGCTTACCTTGTCTCCAAGGCGATCAAGGCCAGCCGCGTCATGGCCTTCGAAGACCTCGGCATGGAAGCCATTTACGAGTTCGAAGTGAAAGATATGCCGGTGACCGTGGCCGTGGATTCCACCGGGATCAGCGTGCACAACACTGGCCCTGCTGAATGGCAGGCCAAAATCGGCAAGATTCCGGTTGCGGTGAAGTAAGCGACACTGTCATCATTTCATTTGAACAGGCCCGCATCTGCGGGCTTGTTGCTATCCATAAGGCATACCATGACTCACGACGACATTATCTCCGCGACCCGTATCTGGCTTGAGAAGGCTGTGATTGGATTGAACCTGTGCCCCTTCGCCAAGGCGGTCTATGTCAAAAATCAGGTCCGTATCGTGGTCAGCGAAGCGCGACATCTCGATGCACTGCTGGAATTGCTCGACGACGAATTACTGTATCTAGCCAATGTCGATCCCGAGCAGACCGATACCACGCTGATCGTGATCCCTGACTTGCTGCCGGACTTTATCGACTTCAATGATTTTGTCGGTCTGGCCGAAGATGCGGTGGCAGATAACGGGTTGGAAGGCGTGCTGCAGATTGCCAATTTCCATCCGCAATTCCAGTTTGCCGATACCCAGCCGGACGATATTTCCAACTACACCAATCGTGCACCGTTCCCGACGCTGCATCTGATCCGTGAAAGCAGTATCGATCGTGCCGTGGCTGCCTTTCCTGAAGCCGAGGAAATCTTTGATCGCAATATCGCCCTGATGAACGAAATGGGCATTGACGGCTGGAATGCGCTGGGGATTCCGGGGCTGGACGGTAAGCAGAGCAAGGCGTAATACAGTGCGCGATCCCGCCGAGACAGGCTGGACGCAATAGGGGAGGAATATGAATCTGCAAGCGTGGCAATCGTCATTTGCGACCCTGGCCAGTGTCTGCGCAACCTTGAGTGGTCTGCTCTTTGTTGCCTTATCGATCAAACTGGGCCGGGTAGGGGCGCAAGAGCGGCCGATGCTATTGTCGGTCGCTAAAGGAAGTTTTTCCGAATTCATCGGGGCGTTACTGATTGCACTGATGATGCAGGCCCCTGATGCCAGCACCCACCCGGTGCCGTGGATGTTGCTCATTATCATGATGGCCCGCGTGTGGTGGCATATCTCGCATTTCCGTCATGCTCGCCGCAACTTGTCACTGTATATCTTGTATCGCGAATTCCTACTGCCTCTACTGTCCACATTCGGGCTGGCGCTGGCTGCATATCATGCAGTGAATGGCAGGATTTTCGGTCCGATGATCTACTGGACAGTGGTGATGATCATGTGTTCAGGGTGCCAGAAATCCTGGCGAATTTTGTTACGGGAATTGGAACGATAATAGGCTGTCTATTGTTTCGTGTAGTCACTTTTGCTGGAGTTCAGTGAGTTCGATCAAGAGTATTAATTTAGGATTGAAGTGCAATAAGAGATTGAATAATTCCAGTGAAATACATGGGCAGGAGGAGTAAATGAAAATCAGCATCCTATCTTTATTGAGTGTGGCCGCTATATTATCTGGCTGTGCCGTGATTCAAAATAAAGAAGCAAATATGCACTACTCATTCACACCAAAAGATAAGGTGATGAATATAGCGTGTACCGAAAGTAGTACGGGTGTGTGTCTGTTCAAAGTAGAAAGGCCATCCGGAGACGGATTTGATTTGTTCGAGGTTCAATCCGGTAATGTGCTGGACATTCCATTGCCCGAAAAGCCACTCGCTATTTGCGCGGCACCTGAGGTTGTGGGTGCATTCCAGGATTGGAATGCATGCAGGGAGCAGAAATGGGTGCTGACAAGTGAGGGGATCTCTAATTTGATTGCACAGGCATTGAAGCAGAAAGTCGCCGAACAATGATCTGTTCTGTAACCATATATGCGCGCCAACTTTTCTGAGCCTCGGAAAGGCTAGGTAAATCGGGATGCATACTCGAATTGAGATACTCAGTGCGGCAGTTTTCGTGCTATATCGTGGGGTGGCCCTTTTGATAAAAGGGCGAGCAGCACCTGCGCAATTCCGCAGTAGATCCTGCCAGGGACGTGACTGGCGGAGAGCGTTCCCGGCGACCAGTAAGTCTGACATTCGGATGTTTTTAGGTGCCATTTCAGATGCATTTATCTGGCGGGATGCCGATAAACTGAAGCTGAATCCCGCGGATACCTTTGCTGCAATCTACCGGTCACACTATCCACGTTGGCATTTGGGCGGGGATACGATGGAACTGGAAACGCTGGCGCAATCGTTGCAACGCCAATATGGATATGAGCTGGGCACGATGTGGCATGAACAGCTGACATTGGGCGAGGTATTTGCTAGCTTGCCAAAGAAATCAGTGCGCGACCCCACCCGGTAATTCACCGTCCACCGCCATTTCCAGAATCGTGCGGATGGTATCCATGTCCATTTGCTGGTAAGCGGATTTCAGATAGCCGGAAAGCTTGGCCTCTTCGCTGTCTCCGGTATCGGGCACGGGCGTATCGTAGGTGAAGCGCACGAACAGGTGCCCTTCCTCTGGTGATTCAATGCGCATGGTGAGCTTGCCGCCGCCGTGTACGTCGCTTGGGGCAGTTTCATAGTGCACCGCTGCGTTGTATTCAAAGCGGATGTCATCGCGCACGCGAAACTTGCCCAGCTGAATCTCGCGGACAATGTGGTCCGAATGGCGCTCAATGATATCGACCGCCTCGATGCCTTCCATAAACAGATCCGGCGCTTCTGCGCGCAGCAGCAGGCCATTCCATAGCTGAGTGCGAGTGATCATGGGGCCTTCTTCGGCCGGATTGGTGACTTCGATAATATGTTCGAACAGCATATCAACCTCGGAAACTGACTATTTACGGCTCACCAGCCAGCCCTCAAGCGCATAGAGCGCGAGCGCCGACCAGATCATCACATAGCCCACAAACTTACTGCTGCTGAAAGGCTCGTGCCACAGAAACAGGCCCAGCATCATCTGGATAGACGGACCAATGTATTGCAGCAGCCCCAGCAGCGACATCGGAATCCGCCGTGCACCAGATGCAAACAGCAACAGCGGAATGGCAGTGATCGGACCAGCCGCCAGAATCAGCAGCAGGGTGGTGGTATCGGTATGGCCCAGCGCCGCCTGACCATGCAGCTCCAGCCAGCCCAGCCACGCAACTGCCATCGGTGTGAGAATCAGCGTTTCCAGCGACAAGCCTTCCAGTGCACCCAGACTGGCGGTTTTGCGCAGCAGTCCATAGGTACCGAAGGTCGCCGCCAGACTCAGGCCAATCCACGGCAGTTGTCCCGCATCGATGGTGAGCCACAGCACCCCGGCCGCAGCCACGGCAATGGCCGCCCACTGCGCCGGCCGCATGCGTTCCTTCAGCAGGAAATAGCCGAACATCACATTCACCAGCGGATTGATAAAGTAACCGAGGCTGGCGTCCACCACATGGCCGTTATTCACCGCCCAGATGTAGATAAACCAGTTCACCGACAGAAAGCTGGCGCTGGCAGCGAAGCGTCCCAGGGTTTTCGGTGAACGCAGCGCATCCCCCAGCCACGACCAGTGCCGGCGCACGGCCAGTACCACGCCTAAAAACACCAGTGACCACAGCATCCGGTGCATCAGGATTTCATCGGGCGCCACGCCCTTGAGCGCATGAAAATACAGAGGAAACAGACCCCACATCAGGTAAGCTGATGCAGCGTAGAGAATACCGGTGCGCATGGGTGGGCAATCTGCCGCGTTTTGCCTGATACTGAATGCAGCAGGACGAGCGCAGCTATAGTTGATCAAAGAAGTCGGATTTTACCGGTAAGCATGCAAAAGCACGAGGATTGCTTGATGAGGATGATAGAAGGAAATGTTCTGATCGGCCGCGAATGCGGAGCGTATCGCATGCACTATCGGGAATGGGGTGATCCGGCGGTCAAGGATGTCGTGGTCTGTGTGCATGGCCTCACCCGCAATAGCCGGGATTTCGCCGTGCTGGCCGAGGCGCTGGTGGCGCGGGGCAAGCGGGTGATTGCGCCGGATGTAATTGGTCGCGGCGGCAGCGAGTGGCTGCGCAATCCGATGGGTTATATCGTACCGCATTATGTGCAGGACATGCTGGTGCTGCTGGCGCGGCTGAATGTCGATCAGGTGGATTGGGTGGGCACCTCGATGGGCGGCCTGATCGGGATGGGGCTGGCTGCTTTGCCGGGCAATCCGGTGAAACGCCTGCTGCTCAATGATGTCGGGCCTCTCTTGCCATTGGCTGCGATTGCCCGCATTGCCGAGTATGTCGGCAAGGCGCCACCTTTTAAGGAACGCGCCCATGCAGAAGCCTTTATCCGTGCTGTATCGGCACCATTCGGACCGCACACTGATGCTGAATGGGCCGATCTGGCCGATATGATGCTAATGCCGGACGGGCAGGGCGGCTGGCGGCTGAACTACGATCCGGGTATTGCGGCACCGTTCGCGGCGGCCATGGCGGGTGGGGATATCGACCTGTGGCCGATGTACGAGGCGATTCAATGCCCGGTGCATGTCCTGCGCGGGGCAGAATCAGATTTGCTCACCGTCGCCACGCTGGAGGCCATGTGTTCCCGTGGTCCAAAGGCCAGCGCGACAACGTTTGCAGGGGTCGGTCACGCCCCGACGCTGCGGCATGCCGATCAGGTCGAGGCGGTGGTGCAGTTTCTCGTGTGATGTGTAACCGTGGAGGCGGCTGCTTAATAGCCTGCTTCCACCAGTTCCTCGCGTGTCAGCAGAAATACAAAGCCATCACCGCTGCTGGTGGGCAGCCACGTAAACGCCAGTTCCGGATATTGTGGTTCCAGCACATCGCGGTTGTGGCCGATTTCCACCACCAGCACGCCCATCGGATTCAGGAAGCGGCTGGCGTTTTCGATCAGCACGCGGGTCGCATCCAGACCATCTTCGCCGCTACCCAGCGCCAGTTCTGGCTCGTGCAGATATTCGGCGGGCAGGGCTTCAACGGATGGCGCATCCACATAAGGCGGATTGCTGATGATCAGGTCGTAGGTTTCGCCTTCGATGTTTTCCCACAGATCGCTCTGGATCAGGCTGATGCGATTGGCGAGGCCGTAATCATTCACATTGCGCTCGGCCACATCCAATGCTTCATCGGACAGATCCACTGCATCGACTTCTGCATCCGGATAGTGCTCAGCCAGCAGTACTGCTAGACAGCCCGATCCGGTACACATATCCAGCGCGCGATGCACCAGTTCCGGATATTCAATCCACGGCGACAGACCTTCGCCCAGTAGTTCGGCGATAAAGGAACGCGGCACGATCACGCGTTCGTCCACATAGAATTTGTACTCGCCCAGCCAAGCTTCATTGGTCAGATAGGCCGATGGCTTGCGGGTGGTGATACGGGCTTCGATCAGATTCAGGATGGCATCGCGCTCGGCGGGCAGCAAACGCGCATCCAGCCAAGGTTCCAGCTCGTCCAGCGGCAGGCCAAGGGTGTGCAAGATGAGGTAGGCCGCTTCATCGCGGGCCGTGGCGCATCCGTGACCGAAGTGCAGATCGGCACGCGAAAACTGGCTGATGGCAAAGCGCAGGCAGTCGCGAACAGTAATCAAATGATTGCGGGCATCCTGAAACATGGGTTTCCTCGCAGTGTGCGATTAAAAGCAAGCCCGCCAGTTTACCGTGAAGGCTCGATCCCTGCTTGTGATTCAATGGTTCGCTTTGCATTTATTATGGCTATAAAGGGTGCAAAGTCTTTGATTTTTTGCATGAAAAGCGTATAGTTCGGCGCGCAGTGGGGCGTGTGCCCCATTTTTTCTTGATACGCCTGTTTCCGGAAGCTTCTTTCCGGTCGCCCGTACTCCCGGAGTGACGTTATACATGTCGTTTGAATCACTCGGATTGCATCCCGAGATCCTCCGCGCCGTGCTCGATGCCGGCTATGAAAACCCGACACCTGTCCAGGCTGCGGCGATCCCTGCCGTGCTCGGCGGACGCGATGTCATGGCTGCTGCGCAAACCGGTACCGGTAAAACGGCCGCCTTTACGCTGCCGCTGCTGCACAAATTGCAGCCGCACGCCAATACCAGCGCCTCGCCGGCTCGCCACCCGGTCCGCGCCCTGATCCTCACGCCCACCCGCGAGCTGTGTGATCAGGTCTTCGAAAACGTGGCGCTGTACAGTAAATATCTCCCGCTGCGCGCCACCAAGGTGTTTGGCGGCGTGGACATGAATCCGCAAACCGAAACCCTGCGCCGTGGTGTAGAAGTACTGGTCGCCACACCGGGTCGTCTGCTGGATCATGTGCAGAGCAAGAGTGTGAACCTCGGCACCGTCGACATTCTGGTGCTCGACGAAGCCGACCGCATGCTGGATATGGGCTTTATCCTCGATATCCGCAAGATCATCGGCATGCTGCCTTCTCATCGCCAGACACTGCTGTTCTCCGCGACCTTTGCCCCGGAAATCCGCAAGCTGTCGGCTGATTTCATGCGCGATCCGGTGGTGGTGGAAGTGGCACGCCGCAATGCCACCAACGATCTGGTCGAGCAGCACATCCACGAAGTGGAAGATCGCCGCAAGCGTACCGTTGTGTCGCAGCTGATCAAGCATCACAATATGGATCAGGTCATCGTCTTCTGCAAAACCAAGCAGAGCACCGATCGCCTGGCTCGCGAACTGAAGCGCGAAGGCCTGAATTGCGAAGCGATTCACGGCGACCGCACCCAGCAGGCTCGACTCGATACCATGGCCGCCTTCAAGGATGGCACCCTGCGCGTACTGGTGGCAACCGATGTGGCCGCACGCGGTCTGGATATCAGCGAACTGCCGTTTGTGGTGAACTACGAGCTGCCCAATAATCCGGAAGACTATGTACACCGCATCGGTCGTACCGGTCGTGCCGGTGCCAGTGGCATCGCCATTTCATTGGTGTCGCCGGAAGAAGAAAAGCAGCTCGCCGCGATTCGCAAGCTCACTAATAAAGAGCTGCCTGTCACGCCTGCACCGGGTGGCTACGAGCCGCGCCGCTATGATCGCAGTGACGTCAGCAACCGCCACGCCGCCGTGTTCGATGGCCGCATGCACGGTACGCCTGCCGCACTGGGCGGTCACAGCATCGGGCCGTCGTCCGTGCATTTCCCGCTGATCGCAGGCCGTACGCATCAGCGCGAGATTCCGGCGCTACTGCTGCCGCCACGGTATAAGTAAGCGTACGAGTTGAGATGAAAAAGCCGCGAGAGATCGCGGCTTTTTCGTTGTTGGACATGCTATTCCGGTAAGTAATCGCCGTCCATGCGGGCGAGCGACATTCAGGATGTGAATAGATCACGGATAACGTAGAAAATCATTTTGCCTGAATGACGATTAAAGTGAGCGCTTGATAAAATTCACTTGAATGATTAGTTGAAATGAATCGTTCAAGCTGTCTATTTTGACAGGTTGTCATGGACTGCACACGTGTTGAGAATCGATTTGCTGGCATTTACCAGTAAGCAGTTTAATTCTCAATCTAAATCAAGGAAACAATCATGAATAACATGATGCAACTGGACGATCTGGAAGTTCAAATGGCTCCTGCCGGTGCTGGCGGTGCAGTGATTGTTGAAATTATCATTATTTATGTGGCACTGGATTGCAAATAAGCTGATTCAGCAAGGGCCGATAAATCTAACGATTTATCGGTCTTTTTGTTTTGACAAATGGGTGTGCCGATCATGACACTGGATGAATGGAAATCACGATTTATTTCTGCGCTAGATGATATGGATGCACTGGCTGCATTGCAGGCTGAGTTTGTTGCCTCCGGGTTTGTTGCGCAGTATCTGGACGAAATTATTGCGGCAGGGATCAATACTGATTCTGGCAGCATCCGTCATATTGGCGAAAACACGGTTCGGCTGATCGAACATCCCCGCTTTCTGTTACATGTTGAACGGCGTGCGCCCAGCAAAAAACTGTTGAACAGTATTGCTGTCGACAGTTTTATTCATGTTATTTCGAACGGTCCGGTTTGGCTGGATATTTATGATATCGAAGGGGTTGAGGACTGGACGGTGTTTAACCCTGCAGCCCGTCTGGTACATGCCAGCAGGCAGGATGTGCGGGACATGCAGGTGCGCGAGCGGCGCGGACAGGCAATTGTCATGGACTATATCGCCGAAGCCGAGTTTTTGACAGTTGAACTGACCTTGCGACCCGCAATGGATTACCTGTGGTTTTTTGATCGCAGCGGACAGGCATTGTATCCGGCATTTACATCTGCGCTGCTATCGGGTTATGAACTCATGGCCAAAGCGGCCGCTGCAGTAGGTGAAACGCGATTGCAGCCATTTTTACTTGAACTGACGCACAGCAGTTGCCATGCAATTCGCTGGCAAGCCATTCAATCCCTGTTCCGACTGGCTCCGGAGCTTGCAGTCGACTGTCTGAAAATTGCAGTCAATGATCCACATCCCCACGTAAGACGTGCGGCCGACAAAGCGCTGGCAAAATTGGCAGGAGTTCAGGCATGACAATCGTGTATGAAAAAACGACGAACGACTTCATTGATCTGGCAACTTTTCACCATGGCATAGAGACCATTGCACACGAGCGCTTTTCCCGGGAATACGTGGATGAGTGTGCACGTCTGCTTGGATTATTAGGCAATCACCCCGACTTATTCTGGGGGCTATTCGAAAAAATGGATCAGGTGGATGACATTGGAAAGATATTCAATGCACCGCAATCCTTTTATCTAAGTGGTTCGGATAGTCACTATCTGCGGCTCAATATTTGGTTACCGCAATCCGGTCAGCCTTACGAGTCATTCGAACGGGAATTATATTCTTATCAGCTGGCGCATAATCATGATTTTCGTTTGCTGACGGTGGGTTATGCCGGGCCCGGATACTGGACGGATCTATACGAAATTCCGGCATCCGATATTCAGAATAAGCCGGGGAAAATGGTTCAGCTGAATCATCACCGGCGCGAACAGCTGACGCAGGGTAAAGTCTTATACTTTGATTCTTATCATGATGTACATGTACAGCATTATCCGGAGTCCCTGAGTATTTCGGTCAACCTGATTTTTCGCAACGAGGTGCGCCCCTATGAGCAGATTCTGGTCGATACGGGTACCGGCGTGGTTCAGGACTATCCTGCATTAAGCGCGGGCAGTCGCGCAATCAATGTCCTGAAAATGTTTGCGCTCGCCTCGCCTCAACCGTCTAATCAGGCTGTGCAGGCTATTGCCGATACGCACAAGGTTGAGCGAGTACGAGCATTTGCTGCCACCTTATTAAAGCCGGAGGCCGCACATGTTTAAAGCACTGATTACCGGTGCAACGGGTGGTTATGGCCGCGCCCTGGCCCGATATTTTGCCGGGCAGGGCTGGCATCTTTATCTGCATGGCAGGGATGCAGGCAAGCTCGCACAGCTTAAGTTGGAGGTGCAGGCGCTGGGCGGCACAGCCGAGACCCTTTGCGCTGACATGACGCATCTGTCGTCGCTTACGGCCATGGCATTTGCCATTCAGCTAAATCGCGAAGATCATTTCTATCTGCTGAATAATGCCGGTATGGGGTTCGAAGCAGCCGCTGAATTGACGGCGGATGGCTACGAGCAAGTCTGGCAGGTTAACTTTCTTGCTGCTGCAGTACTATGCCGCTGCCTGTTGCCGCGCATGGCGCAGTGCGCCCATGGCGAAATCATAAACATTGCCTCAGCGGGACAATATCCGCTCGACTTTGACGATCTCGATTCCCGTGATTCATTTCATCCGGTATTTGCCTATGGCCGCAGCAAGGCGGCCATGATTATGGATGTGAAGTATCTGGCAGCACAGCATCCTGCAGGCATCTGTATCAATGCAATCCATCCGGCTTCACTGATGCCCACCGCCTTGCTGCCACCGGTATTAAGCCCGCAAAGTACGCTGGAGCAGGGCGTCAATCAGCTCGCCTCGCTGCTGGCAGCCACGCAGTCACAGGCCTTTAGCGGCCAGTATTGGCAGGACGGGGCGATTGCTACCTCCATTGAAAGCACATTGGATATAAGTGCCATTCGCTGCCTTGGCACGATTACCGATGCGGTATACGCCTCGCTGTTCGAGGAGCAGGTGCTGGCATAGGGGAATGTCGTGTTCATTAAAAAGCCACGAGAGATCGCGGCTTTTTCTTTTGGGCGGGTGATCTGATTGCCATGCAGGGTTGGGTTGAACAGAAACTACTTTGCACGTGGCACTCCGGACATCCGATCGCCGCACCCCTCGCCGATGACCATTAGGTCGAGCAGCATGTAGAAGTCTGCCGCTCTTGCCAGATCGGCGCGAACCGCTGGGATGTACTCGGCCCGGCTCTCTATGGCCTTTGCCGCCGACAGTAGGCAATCGAGCACCTGCTTTGAAATTACGTGCTCGTCCTTGATGAGTTCAGCCTTCTCACACAGACTCGATTTGAGCGCTGCGAATGCGTCGGCGTCGTATACGTCGGCCGTCATCAGTCGGCCGACCGACTTCCGGTGCAGTTCCTGAAGGTCTGAATCAAAGTCGCTCGCGGGCATGTAGGTGTTTGTTGCTGTTCAACGTCTGAATTCACCGGCCTGCGCGGCTTTTCGCGCAGGTCCGGTGGAATGAAATGTTAGATTCTCTCAACTTGGTAGCTCCGATAGTCAGCCAGTGCAATAGAGTTGGTGGTCTCAATATCAATGTCTGGGAATTTCTCGCGAACGAGCGCAAGTAGTGCTCTTAGATATTGGTCAGCCTTATTGATCGCCTCAGAAAAGGCATCGTGTGCAGCCTTGGCCTCTTGGTCTCGATAAATGTCGTGCCGACTGTCAAATTTGTGAAGACGACCGTTGTTTGTGTCTATAAAGTATTTGCCGAAGCTGAGGCTTTTCCCCCAGGCCGCATGAAGCCCTAAGGTAGCAACTCGGAGGTCTTCATCGTATAAATAGAAATTTGAGGCATTGACCTTTCCGTTTAGTCCTTCCCAAAAGTGGAAAATGCTATCGTCAATAAAATGAAGTCGCCCGTAGTAGATGAAATTATCGAAAGTAGGTGTATGCACTTCGTTTAGCAACTTCAATATGGTTTCCCTGTCCTTCTTGGCTTCTGGTGATTCACCAGCGGGTGTATCGATAAGTCTTAGGGCCGCAGAGTGAGCGCGAATAGGACTCAAAACCAGTGCCGCCACTAGCCCGAGGGCAATCGCGAATGGAAATCCTAGTGCCGAGAGTTGTTGGCGGGCAGGCGCATCGAGAAAGGGCGCAAGTGGTGCGGCCATACAGGTTAATGCAGCAAAACTCACAATGTAGTAGGCCCAGCTATACACCGTGACTTGGCGCTGATGGTCAATTGTTGGCTTTGCCGAGACGAAACTATTGTTGCTCAATGAGACGAGGTGGCTGGCGAAACGATAGTCGTAGATACAGCCGGTCGGATCGTCTGCAGACAAGAGCCTTTCGATAATAGGAACAGGCGCCTTGATTTTGAATAGATCCAAAAAGAACTGTTGAATCTGTACGTTCTTTAACTGGGATTTTTTCTGCTCGATCATTAACAGCAATTCGCCGATTTCGCTGCGACGTGAGACTGGTGGTGACAATTTCAGCTTGAAAAGGGCGTATCCCCCATAAGCGATGCAAATAACTCCAAGTGAAAAGAGATACCAGTTCGGATCGTTCCCGGCAGCAAGATCAGCTTTCAGAAAGCCGATATCCAGTTGAATCTTTCCGTTGACGCTGAGCGGTTGTGAAAAATATAGAAATGCAAAGCCCGATACGAGAAACGCGCCGATAGCCTTGTTTTCAAAGCTTGGATTGGCAATCCGATTTATGAATCTTAGGGCAATGTTTTTGAGCGTGAGGGGTTCGTTCATGAGAAATCTAACATTAAATATAACGACCCATCGGTCAGTCATAACATTATTATAGGAGCGTCGGATTATACCCTTCAAACCTGCGCCACGCCTTGATCTTGCCAGAGCTGCGTCAGTATAACAATAGCGTCAGCGAATAATGAAGGACTGCACAATAGTTCTGATTGTCTGCTGATACGTTGGAACCGGATGACTGCTTTGCAGCGCATCCATCTATCGTCCGCTACTTACTCCACCCCCAACTCCCCCAGCACGAACGCGATATCAAACGCCGCTTCCTTCAAGCGATCATATCGCCCCGACGCACCGCCATGTCCCGCATCCATATTGGTGACCAGCAGCAGCGGGTGCTGATCGGTTTTCAGCGTGCGCAATTTCGCCACGTATTTGGCCGGTTCCCAGTACATGACTTGCGAGTCATGCAGGCTGGTTTTCACTAGCATGGTGGGATAGGGTTGCGCCCTGAGATTGTCGTAGGGCGAGTAGGCGCGCATCCAGCGGTATTGCGCGGGCAGGTTCGGGTTGCCCCATTCCTCGTATTCGCCCACGGTCAGCGGCAGCTTGTCGTCCAGCATGGTGGTGAGCATGTCCACAAAGGGCACATGCGACAGGATGATGCGGAAAAGATCGGGCCGCAGATTGGCCACCACGCCCATCAGCAGGCCACCGGCACTGCCGCCTTCGGCCACCAGCTTGTTGCGATCAGCGATGCCATCCGGGCCGGTTAGCGCCTCGGCGATGCCGATAAAATCGTGGAAGGTGCGCATCTTGTGACGCATCTTGCCTGCTTTGTGCCAGCGCTCGCCCAGATCGCCGCCGCCACGAATATGGGCGATGGCAAAGATAAAGCCGCGATCCAGCAAGGACAGGCGCACACCCGAGAAATAGGGATCAGACGCAATGCCATAGGCGCCATAGCCATCCAGCCACAGCGGGGCGCTGCCATCCAGCGGCGTATCCTTGTGCCACACCAGTGAGACAGGCACCTGCACACCATCGCGCGCCACAATCCAGCGTCGTTCACAGGCATATTGCTCGGGATCATGGCCGGACGGTACCTGCCGCTGCTTCAGTTGCGTGCGCGTGCGGGTCAATACATCGTAGTCATAGATGGTTTCCGGCCGCGTCATCGATTCGTAGCCGAAGCGATAGCTATGCGTATCGAATTCGGCGTTCACCTCGCCAAACAGCGCATAGCAGTCTTCATTCAAAGTAATGCGATGGCTGTCTCCGCTCGCCAGTACGGTGATATCCAGCTGCATCTGGCCCTGTTCGCGCAGCAGCAGCACGCGGAAATCGCGGAACAGATCGACATCTTCGAGGCAGACATCCTCATGGTGTGGCACCACTTCTTCCCAGTGCGCGCGGGTGGTGGCCGTCACAGGCGTGCGGATCAGGCGGAAATTCGGGCCGGTATCGTTGATGCGCAGATAGAAATGGTCGCCATGATGATCGACATCGTATTCCACATCCTGCTTACGGCGTGCCAGCGTTTTGAAACGGCCTTTAGGCGTGGACGCAGCCAGATAGCGGACTTCGCTGGTGGTGTGGCTGCTGATCGAATAAAGCAGATAGGCTTCGGACCGCGTCAGGTGGATATCCACGCCAAAGCGCTCGTCTTCCTCTTCGTGGATCAGCGTGTCTTCACCACTGTGAATATCCAGCCGCCACAGCTGGTTGGAGCGCTTAGTGACCGCATCTTCGGTGGTATAGAACAGCGTGGCGTTATCCAGCGCCCAGGCCACCGAGGTGACCCGCTTGCGGCGAACCTTGAGCAACTTGCCGGTCTGGAGCGATTTGATCTGCAGATCGTACTGCCGGAAGCCCTTGCTATCGGTGGTGAGGGCCAGCCACCGGCTGTCCGGGCTGATATCGAATTCGCCCAGCGACAGAAACGGCTTGCCTGCTGCCATGACATTCAGGTCGAGCAGGATTTCTTCCGGCGCATCGACCTGATCCTGCTGACGGCACATGATCGGGTATTGCTTGCCTGCTTCCATGCGCGAGTAATAGCGGAAACCATGCAGCGTAAAGGGCACCGATTGATCATCCTCGGGCATGCGTCCCTTCATTTCCTCGAACAGTTGTGCCTCCAGCGCTTTCTGTCCGGCGGTGTAGGCCTGTGCATAGGCATTCTCCGCATTCAGATAGTCGATGACGGCCGGGTCACGGCGATTGCGCAACCAGAAATAGGGATCGTTGCGGCGGTCACCATGTAGCGTATGCGTTTTCGGATGGACGGAGGCGACGGGCGGTACAGGCAGGCTCATGTGCATCAACTGTGAAATGACAGGATGCAGCAGTGTAGCGGCTTTTCTCGAGATGTGGATTGCCGCAGGCAGAAATTCCACGCTTCTGTGGATAGGCTGTGGGTAATCTGTTGGATGTCATGCTAAATCATTGATCACTCGTTGTACAAGCCTTATTCAGACTGGATTTGATGAAATGAAGCAGATTCACACAGAACCTTACCTGACATGTGGAATACGTGTGTATAACTCGGTCAGATCATTGATCTGTATGGGAAAAATATCTGTGCTTAAAAAATGGTCAGTCAGATAGTGCTTGCATCGAATAAACGGTCGGGATTGGCGATTCACCGGTCAGGTGATGCTGTTGTGGGGATGGTCATATGCCATTCCACACGGATCAACGGTCAGGATGTTGAATGCCTGTGGGCAAGCAACGCAACTCGCTGATGCAATGGAAAAAAGGCAGTCTGATTAAAAAATAGGCAATATGCGTGAGTGTCCACGGCAGAACTCGAGCAGGGTGTGAACTCCCTGTGGGTAAGCCAATTAACTATATGATCAGTAGAGGAAAAAAGTTCATGATTAAAAAATAAGCGAATTCGTATGTTCTAGCTGAATGCTTGAGAACGTGCGTACTCCAGTCAATTGGGAGGACAATTCATGCACATGATCCAGTGAAAATGCAGTGCAGGGTGTGGGGGAACTGTGGATGAGTATGGCAACTCACTGAATTGACGGAAAATCTTGGCGATGCTTAATATTTAAGCATGGATCATAAGGGGTAGGAATTCAAGGTGAGGCCGATGAACGGTTGGATATTTCTGCGATGTCATCTTGTTCATGTGATCCAACTGCCGGATTTGCACGGTTGCACGTGGGCGTACATGAGTGTCTAATCCCGTGTTTCCTGTACTGGTATTGCACGATACCAGTGATGATCTGCTTATCCCGGTTTGCTCCAATGTCCCGTCTGCCCGAATTTGTGTCGATTGATCCTGTGACTGGCGAACAATTCGCCGAACGTGCGTCGATGACGCCGTCTGAATGGCAGTCGCAACTGGTATCGCTTGAGCGAACAGCCAAACAGTGGCGATCGGTAGCGATTCAGGTACGCCTCGCTGGCTTGTTACGGCTCGCTGCACTTTTGCGTGAGAACAAGGCAGCATTATCTGATTTGTGTACGCGGGAAATGGGTAAGTTGCCGACCGAGGCTGATGATGAAATCGAGCGTTCGGCCAACTGGTGCGAATTCATGGCCAAGCGGGTTCCCGGCTGGCTGGCCGATGAGGTCAATCCAACTGGCACCATCAAGCGCGTGCCACATGGTGTGGTATTGGCCATCACCCCTTGGAATTATCCTGTATGGCAGATTTTCCGGCCGCTGGCAGCAGCTGTGGCAACCGGCAATGTGGTCGCACTCAAGCCCGCACCGAATGTTGCAGTGGTCAGCGCTGCAGTTGAGGCTCTGGTGGCCGAGGCATTCCCGATGCCGGTGATGCGCTGTCTGTGGGTGGATACTGCCGATGTAAAGGATGTCATCGCCCACCCTGATGTACATATGGTGGTGCTAACGGGCAGCGAAGCGGCTGGACGAGCTGTGGGCGCTGCTGCGGGGGCCGCGCTGAAACCCTGTGTACTGGAACTGGGGGGCAATAATCCATTCATCCTGCTGGAGGATGCGGACATCGAAGCCGCGGCGCAGGCTGCGGCCGAGAGTCGTTGCCTGAATGCCGGTCAGGCATGTACGGCTGCGAAGCGCTTCTTTGTTCACGAGCGCGTACATGATGCCTTTAAAGCTGCGCTGATTCGCGCATTCCGGACATGGCAGCCGGGTGTAAATCTGGCACCACTGGCGCGTTCGGATATCCATGTCCGGCTGACACAGCAGGTCGAGCAAAGTATCGCGATGGGGGCGAGTCTGATCGAGCTGGGTTCGCGGAAGACGCAAGGGTTGTACTTTGCGCCTACATTACTGACACATGTCTCGCCCGGCATGCCCGTATTTGATGAAGAGTGCTTCGGACCAGTCGCCGCATTGATACCCTTTGCCGATATCGATGAAGCCATCGCGCTTGCGAATCAAGTTCCACAGCGACTTGCTGCGGCCATCTGGAGCCGCGACGAAGATCGCGCGCAATCAATCGGGCTGGCGCTGGGCACCGGCGTGGTGTGTGTGAATCGCCGACCAACCAGCCGCTTCGAATTGCCTTTTGCAGGCGCGGGCACATCCGGCATGGGTAGTACGCTTGGTCAGGATGGATGCCTCGCCTTCACGCGTCCTGTCGGGATGATGTGAGCGGTAACAAATCAGGACTGCGCAGATCATCCGCAGCAATTGAAATGATCACCAGACGACATAAAGAGTAACAGGGGGAAAAGCTTGAAAACATGGTCAATGAAACTGTGTGCGGCTGGCGTGGCGCTGGCGGTGTTCAATATGGGGCAACAGGCATTCGCAGCGCCCGTCAAATCAGTCAAAGCGGCTGTTGCATTGCCCGAACTGGTTCAGGGCGCAACGGCTTCCGGTATCACCGAATATCATCTGCCCAATGGCTTGCGTGTGCTGCTGGCTTACGATCCGGCCAGTCCGCAAATCAATACGCAGGTACGCTACGGCGTCGGCAGCCGGGATGAACGTCAGGACGAGTTCGGCATGGCGCACATTCTTGAACACATGCTGTTCAAGCGGAGCCAGCAATTCCCGGATATGAAGCCCGAGCTGCAGAAGCTGGGTGTCAGCTGGAATGCCTTCACGAATATCGACGAAACCGTCTACGTAAATGGCTTTGTGTCCAATGACGAGGTACTGGACAGGATTCTGGCATGGGAAGCTGACCGCATGACCGGTGCCTTGCTGGAAGCCGATGCGCTCGACAAGGAAATGACCGTTGTCCGTAATGAATGGGAGCGGGGCGAGAATAATCCTGCGCGTGTTTTGCAACAGCGCATGACGGCCATTGCATTCGAATCACATCCCTATCATCACCCGACAATTGGCTACAAGCAGGACATTGAAAAAGTCGATGTTGTGCAACTCAAAGCGTTCTACCAGCGTTTCTATCGTCCAGACAACGCCGTGCTGGTGATTACGGGCAAGTTTGATGAAAAGCGCGTCAAGGAGACGATACGCAAGGCATTTGCCGGCGTAAAGCATCCATCAGAATCACTCAAGCGCATTGAGGTCGTTGAAGCCCCGCAGGACGGCGCGCGCTTCGTCGAGCTGCGTCGTCCGGGTACCGATGCATTCCGTGCCATTGGCTACCGGATTCCCGGGTGTACTCACCCGGATGCAGCCGCGATTACCATGGCCTCTGTCATTCTCAATATGCGTTCGGGTCGCCTATATAAGCAGCTGGTTGAAACCAAGGAGGCAAAGGGGGCAAGTCTCTCGACCGGATGTGCAGCACAACCAACGCTGGCCTACGTATGGCTGAATCTGCTCAAAGAGGGTGATGCCGATGCCGTTGAAAATAAGGCAATTCGCTTGGTAGAAGGCTTGGCCACGCAAGCGCCGACAACTGAAGAATATGCGCAGGCCAAGGCGGCTATTGCCAATCAGGTGCATCAGGCCAGTATCAGCACCGGCACACTGGTTCAGGTGGCAAGTGCGCGCGTGCATGACACCGACTGGCGCTATGGGCTGTATCAGCTGGAGCAACTGGATCGCGTGACGCCGGAAGAGGTGCAGCGCGTGATGGCGACGTACTTCAAGCCCGCTAGCCGCGTGATTGGGCGTTTCTTCCCCACAGAACATCCGGATCGTACCGAGATGACCCCGGTCGGCGATCGTGCCGCACTGGTGAAGGATTACGTCGGTAAAAAGGTGGAAGAGGGTGAGGAAATCGCTCCGACTACCGCTGCATTGGATGCGCGTACCGAGCGTTTTACACTGGCGAATGGTGTGAAAGTAGCGCTGCTCAACAAGAAAACACGCGGCAACAAGGTATGGGGTGGCATCAGTTTCCGCTTTGGCAATGTGGAGGAACGCACCGCGCAGCGACGGATCGCATCCTTGTTGCGCAATCTGCTGGGGGATGGATCTGTCTCACTGAGCAAAACCGAGCTGGATGCGCGCATCAATGCTTTGCAGTCAAGCTATAGCCTGAATGTGACATCTGGTGGGGTCAGCCTTGGCGTGAGTAGTGATCGCGAGCATTTGGTAGACTTGCTCGGTACACTTGCAGATGTACTGCACCATCCGCGTTTCCCGGGAGAAGATTTCGAGCGGCACAAAAATCGCTGGATCGATAATTTGAAATCACCCATCGTGAAACCCGAAACCGTGACCGAGGAACGGCTCGACCGGTACTTTTCGCCAATGGTACCGCAGTCCGATCCATTCCATTACTGGACACGCAAGGAAACGATTGACGCAGTCAGCGCCATTTCGCTTGACCAGGTCAAAGCGTTTTACAACGACATGCTTGGCATGAGCGAAGGTGAAATCGTATTCGTCGGCGACTTTGATACCAAGGCACTGAAAGCAGCGTTGTCCGAGCAATTTGGCCAATGGGCAGGCAAAAAGCCCTTCGTGAAGACCGCAGACCCGTATCGTGACGTTGCACCCGTACGCATGGTGACAGAAACGCCGGATGAGAAAAATGCATCCTATCGTGCGCAGGCATGGATGCCCATTTCTTACGACAGCAAAGATAGAATTGCGCTGCGATTGGCGAGTCTTCTGCTGGGTGGCGATCAGCAATCCCGTCTGTGGAAGCGTGTTCGAGAGCAGGACGGTATCACCTATGGTATCGGATCGTCCCTCTCGCTTGATCGTGACGATGAATACGCGACATGGATAATTAGTGCAACCTTTGCGCCGGAAAATCGTACCAAGATCGAAACCGCGATCCGTGAAGAACTGGATCGCGCACGTCGCGATGGCTTCACCAAGGACGAGCTGGAACGTGCTCGGGAAGGTGAGTTGCGCAATCTGGCTCAATTACTGGGCTTTGATTCGGCAAGGCTGGGTCTCCTTCAAAGCACCTTGCGCTGGAATGACCCCTTAAGCAAATTCGACAATGAAGTCGAGAAACTTAAAGCGGTGACACTAGACGAGGTGAATGCCGCCATGCGCACCTGGTTTGATCCACAGAAATTGTCGGTTTCGATTGCCGGTGATTTTGCTAAACACGAAGGTAAACTTGCTGGCGAGCGCTTGGAAGATTTAAAGCTGGAGCAGTAAGTTTATTTAGGTGCACAAATATAGCAGGCCTCCGCAATGGAGGCCTGTTTCATGTATCAGGCAAAATTAAAAGTGATATTCATACCCGATATTTAAAGAACTCAATGAGAGACTTGGTGACACATTACCGATTTTCGAATACTCGACACGAATAATCGAATTGTCGTCTACTTTGAAACGGCCACCAATACCGTACACAAACCGGGTGCGACGGTCAGACTCGGACAAGGCGGCTTGCAGCACCTGGCCGTTCACAGATGTATATCCGCTGGTTTCACGTTCATATTTTACCTGGCTTGCACCAAGACGCAGGAAGAGATCACCTTTGTGCTTGAAATTAAACGCACGGATAATACTCACCTCATTGGATTCGGCTGTTTGCGAGATATGCGCCTGCGCGCGGACATTTCCCAGCTCGATGCTTGTGTCCACGGCACCTTTGCCGAAGTCGCGGTGTCCCAGTTCAAGCTCGTAACGATCGGTAATTTGCATGCCGCCACGCAACATCCAGCCCCAGGATTCATGGCTGGCTTCGAGTCCGCCGCGCTGGTCAAGAAATGTACTGCGCACCACATCGCCTCCGACATACATATCCTGTGCAAAAGCAGATGTTCCTAATGTCGCAATAAATGCCATTCCGATCAGACCGATTTTCATTTGGTTTCCTCCCTCAGTGTTTAATCAGTGATGTGATCGTATCGTGCCAAGTTCATGCTGAATAGCGGCTGAATACCAAACTGCAGATGGATGTGATAAAGCGTGATTTTTGAGGAATGAATGAAAAATGGCCGGATAAACCGGCCATTGAATCGTGTGAGTATTGGGTATGGCTTATTGAATAGTCACAACTTTGCGGTTATCAGCCGGCACGCGATCAATCATGATATTGAAAGGGTCAACGCCGACTTCATAAGGCTTGTTTTTCACAACAACCTTAAGCTCATGATCACCACCACCCAGCGCACGCTTTTCGCGGAACAGGACAGTTTCATCCTTTTCCTTGCCGCCTTCAGCGCGAGAGAACACGGCAATATCGACGGGTTCGTCAAATGTGCGTGCACTTTCCTTGCCCTGACCATCTGATTCCAGCTTGGCGGTATGCACCTTCATGGTCACTTCCCACTTTCCATCAGCCAGCTTTTTGGCCGAAGCCTCAGTGATACGATTGTCGTAGAAGGTAATCTTCTCGAACAAATCCGTAATCAGCGACTGCTTGTCCGCTGGTGTTTCAGCACGGATATAGCGCAGCAGATCAAGTGAGGTCGGGTAGGGCGCAGCCTTGAATGCATACTCGGCCAAGAAGTTGCGAAGCGCCTTATTCAGGGCCGCTTCCCCGATTTCATCGCGCAGGCGATAAAACACCAGCGAACCCTTGCGATAGTGGATGTACTGCTGGTTTTCTGCACGATACAGGGGCTGCTCTTCAATCACTTCGCCACCACGGCCGCGCAGATAGCCATCCAGTTCGTACTTGAGGAAGCGGCGCATATGGTCGCGACCGTACTCTTTCTCCATCACCATCAATGCCGAATACTGCGCCAGTGATTCGATCAGCATGGTCGAACCCTGCATGCCTGCACCCACTTCCTGATGGCCCCACCACTGATGCGCCATTTCATGCGCGGTGACGTAGTAGACGTAGTCGAGGTCTTCCTTGTCACGCAGATCGGCGATAAAACCGATGCCTTCCGAGAACGGAATCGTATTGGCGAAAGACTGCGCAAACTCGGCGTAGGATGGGAACTCCAGGATACGTACCTGCTTGTGCTGATACGGGCTGAACTGCGTGGTGAAATAATCCAGCGACTTCTGTACCCCGTAGATCATCCGGTCTACGTTGTAGGCATGCTTGGGATCGTGATAAATCTCGATCGGCAGGCCGTGCCATTCGCCTTTTTTCACCTGATAGCGCGCAGACTGGAACGAGGCAAAGTTCACCATCGGGCGATCCATCACGTAGTGATAGTAACGGCGACCATCCTTCTCCCATTGTGCTTTCAGATAGCCCGGGGCGAGCGCAATCTGGTCGGCAGAGGTAGAGACAGTGGCATCAAAGGTGATGAAATCCGATGACGCGCCAAAGAGACTGTTGTTGCGGGCTTTCACGTCTTCCAGCTTGGCCATGCGCTGCGGTTCACCCAAACCGCGTTTCTTGCGCTCGTTACGATCTTGTAACTGGCCATTTTCGTCGTAGCCGAATTGCGGGAAATAGGTACTGTTGTCGAAGAAAGTACCGTTATGCTGGATACGATTATTATCTCCGCGATTGGAGAAGCCCGTTGGCTGCACCCGCAGATCAAAGTCCATATCGATACCCGCACCCGGCGCGACAGCCTGCTTTAGTTTGAGAATATCAAAGCCGGATTGCTGGTCGTGAACTTTGACATCATGCGCAGGAATCGCTGTCCAGTTCAGCGACACATGCTTGTCGCTGACGTAATTGATGTAGAGCGTATCAATCGGCGCGCTGGTTTTGTTTTCAAGACGATAATGCCCGCGGATAAATGCGCCGCGTGTTTCCGGGAAAATGTCGACATTGACTTTGACGTCCGTTACTTTCAGCAGCGGTGCATCAATATACTGGCGATATTTCTTTTCGTACTCGGCCTTGCGATCCATTTCGATATCGCCCGGTACATATTCATTCAGCACATTGGTATTGTAGAAAATCCAGGCCCCGCTTCCGACAATTACCAGTACGCTGGCGGCAAGTCCCAGGGCAGTACCGCCGCGCAGTCGCTGACGGGCCAGACTCATGCGCGACTTCCAGTCATCCGATACACCGCGTACCCACAGGGCATTGGCGAGGAACAGACCCGCAAACACAAAGGCAAACCAGTACACCCTGAACCACGCCCAGCCGGTCAGGAAGTGGCCGTAGCCATTCATGTCTGAATAGGGATGCTGTGAGGCCGCACCGAAGTTGTAGAGGTTGTGGTCAAAGTGCAGAAAGCCGAGTACTGCCTGGATAACCATCACCAGAATGATTACCAGATAGCCAATGAAGCGGTTGTTCGTCAGAACTTGAAGCACAATTCCCAGTAATCCAAACAGCATGAATCCACTGGCATCGATCAGTAGATGCTTGGCGTAAAGCGCATACTCGATCGCAGCACCACCCTTGACCAACTGGATACAGGCAGCCGTGATTCCGCCTACTGCAAGGAATACCAGTGTGATCAGACCCATGGATAGCGATTTGGCGAAGAGCGGCGCCCAGCCTGCCAGGGGCGTGGCGTCCGTTACTTCATGCATTTTGGCTTGTCGTTCTTTAAAGATCAGTTCGCCACCGAAGAAGGTCACGATGATGACCAGCATAAAGCTGTAAGAACCCGACAGATACTGCAGCATGACACTTGTTGTGGCGTATACCGTGGTGCCAAATACTCGTCCGGACAATGCCGCAGATGTCACAAAATTTGCCACAGCCAGAATCAGCATCACCACAAACGGCGCACTCTTCAGAATACTCAGCGTATCAAACCGCAGGATCTGCATGCATTGTGCAAAAGAGGTGAATGCACCTGTGTGTGGTGTGATGCGCGGAATCACAGTGGTGCGGGTAGCCTCCGGTACAACTGATTCTGTACGAGCCTTGCCGAACAGCTTTTTACCGGTGCCGGCACGCTGCGGTTTGAACAGCACCACGGTGGCGGCAAACAAGGCCAGCGATACACCCATCCACAGTACGCGGTTGTACAGCAGGAAAGAGGTGAGGGCGGGCAAGGTGGTATTCGCTTCTGCCACCGTGTAGTAACGTGTCATGCGGGCAAATGCGCGGACACCAAACGGATCCAGCAGCACGGCCACCCATTCATTGCTGATATCGCGGGTAAACACACCGGCCATGATCCAAAGGACAAAAAACGCCAGCACCCCGACATAAACATAAATTAGGGAACGGGTGGTAGCTGCCAGCAGCATCAGCAGCGACCCGATCATCAGCAGGTTAGGCAGAATAAAGACGCCCATGGCCCACAGATAGGGATGCCATGAAAACGGGCCGACCCGCGCTGCATCTACCCAGGGCATCTTCACGCCCAGGATCATGCCAAAGATCACCAGTACAAATATGGACGTACAGGCTAGCAAACCCGCTGCAAATCGTCCGATCAGGTAGTCACGCTTTTTCATCGGCGTGGCAAAGATCATGTCGGAGATGCCAAATTCGCTGTCGCGTAGCACTGATCCTGAGATGAATACAGTGACGATGAACATAGACAGGACGGAGAGTACTGTCATCAAATTGACGATCACGGTGGGCGCGTTACGTTGCACGTTCCCAATCGAGCCACCCACCTGAATGGCATCACTACTGGTCGCACCAAAGGCGATCAGCGCGAATATCACGGCCGAGACCCACAGCAGCGGTTGCCGCAACTGGTACTTCAAATCAAATCGGAAAAATTCTAGCCACATGTCCGGCTCCTTACGCAGCAACGCTGGATTGAGCTGCGGCATGGCGCAGTTGCAGGAAGTAGACGTCTTCCAGATCTGGCTCGATCAGGGTGAAGCCTTCCTCGGGCTGCGTCTCGGCAAATACATGCAGACGTGGCACACCGGCCACCAGACGGCTGGAGAGCACGGTCATCTTCTCTTGGTATTCGGGCAGGGCTGTCTTGCTGACCGATTTCTCCCACACCTTGCTTTTCAGTGCATCAATGGCCTGATGGGGTTTACCGGAAACACGCACCTGACCTTTGACGATGACTGCCATGTTCGGACACATATCGGTGACATCTTCAACAATATGGGTCGACAGAATAATGACAACTTGCTCGCCGATTTCGGCCAGCAGGTTGAGGAAGCGGTCACGCTCCTCAGGGTCGAGACCTGCGGTCGGTTCATCCACAATCACCAGCTTCGGATCACCCAGCAGTGCCTGAGCAATGCCGAAGCGTTGGCGCATGCCGCCGGAGTAGGTGCCCAGTTTGCGATTGCGTGCATCCCACAGATTGGTCTGGCGCAGCAGCCCTTCAACCACTTCCTTGCGCTCGCCGCGTTTGGTCAGGCCTTTCAGGACAGCGAAGTGATCAAGCAGGTCAAGCGCAGAAACCTTCGGGTAAACACCAAAATCCTGAGGCAGGTAGCCGAGCTGGCGGCGCAGTCCTTCTTTATCTTTCAGGACATCGAGACCATTAAACGTGATCGAGCCGCTATCCGGCTCCTGCAACGTGGCAATGGTTCGCATCATGGATGATTTGCCTGCACCATTCGGTCCCAGCAGGCCAAAAAGCCCATTGGGTATATCCAGATTAATATCGCGTAGCGCATGTACGCCATTGGAATAGGTTTTATTCAACCCTTTAATCTGCAGCATCGTGCTTCCCCTCTTCATCCGAGTGAATGATTGTTAGACTTAAATCGGATACTAGATCCGGATAGTCTGTATCATCAGGTGAGCGGGTTTGGTGTGCAAATATACTGCGATGAACTGCAAGAAACGTGGTTTGAATACCGACAATGCGGGTTCGGGCGTGACAATCGGAATCGATGGGCAAGGCTCAGATCAGAGCGAGAAAACGGAGCAGGCAGGCTGAAAGGGGGCATGCCTGTCACGAGAACCGGAGAGAACCGGTCTCGCGATTAGACCTCATTAGCCGAGGAACTGATTCGGGTAATGTTCGTCGAGCAGCTGACGGCAGTCAACCACACGCAGATCGTTGTCCTTGGCAAAGGACATCAGAAAATTGAACACGCGCGGATCGATCTTTTCCAACTGCTTGTCGATCGCCACACAGCGGATGTTTTCCATCACCATCGGACGCACATAGGGCGCATACGACAGTTTCTGGTCCATCCCGAAGGTCGACAGGATGCCGGACAGGCGCTCGGCCCAGTCAGATGGACGGAATTCCCGTCCGTTCTTGGTCAGGCCCTGGATAATTATTTCGTATGGATTGCAAATCATGCGGCTGGCAATTCTGTTCTGTTACTTGGGTCTGGCTATTTTATTCAGGCCACAGCAAGGCCGACCGGTAATTTTACTACGAAAAGCATGCTGCGGTGCACATTTACTTAAAAAAAGACGAATGTCCAATGTCATAACTCACCTCCTTGGCAAGCAAATTGTGCAGGTACTGCGCTGGCAGCAACAGGGAAAGCCGGCGGACTCTACCCGGTGCAAACCTTCAGCTATGCTTCATCCCGTTCAATAACAAGCATAGTCGGTAATTTGAATGCCGACAGGACAAGGGACAAGATCAAACATGCCCAAACCAACCACACGCATCCTGCTGATCGTTGAAGAGAAGCTGGTGCTTAAAGAATTGTGCAAGGGACTCAATGCCGCCGCCCGTCAGCTGGGCAATCCGTTCGGGGTTAACTTCGCAGGCGTCAGCACCGCCGAAGAAGCCATGACCGCGATTCGCGAGGATGGTGACATCCAGGCCGTGATTGTCGACGACAAGCGTTACACCCTCGCGAATGGAAAAGGCCGCAAGGCGGCACAGGTACAGCAGCTGTCTGCGCTGGATCTGGTGCACACCATCCACGACCTCCGCCCCGAGCTCGATATCTATGTGATGATCGACCAGAGCAATGAAAATCAGGTGATCGATACCTTGCTGGCCGAAGCCGTTGATGGCTATTTCTGCCGAGAGGAACGCGATTACGCCGGCTGGTACCGCATTCTTAATGCGCAACTGCAGGAACGCGCCCGCACGCCGTTCTATGATCGCCTGAAACAATACGTTTTTATGGCCAAGGATGCCTGGCATACACCGGGCCACTCCTCGGGTGATTCCCTGCGCGGCAGCCCCTGGGCCGAAGATTTCTACGAGTTCATGGGCGAGCACATCTTCAAGGGCGACTTGTCGGTATCAGTCCCGATGCTGGATTCGCTCCTGCATCCAACCGGCATCATCGAAGAAGCGCAGCAGGTCGCGGCCAAGGCATTCGGTGCCGAACGTACCTTCTTTGCCACCAATGGCACCTCAACCGCCAACAAGGTCATCCTGCAGACGTTGATTGCCCCCGGCGACAAACTGCTGCTCGATCGCAACTGCCACAAGTCCGTGCATCATGGCGCGGTGATTTCCGGTGCACTGCCGATCTATCTGGATTCCAGCACCAATACCGAATATGGCCTGTTCGGGCCAGTGCCCAAGGCGACCATCTTCAAGGCGATTGAAGAAAATCCCGATGCCAGCGTCCTGATCCTGACGTCTTGTACCTATGATGGCCTGCGCTACGATCTCGCCCCGATCATCGAGGCCGCGCACAAGCATGGCATCAAGGTCATCATCGATGAAGCCTGGTTTGGTCACGCACGTTTTCACCCGACATTCCGTCCGACCGCGCTGGAATCCGGCGCGGATTACGCGACCCAGTCGACGCATAAGGTGATGAGTGCCTTCTCTCAGTCCTCGATGATTCATGTGAATGATCCGGACTTCAACGAGCATGTGTTCCGCGAGAACTACAATATGCACACCTCCACCAGCCCGCAATACAGCATGATTGCGAGTCTGGACGTAGCGCGCAGCCAGATGAGCATGGAAGGCTACAAGCTCTTGTCGCGCACACTGGCGCTGGCACAGGAAACCCGTGACCTGATTAACTCCACCGGTGTATTCCGCGTGCTGGAGCTCGAAGATCTGCTGCCGGAAGAAGTGCGCAACGATGGTGTGAAACTCGATCCCACCAAGATTACCGTCGATATTTCGGCCTCCGGCTACACCGTGGATGATCTGCAGAAGGTGCTGTTCGAGCGCTTCAATATCCAGATCGAAAAATCGACCTTCAATACCATCACGCTGCTGCTGACCATCGGCACCACCAAGAGCAAGGTGTCGCGCCTGTATGACGCGCTGATGCGCATTGCCCGCGAACGTCGTGCCGCAGGTCGACTGTACCGCACCCCCAATATCCCGCACTTCACCAGCCTGAAATACCTGCCGCGCGATGCCTTCTATTGCGAAGGCGAACTGGTGCCGCTGCTGGACGAGGCCGATCAGGTGAACCAAAAGCTGGCTGGCCAGATTTCTGCCGACCAGATCGTCCCGTATCCGCCCGGTATTCCGGTGCTGGTGCCGGGGCAGGTGATCACGCCGGAGATTATTTCCTATCTGGTGACGCTACTGCGCAGCCAGAAACAAGTCGAGCTGCACGGCGTGGTGTTCGATGGCTGGCTGCCCTGTATCCGGATTCTACGAGATGACGAGCAGCAAGTACTGCGGCCGCTGGCGTTGGAGAAGGCTGCAAAGTAGGAGGCACGTTTGTCAGGGCTGATTCGCCGGGTGGTCTGCCCCGGCGTCAGCCTGCGCGTCCGATTTTAATAATTTGGCGCAAACTTATAAATTTGCGTCCCAAATCTATAAACTTAGCTTGACCAAATGGTGCAAGCTAGGCGAAGCTCAGGGTTTTCCGTCCCACAACAGTGAGCTTTTCATCATGACAGTGAAGCATTTCCTTCAGTTCAGCGACTTTACCCGTGACGAGTTCGAACATCTGTTCGCTCGCACCAAAGTACTGAAGGATCGCCACTACCGACGAGAGCTCTATCAGCCGCTCGTGGGGCGCACACTGGCCATGATCTTCGAAAAGACCTCCACGCGTACCCGCGTGTCCTTCGAAGCAGGCATGAACCAGCTCGGCGGCCATGCCATGTTCCTGAATTCCAAGGATACCCAGCTAGGGCGTGGCGAGCCGGTTGAAGATGTGGGCCGCGTCATTGGCCGCATGTGCGATATCGTCATGATCCGCACCTTCGAGCAGCATATTGTCGATACCTTCGCCAAATATTCGCGCGCGCCGGTGATCAATGGCCTGACCAATGAATATCACCCGTGCCAGATTCTGGCTGATATCTTTACCTACATCGAACATCGCGGTTCGATTGAGGGCAAGACCGTGGCGTGGATCGGTGACTCCAACAATATCTCGCACACCTGGGCGCAAGCCGCAAAAATCTTCAATTTCAAGCTGCATCTGGCCTCGCCCAAGGGCTATGAGATGAAGTTTGCCCCGAACGAGCAGCTTGGTTCCGAACATTTTGTGCAGATGCATGATCCGCGCGAAGCGGCGGAAGGCGCGGATATTGTCTCGACCGACGTCTGTGTATCGATGGGCTTCGAGCGTGAATCGCTGCAGCGCCGTGTGGATTTCCTGAATTACAAGGTCAGTCAGGACATCATGAAGCTGGCCGACAAGGATGCGGTGTTCATGCACTGTCTGCCGGCGCATCGAGGCGAGGAAGTGGATCCGGATGTGCTGGATGGTCCGCAATCCATCGTCTGGGATGAGGCCGAAAACCGCATGCATGCCCAGAAAGCACTGATCGAATACCTGCTGCTTGGCCGCGTCAACGATTGATTGACCTCGCTTAATACTCCGTACTTTTAATCGTGAGAGGCTGGTGAAGCGTCCCGCCTCTCAATGCATGGGAAAACTCAAATGTCAGATATCAAGAAAGTTGTGCTTGCCTACTCCGGTGGTCTCGATACTTCGGTGATTCTCAAATGGCTGCAGGATACCTATCAGTGCGAAGTGGTGACCTTCACTGCCGATATCGGCCAGGGTGAAGAGCTGGAACCTGCACGCCAGAAGGCACTGAAGTTCGGCATCAAGCCGGAAAACATCTACATCGACGATCTGCGCGAAGAGTTCGTGCGCGATTTCGTGTTCCCGATGTTCCGTGCCAATACCGTGTACGAAGGCGAATACCTGCTGGGTACCTCCATTGCCCGCCCGCTGATTGCCAAGCGCCAGATTGAAATCGCCAACGCCACCGGCGCCGATGCTGTGAGTCATGGCGCCACCGGCAAGGGAAATGATCAGGTACGTTTCGAGCTGGGTTATTACGCACTGAAGCCGGGCGTGAAGGTGATTGCACCGTGGCGTGAGTGGGATCTGCTCAGCCGCGAAAAACTGCTGGCCTATGCCGAAGCGGCCGGTATTGCCATCGACATGAAGCACAAGCAGGGTGGGGCGCCGTACTCCATGGATGCCAACCTGCTGCACATCAGCTTCGAAGGCCGCCATCTGGAAGATCCGAAGGCAGAAGCCGAAGAAGGCATGTGGCGCTGGACCGTGAGCCCGGAGGCCGCACCCGATGCACCGGAATACATCGACCTGGAATTCAAGAGCGGTGATCTGGTTTCCATCAATGGCATCGCCATGAAACCGCACGAATTACTGGCACGTCTGAACGAACTGGGTGGCAAGCATGGCATCGGCCGTCTGGATCTGGTGGAAAACCGCTATGTCGGCATGAAGAGCCGTGGCTGCTATGAAACCCCGGGCGGCACGATTCTGCTGCGCGCGCATCGCGCCATTGAATCCATCACGCTCGATCGTGAGGTGGCACATCTGAAGGATGAACTGATGCCGCGCTACGCCAAGCTGATCTACACCGGCTACTGGTGGAGCCCGGAGCGTCGCGCCCTGCAGGCACTGATCGACTACTCGCAAACCTATGTAAATGGCTGGGTACGTATCAAACTGTACAAGGGCAATGTCACCGTGGTGTCACGTGATTCCGGTGATACCCTGTTCGATCAGACCATCGCGACATTTGACGATGATGGCGGTGCATACAACCAGAAGGACGCAGAAGGCTTCATCAAGCTGAATGCCCTGCGGATGCGGATTGCGGCGCGCAAGGGGCGTTGATTCGCTGCCTCGTAAAAATGGGAAACCCGGCTTCACAGCCGGGTTTTTTCATACGCAATTTGTCCGCTAACGAATCACCTAGTGGACAATACCAGAGGTGAGCAGCCTAGTGACCGCCGCTTCCCTCATACTTCTCTTCCAGCTTGCTCACACCCCACGCCATCATCAACGTGAGTACCAGATAGCTCGCGGCAATGGCCAGATAGGGCTCCCAGAAACGGGAATAGGCACCCGCAGCTGTTCGCGCTGCATAGACCATCTCGCTCAGGCCAATCGCGGATACCAGCGACGAATCCTTGAGTAGCATGATGGCTTCGTTGCCTAAAGGCGGCAGCATGCGGCGAAAGGCCTGCGGGACGATGATATGGCGCATGGTTTGCCAGTAGTTCAGCCCCAGCGAACGTGCAGCCTCAGTCTGACCCTTGTGAATGGACTGAATGCCTGCGCGGAAGATTTCTGTGATGTAGGCACCGGCATTCAGTGTCAGAGCCAACAGGCCGGACATAAATGCCCCATAATCCTGACGCAGTGTACGTGCCAGATCTCCAGAAATTAGCAGCCCGTCAGCTGGGTGAACCAGCATGGGGAGCGCCGCAAAATGAATCAGCAGAATCTGAACGAATAGTGGAGTGCCACGGAAAAAAGTAACGTAGGCAGCAACTGGCCAGCGCACGCCAAAGCGCACGATATGCTTCCACTTTCCATGACGCACGTCAGCTACGCGGCCCAAGCCGGCAGCGAGTCCGATCAAGGTACCCAGGATCACAGCAATGGCTGTAATCTTGATGGTCATCCAGGCACCTTGCAGAAAGAGCTCGCGATACTCCCAGATAATATCCAAACGTACATTGGCCAGGGCAGGGATGGCATCCTGCGCCGACTTCCAGAAACTCAGAAAATCCATCCAGCTAGCCTCTGATCCTTACTTCGCCACGGTAAAGTAGCGCGCATAAATCTGATCGTAGGTGCCATCAGTCTTGATTTTACGCAGACCTGCGTTAATGCGTTCAAGCACGGCTTGGTTTCCCTTTTTGACCGCGAAGCCATAGAACTCTTTGTTGAAAGATGCGTCATCGACCAGTTTCAATTTGGCATCAGCATTGTTCTTTAGGAAGTTGATCACCACGCCGTTATCGGCAATCACCGCATCTACGCCGCCGTTTTGCAATTCCTTCAGTGCCAGCGGCGTGCTCTCGAAGCGGATGATATCGCCGCTGGTTTTGCCTAGTGTCTGCTGTGCCACCTCATCGCCGGTTGTACCGGTCTGAACACCGACCTTCTTTCCTTTTAGATCGGACACTTTGGTGAGTGGGTTATTTGCATTCACCACAATCAATTGTTGAGCTTCAAAGTATGGCTCGGAGAAATCCATGGTTTGTTTACGAGCCTCAGTGATCGTCACCGCAGAAGCCACAATGTCACGATCGCCCGATGCCAGTGTCGCAAAAATGCCTTCCCACGGTGTATTGACGAATTCGACCCTGACTCCACCTTTTTCAGCGGCAGCCTTTAAAACATCAACATCAAATCCCACTACGCTGCGATCTTCCGCTTGGGATTCAAAAGGCGCATAAGCCGCATCGCTAGCAACTTTCAGTACCTGACTGGCGCTAGCTTGCTCCTGCCCAGCGTCTTTCTTGCCACAGGCACTGAGTGCGATGGCAAGGACGGTTGCAGAAAGAACAAGGCGACGGCGTGCATTCATCTGGTTGGATCCCAAAAGCTAGAAAAATTGGAGGCGTCGACTATACCGCGATGATGCGGTACAGGCAAAAGCCAATCATGAGGGTGTTGCGGTCAACTCGCCTCTGCCTTTTTTAGTTCGGCCGGACTCAATTGACTCTTGATTTGTTTCAGGCGCTCTTTGGCTGCATCATCATGTTCGGCAGCACGTTTCATCCACTTGTAAGCCTGAACCGCATCCTGACTGACACCGCGTCCATTGAGGTACATGAGTGCAAGGTTGTACTGTCCAGTCGTGATGCCGGATTCGGCAGCTTCACGCGAGAGCCGTGCGGCTTCTTCATCATTCTTGCGAACGCCACGTCCCGTCATGTACATAAAGCCTAGGTAAGCCTTGGCCTCGGCAAAATCCTGCTGAATCGCTCGCTGATACCAGGCAACCGCGACCCCATTATTTTCATGAACACCCTTGCCCTGGCGGAAGCGCAATCCAAGCTGAGTCTGTGCCGCCGGATTACCGCCTTCTGCCAGTGTTTTGAGTTCATCCAGAGGCGTTTGGTCAAAGTCGGCGGTTTTGCTGCCCGCAGCGGCACGAGCCATGGCTTCGGCGGTTTCCTTACTGGCGACATGTGCTGCCGGGGAGGGGGTGGGCTGTGTTTGCGCGGTGGGCTGAGTCGTATCAGCAGCCACCGGAGCGGGCTCTTGAACCGTGGGCGTGATTGCTGATGCAGAAGATATCTGCGCAATCTCGGTATGTTCCGTCGATTTGTTCGGAGTGTGCTGGCTGATTGTGCGCCCACCCATCCAAACGGTGCCAGCTACAAGTAAAATGCCGGTACCGGTCGCGATATAGCCGAGGTGATCCCCGATGCGACGTTTAACTTTGCTTGATCGAGCTGCGGCGGGTGCCATGGCAGGGGGCGGTGACAATGGATCGGAACCGCTGCGTAATGCGGGCATTGGATGCATTGTGACGATCGAACCAGTGGGTGGCGGAGCCGCAACTGCAAAGGTCTCTGGTGATATTTCCAGTGATTCAAACGCTTTAATGCAGGCATCCAGTGACGAATAACCACCATGCAGCACTGACTTCTGCATTTTGCGGATCAGTGAAGGCAGTTGTTCCTGGTGGACATCCTTGTAGTAGTCAATGCGGTGCAGCGAGATTTGTCGGAACCAATGCCCCAGTGCATGCAGATCGCTGCGCCAGTCGATGCTGTTGACGGTCAGATCGGGCATCAAGACCGATTCATAGCGATCCCACGCGGACGAGGATAAAGCCTTCCAGTTGGTGGCGGTGGGCTCACCGCAAATACGGGCAAATTGATTGAAATCTTTCTGAATCGCTTCTCGCATGGCGGGCGATAAATACGTCGCATCCGGGCTGTCCAGATCAATAAACAGCGGCTTTTCGATGCGATCACGGGCAGTACGGGCGACAGAGAAATCGATGACACACAGGCTGCCGTAGTCAATTTCATCTCGCTCATTCTGCTTGAGAATCAGCGTGTCCGGCCGGAGTCCACCGTGGACGATGCCATGCTTGTTCAGCTGGGCAAGTAGCTTCAGACAGGCGAGAATCAGGCGAATCAACTCGCTTGATCGCTGGAAGGGATGCTCCAGCTCACCTGTAGGCGCAGATAGCCAGTGAGTGAGTGGCGCGCCACTGGCTTCGCTTACGATCGCACGTCTTTCAAGGTCGACTGCGAGAAACCGGGTGCAGTGAGCCCGGTCTCGCAGCAGAGATTGCATAATACGTGTTTCATGGCACAGCCAGTAGTCCGCTGCCGGAAATGACGGTGATAGCAATTTGCACCAATGTTCTGACCCGCGCGGGCTCTGAAAATGCTCGAGCTGGACCAGACGGTTGGCAGGACCAAGGGGTTCAGCCTGGAATGACATTTCCTTCCATCTCCTCGCTGTGGTGCGTCATTCGTCGTTTTTCATTATTGCTTTAAAATGACGCATTTACCGGATCAGTGTTGCATAAAGCTTACTTGCGCACGCTTTCTGGTAACACAATATTTACCTCCAGCACATCCACATCATCCTGACGCTCCAGAGACACCTTGATGTCATCTTGACTGACTGCGACGTATTTGGAAATTACCGCCATCAGTTCCTGTTGCAATTGTGGTAAATAATTGGCGCCATCACGACCCGCACGCTCATGTGCCAGGATGATTGACAAGCGTTCACGCGCCACATTGGCAGTCTTCTTTTTGCTGCCCAGCAAGTAGTCCAGAAACGACATATCAACCTCCAAACAGGCGCTTGAGCCAACCCTGCTTGGGCATTTCGACAAAGCGCAGCGGCTTGTCCTCTCCGAGGAAGCGGCTTATCACATCTTTGTAAGCCTCTGCCACATCACTTTCGCTGTGAATGACAGGCGAACCGCTATTGGATGCTTGCAGGACAGCCTCCGATTCCGGTATCACGCCAATCAGCGGGATACGAAGCAAGCCCTGAATATCGTCCAGTGACAACATCTCGCCAGCATCTACACGCTTGGGTGAATAACGGGTGATCAGAAGATGAGCCTTGATTTGCTGACCTTCTTCGGCCTTTTTGGATTTTGCATCGAGAATACCCAGAATGCGGTCGGAGTCACGCACCGACGATACTTCTGGGTTGGTCACGACGATCGCTTCATCTGCATAATAGAGCGCGAGCAGTGCACCTGTTTCGATGCCTGCAGGAGAATCGCAAATGATGTATTCAAAGCCATCAGCAATCATTTCCTGAATGACTTTCTCGACACCTTCTCTGGTGAGTGCATCCTTATCACGAGTTTGCGAGGCGGGCAGGACATACAGATTGTCGCAATGCTTGTCCTTGATCAGTGCCTGACGCAGCGATGCTTCGCCGTGAATCACATTGATGAAGTCATAGACGACACGGCGCTCGCAACCCATGATCAAATCGAGGTTACGCAGACCCACATCAAAATCAATGACCGCAGTTTTGTGGCCGCGCAGCGCAAGGCCGGATGCAAAACTGGCGCTGGTGGTCGTTTTGCCTACACCACCCTTGCCTGAGGTGACTACAACGATCTTAGCCACAATATTCCTTCCTGAATGACAGATATTCCATTTGCCGAACAGTGACTTGCCTGAACTCAGTCACGCGTCCGGGTATTTCGATTAAACCTGGATGGGCTCAATAGAGAGCTTGTTTCCATCCAGACGTGTCTGTGCGGGCTTGCTGGCAATACTGACTGGCAAGGCCTCTTCAATGTTGCGGTAAATGCCTGCAATGGATAGCAATTCGGCTTCCATGCACTGCGTAAAAATTCGTGCAGATGTATCACCCCGTGCACCTGCGAGTGCACGGCCGCGTAACTGACCATAAACGTGGATATTGCCATCGGCGATCAATTCAGCGCCCTGACTCACGTAATTCAGCACAATCAAATCGGCGCCTCGCGCATAGATTTGCTGCCCACCTCGTACTGGCCGATCAATGATGAGTGTTTTAGGTGCCGCAACTGGTGTGGGAGCCGGCGCTGCCTCTTCTGTACGTTTGGAGGCTGCTTCCTTCGCCGGTGTGCCTTTCAGCAGCGGGAGTCCGCCCAGATTCGCCGGGATGTGCTCAATGGCGCGAACGCCCAGTGGCCGCAGTGTATGGCGCTCCAGCACTTCACGGATGTGCGGGACAAAATGATCCCCGACAGCGCGATTCAGCTGCGACAAATCGATCAGAACGGGCTCATCACCAAAGAAGGCGCGCTGCTTGGCCAGCGTACTCTCCAGAGAGGGGATCAGCGTATCCAGTTCTGGATTGAGCGGTGTAAAGGCAAGCATGTTGAGCGAAGCACTTTTAAATTCAAAAGCCTGCTCATTGCCAGAGTTTGTAGTCTTTGCCTTCATCTATCAGAATTTCAGATATTTCGTATGCTTGATTACATGCGGATTGCATGCAGTGTAACGGTTTCGCGGTTTTTGCGACACATGTCCAGCACAGTGTGGGATGGATGCATCAGTTCCCGGCATGCCTGTCAGAAACATCAGTTCTCAACGGGTCTGCGCTCAATCAATGCCTGTGCCAACGTTCCGCTATCTACATGCTCCAGTTCACCACCCACTGGCAGCCCGCGTGCGATTCGGCTCACCTGCAAACCGGCAGCACGCAGCGCCTCTCCCAGATAGTGGGCAGTCGCCTCGCCTTCAACGGTGAAATTGGTCGATAAAATCACTTCCTCGACAATGCCATCACGTGCCCGACCAAGAAGCTGATCGAAATGAACGTCCGCCGGACCAATGCCATCCAGCGGAGAAAGCCGCCCCATCAGCACAAAGTAGAGGCCCTTGTATGCCAATGTCTGCTCAATCATGAGCAAATCTGCAGGCATTTCCACAACGCACAGTTTGCTTCTATCCCGTGCAGAATCACTGCACAGGTCGCAAATCTCTGCCTCTGTATAGTTATTGCAGCGCTGACAATGTCTGAGTGTCATTAGTGCATATTGGATTGAACGCGCTAACGAGCCTGCTCCTTCGCGATCGCGCTGCATCAGGTGATAAGCCATTCGCTGTGCGGATCGTGGTCCGACGCCGGGTAAAACCTTGAGTGCGTCAATCAAAGCATCGAGTGCAGCGGGTTGCCGGGACATGATAGCTTTCAAATTAAGGTAATCGTGAGTACGCTGAAAATGCCGAAGGCCCTTAGCGGGCCTTCTTCATGCAACGATCCGGATCAGAACGGCATTTTGAAGCCCGGCGGCAGGTTCAAACCAGCGGTAAATCCAGCCATTTTGTCTTGAGTTGTTGCTTCGGCTTTGCGCAGCGCATCGTTAAATGCAGCAGCGATCAAGTCTTCGAGCATTTCCTTGTCGTCATCAATTACGGATGGATCAATGTTGACGCGGCGAACCACGTGATGACATGTCATGGTGATCTTGACCATGCCTGCACCAGATTGACCTTCCACTTCAACATTGCCCAGCTCTTCCTGAGCTTTCTTCATGTTGTCCTGCATTTGCTGGGCCTGTTTCATCAGGTTACCCAGTCCACCTTTGCCAAACATAATTGCTCCTGAGAAAAGGTCGGTGTATCAAGTGGCAGCACTGTCAGGAGGCTGCCGAATCCTGTGCAACGATGCTGTCCGGCTTGATGGTACCGCCAAACTCTTGCATGAGTGTTTGCACGAAATGATCGTCGTTGAGTGCAGAAACAGCTGCATCCAACTGAAACTGTCTGAATTGTTCGCGCTTGGCTGCAGGCGTAGCATCCGCTTCTCCACCAAGTTCAACATTCAATCGAATGCGGCGGCCGACAAGGCGTTCCAGTTCGTCCGCTAGTTTTAACTGATAGGATTCACCGGCCATCGCAGCCTTTGACTGTGGCACCGTGAGCCAGATTGCGTCGTGATCCTGCCTGAGAAGTTGCGCATTCATTGCCAGCATATTGGCTAGCCCGCCTGATTTCATGCGACCTACAAGCGCTCCCCAATCGCCGTTCGGGACAAGCTCACCCGAGGCCGGTATCGACTCAGCCATATCGCCTCGACTGGCTTGTATATCATCCAGGCTAAGGGGCTGTATATGCTCTTCTAATGCGTCCTCCCATGGGGGAATAGCATCAGGCAGTGGGGCTGGAGGCGGAATGACTGCTTCCGCTATCGCAGGTGCCTGGCGAATGGGGGCGGGTGCAGCTACTGCCTCTGCGCGGTGTTGTGCAATTGAGGAGGGTACGATAGCCACTGCCGCTTCATTCAGCAACTGAGTGGCAGGCGGTGGATTGGCCGAACCATGCTCTGTTGTGCGTCGTCCTCCGGGGGGGGGATGATCGCTTGGCGCAAATGCAAGCATGCGCAACAGGCACATCGACATCCCCGCGAACTCATCGGGTGCGAGCGCTAGATCGCGCCTGCCGTGGATGGCGATCTGGTAATACAGCTGAGCATCTTCCGGGCTCATCTGGCCAGCCAGCTGCTGTATGGCGGCCAGCTGCGGTGTATCGTTACCCAAAGCGGCAGGTACCGACTGACAAAGGGCCACAAGATGCAGGATGGATGCCAGCTCCTGCAGTGCCGAGTCAGCCGCGATGCCGCGCGCCGACAACTGCTCGGCCGCAGTGATCATGGCAGCGCCATTGCGATGTGCAATATGTCCGAGCACCTCAAAGAGCGCGCTGCGATCAACGGCGCCCAGCATGGCATGAACACCTGCTGTCTCAACATGTCCGGAACCATAGGCGATGGCTTGATCTAGCAGCGACAGCGCATCCCGCATACTTCCAGCTGCAGCATGACCTAAAGCAATAAGCGCTTCTGGTTCATACGGAATGCCTTCTGCATCCAGTACTTTTCCCAAATGCGTGGATACCTGCTGGGGTAGCATCTGGCGGAGCGAAAATTGCAAGCAACGCGAGAGCACCGTTACCGGCACTTTTTGCGGATCGGTAGTTGCGAGAATGAATTTGACGTGTCCGGGTGGCTCTTCAAGGGTTTTGAGCATCGCATTGAATGCGCTTTTCGAAAGCATGTGCACTTCATCGATGATGTAAACCTTGAAACGACCCTGAGTCGGAGCGTACTGAGCGTTGTCCAGTACCTCACGGATATTGTCGATACCGGTATTGGATGCAGCGTCAATTTCCAGTAAGTCAACAAATCGTCCTGCATCGATTTGGGTACAAGTACTGCATTCACCGCACGGGTGCGCGGTAATGCCGGTTTCACAGTTCAGCGATTTCGCTAAGATCCGCGCAATGGTGGTCTTGCCCACACCCCGTGTACCGGTAAGCAGATAGGCATGATGCAACCGCTGGTTTTCCAAGGCATTGGAGAGCGCCTTGACGACGTGCTCCTGCCCGACCAGGGTTGCAAAGGAACGAGGGCGCCATTTGCGCGCGAGAACTTGATAGGCCATGGCGTCGATTCTATCAGATCACCCGCTAACGCGTTAACGAGACGCGCCGGAAACGCTACTGCCTGTCGCATCCACGGGTTTAGCTGTGCATTCGGGATTGCTCGGTACGGTGACCTCAAACAACCGGCCATCTACCCAGTGAATGCGCGCTTTGAGTCGCCTCGATTCATTCATGTTGCTGACTTTCAGGCAGACGCCCTTGTCGCAAGGGGATAGATTGACAGGATTACCTTTATTGTTGGTGGTGGCATCCAGATCGCTGCTCGCCCACTCAATCAGTTCAAGCTGCCTGCCGGGTATCAAGTCGGGGGTGTTGCATGCGGGGGCTTCGAGCTGCGGGAATGAAACAACGGATTTCTTCAGCGATTGCCAATCTCCCGTCAGTCCGGACGGCTCATGCGCAACGCGGAATAAGATGGGGTTGCTCACGGATGGCAGTTGAACTGCCGTGAAGTTGACGGGTGAACGAGTACGAAGTTCGTTACGCGCCAGATTAGCCATCAAGGGAACTTGAATGGGTTTCTCTGCAGTGGCAGGATCATCTTGAAACTTCAGCTGCAGCGCATAGTTTCCGTTGATGAGCTGATACCCACCGTTGGCCTTGAGTGAAATCGCGATGCCCGAGTCTGCCGTCACCAATGAGTCGTTTAAGCCCAGATTCCATTGCCGTGCCAGTGGAGATAGCAGCGTAACCATGCCGTCTCTTGCAGAGATGCTGACATTGGGGCGAGCGCCAAGCTTGGTTAATTGAACATCCATGCTGGCAGGCTCGTTGTTTACGTGGACGATCTTGATTTTAGTTGGAAGGGAATCATTCTTGCGGGCATCCGCAGAGCACATAAAGGTGGCAACCGTACCATCGGAGGGCGCGTTGCTATCCTGTCGCTCGCATCGTGACTTTCCTGCCTGTAGATAATCGACACGTTTCAGATTGTTACCACGCAGTTCGATTAGGTTTTCCAGATCAAAGTGGGTGGCTTTGCTGATATGAGCGCGAGGCTTCAGAATCCGAACAGGCAGCACTTGCTTGTCCACGCCATACTGCCCGATAACCAATTGCGCCTCGCCAGGCAATGCTTGAGATAAATCGACACTTAAGTCGTTACCAGCATCCGGTGCGGTTGAGGCAACATCCACCCCATTCACTCGAAGGGACATGCTTTCGATGCATGCATCTACTTCATTGCTGTTTATCCCGAGTTGAGTCTTCTCTCCGGAAATCAGCGTATCAAGCCCAGTGACATGGTGTAGCAAACTTGCTGTAGCGGGCACTGCGACTTTAAATGCAGGGACGCTCGCGCTTGCGAAACTGTATTTACCTTTGAGCGACGCATGCATAACCTGACCATCCATGGTAATGCTGCGCGCTATACGATTGAAGTCAAATCTCATCTTGCCCAGATCGGGTCTGAAACTGAAATCGCTAATATTGAGAATTGCCTCTCCGGACTCGCTATCCGCCAGAACCAGCCGCCAGTCGTGCCAGTAATTACTCAAGGGAAGCGCACCTTTGATTGCCAGGCGAATTTCACCGTGACTCAGGCAGGCGATCCCTTTGCCAGCAGCACTGATGGTCGGTTGCTTGCCGGTAAACCAGCTGGGAACGTATACATATGCTGTTTTTACATCCCCGCTACGAAAGCGCATGCCAGAGTACAGCTGAATGAGCTCCTTTCCCTCCTGACGCTGGCCCGAGGATGGAGCAAAGTCATAGTTGTCACCATATTTATTGGCGAGATAGGTTCCAGCCTCGGTGACAATCTTCATATTCGCGAAGATATCCAAGGGTAACTTTGCCGCGCTCGCGTCTGGGCCCGCCGAGGCCCATTTCGTATCGGTAGAGGGAAGGGCAAGATCCTTGCTTGTCACAATGCTGACGGCTACGCACTTGGTATTGACTACATTATCCCGGAAGCAGGCGGGATCGATCTCCCGAACCCCGAATCGCGCAGCCAGTTCACGCGTGGCGCCGATGGCCTGATCGGGCTGGCGCGACTGCAGCATGCTATCCAGACCCGACTTCAATGCATTGATCGCCAGATTGATCTGGTCAATTTTCTGTAACTCGAGAAAACGCTGAGGATCGGTACGGATGGCATCAATGATCAGCGAGGCGGATTCTGAAAAGCTTGTATATATACCAAACAGAGTTCGAACCTGTGGCGCCAGGACAATAACTGGCAGCTGATTGTCCGCAGTGATGTCCAGTGCGATCTCTTTGGGTGGGTTCGACAAATCGAACTTCTTCGCCTCAACCTTGCTGCCAGCAGGAGACACTGCGGCCAGTACCATTAGCCATTTCTCATCTGCCTTACCATCCTTGTCAGGAACGATGATGAGCTTGTCGCCCTTTTGCAGCTGATCAACCAGATAGATAGGCAGCCTGCTGTCACTGCGTTGCACGTACGCACCAAACGCCGGGCCGGGGTGACTCGATTCGATGCTTGTTACTTTATTGTCTGCGGCCAATGTGGCGGGTAGCAATGCCGCTGTAAGTAAGAAAGGCAGGTATTTCAGCATGAGATTCCGGGAAAACAGCAGTTAAGAGTACTCAGGAGTGCATTGTAACTCGCCATAAATCGACCGGTAGTATCTAAATTGGGAGTGAAGTACTGAATTTGGCAGCATCACTGAGAGCGTTATGTCTCAAAGTTTAAAAAATTCCTCCCATGCAAAACAGCCACTTACGTACTTTGCGTCAAAAAACTGTAAAAGGGGTGTTGACTGGTTTTTAAAAGCCACGTATAGTTCGGCCTCTCGCTGAACGCGACGCAGCAAACGAAACGAATGCAGCGAAGCGAAAAAATCAGCACCGCTCTTTAACAAGATACAACCGATAAGCG
>JAHRBI010000005.1:300000-483422 GCA_019084025.1 Burkholderiaceae bacterium DAT-1
ATGGTATGCCACTGTCGCCGGATGCAATCCCTGCCCTGCGCGCGCAGATTGCCATTGTCGAACAGGAGCCCTCGCTGTTCTCAGGCACGATCCACGACAATATTGCGTTTGGTGCAACGGGAACGACGGTGAGCCGCGAAGCGGTGATAGCCGTCGCACGCGAGGCCAATGCCGACGACTTTATCCGCCAGTTTCCCCACGGATACGATACCGAAGTCGGGGAACGTGGCGTTCAGCTTTCCGGCGGACAAAAGCAGCGCATAGCCATTGCCCGCGCCATGCTGCGCAATCCGCGCATTCTGATTCTGGATGAAGCAACCAGCGCGCTGGATGCTGCCAGCGAACATCAAGTGCAGCTCGCGCTGACACGTTTGATGCAGGGACGCACGGCCATCATCATTGCACACCGCTACTCCACCATCATGCATGCCGATCGCATTCTGGTGATGGAACACGGTAGCCTGCTTGAAAGCGGCCACCATGCGGAATTGATGCAGAACCCAGATGGACGGTACGCACGCCTTATTCATCTGCAACTTGCAGGGCTCGATCATGCCGCACAGCACACGTCGCCACATCAGATCGACGACAGGGCAATACACACCTTTCAGCACTAATATGTGTAATACCCCCATTGGACTCAGGGTTGTGCTACGTGTCCAAGCTCACTATGATCGCGTAGCTTGAACTCACCACCCCGGAAACACACATGTCCGACACCACGCCTAGCATCACGACCGAGCCAGTCTCACTTCGTATCCGCCGTCGTATCGAAGCTGCGGGCATGCGTTTTCATGCCAATGACAATATCTCCGCGTTCATTGAAGAGGGCGAACTGGGTGATTTGCAAGCTGAGGTTCAAAGCAAGCTGATGGGTGTACTGCAAAGTCTGGTGATTGATGTGGAAAACGACCACAACACCCAGGACACCGCCAAACGTGTGGCCAAAATGTTTGTGCGCGAGGTATTTCACGGTCGCTATGCGCCGATGCCACCGGTCACCGAATTCCCCAACGCCGAACGCCTGAACGAGCTGATGATTGTCGGCCCGATCCGTGTACGCAGCGCCTGTTCGCACCATCTGTGCCCGATTATTGGCCGAGTGTGGGTGGGTGTCATGCCGAATGAACACTCTAATCTGATCGGTCTGTCTAAATATGCCCGTCTGATCGAATGGGTGATGGCGCGTCCGCAGATTCAGGAAGAGGCCGTATCGCAGATCGCCGATCTGCTGATGACCAAGCTGCAACCCGATGGCCTTGCGCTTGTGATGGAAGCCGATCACTATTGCATGCACTGGCGCGGTGTGAAGGATATGGAATCCAAGATGGTGAACAGCGTGATGCGCGGCTCCTTCCTGCGTGATGCCAATCTGCGCCGCGAATTCCTGAGCCTGATGAACAAGTAGTCTCCACCAGACAATCGAGGGCAACATGCTGGTACGCTTGATCTATGCAAGTCGGTCGGTCACTCCTGTGACGCAGTCGCTGTCAGACGAAATTCTGCAGGCCGCACGGCGCTACAATCCCGAACACGGGATAACCGGCATCCTCTGCTTCAATGACAGCATTTTCGTACAGGCACTGGAAGGCAGTCGCGAAAAGGTCAATGAACTCTATGTCCGCATTGCCCGCGACGAGCGGCACCGTGATCTCATCCTGCTGGAATACAGCGAGATTACCGAGCGCAAGTATCCTTCGTGGAGCATGGCGCGCGTGAAGCTGGACAAGGTAAATCTGTCAGTGATCCTCAAACGGTCTACAGGCACCACGCTCGACCCCTACTCCATGCCAGGCTGTGCAACCGCAGCACTACTGGAAGAGCTGGCAGCCACTGCAATCTTCAACGGACGCGACTGAGTCATCATCGGGCGGCAAACATATGCCGCCCGTCATTCCTGATTGTGAGGCCGTAGCCGCCCAGCTATACCGCAAAGAGCAATGTCTGTTTGCGGAGTGTCCCATGCGTTTGCCCCTGCTGTTTTCCATCGCGTTTTGCATATCGGCCAGTGTGACTCAAGCGAGCGGCTGGAGCTACAAGAAGGGTCATCATGGCCCCGAGGAATGGGCAGGCAGTTGCCAGACCGGGCACGAACAATCACCGGTGAATATCGACACCAGCAAAGTGGTCAAAGGCGGCCTGCAAGCGCTTGAGTTCGATTACAAACCCAGTGCGTTTTCGGTGTGGAATAATGGCCATACCATTCAGTTCCCCTGGGAAGCCGGAAGCCGCCTGAAGATTGGCGATGATGTCTACTGGCTACTGCAATTTCATTTTCACACCCCCAGCGAAGAGCAGATTGATGGCAAGCCTGCTGATATGGTTGCGCATCTGGTGCACAAGAACGATGCAGGCCAGCTTGCCGTAGTCGCTCTGCTCTTCAAGGTCGGCGAAGAAAACGAGCCGCTTGCGGAACTCTTCGAGCATCTGCCCGGCATGGGGGCACGCTTTGAGGTGGGCGGTACACTGGATCTAAACGATGTGCTGCCATCCAATTACGCCTATTACACCCTGCCCGGCTCACTCACCACGCCACCGTGTACAGAAGGCGTGCGCTGGATCATCCTCAAGCGGCAGGTTACGATATCCAAAAAGCAGCTGGCCATGTTCCGCAAAGCCTATCCGATGAACGCCCGCCCGGTGCAGCCACTGCGCGAGCGCGTGGTGCAGTCTTCCAACTGAGACTGACTCGACAGATTGAGTTATTCAGCCGACGGGATTGCCTCACGCAAGGCAGCTTTACGCTCGCGCTCGGCACGCAACACACGCACATCCTCTTGCTGCCAGCTGACCAGAATATCCAGCTCGGCCTGCTCGAAGCCCGCTTTCAGACGGGCTTCCACATTCATGACGCCCGGATGGCGGGGCGCATCAAAATCCCGCAGCCGCTCGCGAAATGCAACGATCGGATCGAGTCCGCGCTCGGCACACAAGTAACGGAACCAGCGATTGCCTACCGTGACATGGCCGACCTCATCGCGGAAAATAATGTCGAGCAAGGCTGCTGCCTGCGCATCGCCATTGGCCAGCAAACGTGCCTGCATGCCGGGGGTCACATCCAGCCCGCGTGCCTCCATCAGGCGTGGCACCATGGCCATGCGATCCAGCACATCACCCTGTGTTTTCTCGGCCATATCCCACAGCCCGCGATGAGCCGGGAAATCACCATATTCAAAACCCAGCGAGCGCAGATGGTTCCGCATCATCGCAAAATGCGAGGCTTCTTCATCCGCCACGCGCAGCCAGTCATCCAGATAGGCCACAGGCATGAAGGGAAAACGGCACAGCGCATCGAGCGCCAGATTAATGGCATTGAACTCGATGTGACACACCGCATGAATCATCGCCGCACGGCCTTCCAGCGATCCCAGTTTGCGGGCGCGCAACTGGTCGGGCTCCACCAGCTCGGGGCGAGCCGGAAAACCCGCTCCCCCATGCATCACGGATGCCCCAACTGGCAGCATTCCTGCCTGCCAGTCCGCGTAGCAGGCGTGGACAGCATCGACTTTTGCATCGGGGTCACTTAGCGCCAGTGCCGCAGCAGCACGCACCAGCAGGGTCATGCCTTGCCTTCGCGGATACGGCGCTCGCGCTTGGCCTGGTTGACAGCCTCTTGCGCTGCCTCGCGATTGCCTTTGAGCGCCTGATCTACCTGCTCAGCAGAAATTTCGGTAAACCGCGAATGAAACTCGGCCGCAGCCCGAACCCACACACCCGGATTGAAGGGCCAGAGGTGCTCGTAGACGACGACATCAGACTGATCATCTGCATGTCGGGCAAGGCTGACGTAACGATAGTAGCCACCATCGATGTGGCGGAAAAAGCGGGACATATCGGGTACTCCTGAATCAATCAGAAATTGTACCCGACATTGAAATGCACCATGTGATTCTGGTTGGACCAGATATAGGCCACGCCACCTCGTAGCGTGAAATTTCCCGGTTTTGATAGCGAGGCGGGACTCACAAAATACATGCCCAGTTCGTCACGTACAATGGGTGAATTGAGATCGCTGCTATTCATCCGGCTATCCAGCACATAACAGGCAATATTCCAGTTTCTTCCGGCCAGATTCCAGGCATCCGTCGAGCGCAAGGTCAGACTGGTCTGCAAGCCGGAAAGATTGAGGGAGGAGGCATCACGAACAGTCCAAGGGGAGCGCGCCAGACTGAATTGCTGCTCGACAGCCGCCACTTGCGCACCCAATTCCCAATTGTGCGTACGTGCTTTGAAGCCTGCTGCCAATTGGGCGCGAATCTGCTGCACCGAAATGCCATTGCCAGCATCCGTATTGCTGGCCCCGAAATCCGCCGCCACCTCCAGCCCGTCCATCTTGGGCGGACGGTAGGCTAACTGGGTGTCAAAATCATAGCGCGGCAAACTGGTCGTCACATCGCTCACCCCCACCCAAGCGGCACGGCCTTCCGCCACACGCTGAATGCGCCCCAGCAATTCATCATGGGTGAGCAAGTAAGCACGCAACTGCTCGCGGCTGTCCTCGCGGCTCTTGCCTTGAAAACTGAGATTCACGCCCAGATCGGCAATCTGAAAGCGCAGTAGTGTGCCACCCGCCACAGGGTAGTCCAATTGAACAGGCAAACCACTCCAATTAAATCCGACACCCATCGCTTGTGAGCCATCGTAGCCGGACAGCTGACTTTCCAGCTCGCCCGCACCCAGCCAGTCAGCAAAACGCTGAGCAGGCGCCAGCGTGCCATGGCCTGCCGCATATGCAGCGGTCCCCAGTACCCACAGTAATAATCCGGTTACGACTTTTGACATGGCAGAACCCTCCGCACACGGCTGATATTGTCGTTATCAGATCAAACAGGTGTTTCAATCAAGATTGCAGGTGCACAGGCGGTGCAGGTAGGCATGCAAAACCACAACATGTTGTTTTGCAACAACTTCAAGGCGGAGTGATGAAAGGCGGGGGAAGTTCCCCCCGCCCGATAGCAGATGTGATTAGCTACGAAGTGTATCGAGCACCGCCAGCACTGGCTGCAACACGCTCGCACCCAGCTTGCGCGAACGCTCGCCGCTCCAGCCGTATTCTTCGTCTGGCAGATTGGCGTTGTCCTTGAACGGCATTTCGATGGTATAGGCCAGACAATCGAAGTGATCGCCTACCCAGTTGGTGCCCACGGTCATGTTGGCTGTACCGAAATGATCGCGCTCGTAGCCGTATTCTTTCTGGAATTCCGGCGTGGTGGCTAGCCAGGCAGCAGTAAAGGCATTTTCCAGCGCTTCCTGACGCGGGGTGTAGCTGGCATTGCCTTCGCAGCCCGCCACGAAGTTGTACGGCAGATTTTCGTCGCCGTGCGCATCGAGGAACAGATCCACGCCGATTTCCATCATCTTTTCACGCACCAGGAACACTTCCGGGCTGCGATCCATCGCCGGCGTCTGCCATTCGCGGTTCAGATTGGCACCTGCTGCATTGGTGCGCAGATTGCCGCGCACCGAACCATCCGGATTCATGTTCGGCACTACGTAGAACACGCAGCTTTCCAGCAGCTTGCGCGCCACGCCGTCATCGCCATCCAGCAGACGCTCAAGGAAGCCTTCGACAAACCACTCGGCCATGGTTTCACCCGGATGCTGGCGGGCAATCAGCCATACCTTGCGCTTCTGCTCGAAGGGCACCGGGCTGTCTTCATCATTGATGCGCAGGAGCGTCATATCGAGACCATCCAGTGTCTTGCCCAGATGCTCGACTTCCACCAGATCGCTCTGGATCACCGAACCGATCAGGTCCAGATGACGTTCGTAGCTGTAGGGCTCGAAGTAGGCGAAGTAGATGCTTTGCGCGGCGACCGTGGTCGTCGCAGTCATCACCTGACCATCGTAAGTAGTCGGAATGCGGAACCAGTGCTGACGATCATAGCTCGCCACCACACGGTAGTTTTCCCAGCCACCCGGATAGGCAGACTGTCCGGCATTCATAAAGCGCAGGTTCACCGGGAAGCCGGATGCACCATCCAGACGAAAATGGAACCACTGCGCAAATTCGGAGGCGTTGTCTGCACGAATCTTCAGTTGAATGTCCTTCGGATCATCCAGTTTCACAACTTCAATCGCACCCGCATCAAACGCGGTAGAGATATGCAACTTGGGCATGAGGGTTCCTTATGGGTGGGGTTCGGCAGCTGTTTCGAGCAGCATTCGCCTGTATTTTACAAAACCTTGCTTGCTGGCCTGATAGCCGCAGCGTTCAACATAAAAACTATGCGCCTGTTCGCGCTGATTGCCCGAGAGCAGCATCAGCTTCGATACACCACGCGCCAGCGCCAGACGGTCGATTTCTTTCATCAGCATGGTGCCCAGACCTTGATTCTGGCAAGCCGGATCGACCACGACGTTCTCGACCAAGGCAATATCCTGTTCACCGAACATGACATCGAGGCCGAACATCAACAAAGCCGTGGCCCGTACAACGCCATCCACACGCATCACCAGCACCGATTGCTCTGGATGATCGTGCAGGCGTGCGATCCGTTCCGGACTCACTTGCGGCGGCGACGACGGTCCAAGCACGCGGTACAGGGCTTCAATCGCCGCAGCATCATCAGCTCGGGCGCGCTCGATGACGATGTCAGGCATCCGCCTCGTCCTCGCCATCCACTACGCCGTCGAGATACACCCAGCGGCCCTTGAGGCGAGTAAAGGTGCTTTTCTCGTGAATTTTGGCAGCACGCCCGCCTATTTTATACTTGGCGATAAATTCTACGACGCCTTCGCCATCACCCGGCTGACCACCCTGAGTACCGATAATCTGCAATCCCACCCACTTGATCTTCTCATCTGAGAGATCAAGATCCTTCGGGCAGGTATCGGGATACCAGCTGAAACGCAGGTAATCGGATTTGCGCATCACATAGGCGCTGTAACGCGAACGCATCAGTGCTTCGGCAGTGGGCGGAAACTCCTTCTCCATGTGATACATGAAGCAGCATTCCTTATACAGCTTGCCGGAGCCGCAGGGGCAATCGACCGGGAAAGCATGTTTACTCATCGTGCGGATTCCTCGTCGGCAAACTCGCCGATCTGTACATAGCCAAAGTCATAACAGGTAAAGAGTGCGTCGATCACCGGCTGGCTATAGCGTGCCGGCGGTAGATGGCGCGCATTGGCAAGCGTACGCAGCACCTCGAACGATTCTGGCTCTGGCGTAAAATCGTCGCCATTGATATAGAACTTCACATCGTCGTAGAGCAGTACCGTTTTCAGATCGAGGCGTGCCCCGACCTGTTCGACACGTTTGGCGAACGAAGCATGATCGTGCTCTTCTTCCGGCATGTCGTAGAACACATGCTGTTTCGGCTCGCTGAAATAGCGTCCGGCAAACTCGGCGATCATGGCGTCGTCCCACTTCACCTGTTCCAGCATGGTTTTGATCTGCGCCACGAAGTCGGCCGGCATGCGCGCGGGCTCGCTCGTCGCTTTGAGATCGGGATCGGCATACATACCCGGCAGATCAGTGATCTTGTCCCGCAGATAATCCATGAACTGCGTAGCCACTTCCTGCGTCTTGGGTGCGCGGAAACCGATACTCCAGGTCATGCCCGCTTCGATGGACACACCATTGTGCGGAAAGCGCGGCGGCAGGTAGAGCATGTCACCATGTTCCAGCACCCACTCTTCGTCCGGCTCGAAATGCTTGAGAATCTTCAGCGGTGCGCCTTCCACCAGCTCCAGATCGGAGCTGTGGGAAATCTGCCAGCGCTTTTTGCCCCCCACCTGCAGCAGGAATACATCGTAGCTATCAAAGTGCGGACCCACGCCGCCACCGGGCGGTGCCCAGCTGATCATCAGATCATCCAGCCGCACCTTGGGGATAAAGTTGATCCGGTGCAGCAGTTCATCTGCAAATGGAATATGGTGATTCACATTCTGCACCAGCACGGTCCAGTCGGTCTCGCCCAGCTTTTTAAAGCGGGACGGTTTGAACGGACCGGTCTCGCAGTGCCATTGTTCTTTTTTGAATTCAACCAGACGCGATTCGACATCTTCGTCCTGAGCCAGTGCCAGCAAGTCTTGCAGCTGCGGCAGCCAGTCAAAATGAGACACTGCGTTGCGAATCAGCAATGGTTTCTTCTGCCAGTAGTCGGAAAGAAAGGTTTCCGGAGTAATGTTGCCAAGCATTGTGTGCGACATGTTTTCTATAGTGCCGAAAGGAAGCTGCCCGATTATCTCATGCCCGATGCTTGCGCGCAGGGATAACGTTGCACCCGGTCAGCAAGGAGACCCACATGATAGAACCCGGTACACCCGCGCCCGATTTCGAGCTGCCCGACGCCTCCATGGATATGGTGCGTCTCTCGGATTATCGCGGACAGAAAATCGTCGTGCTGTATTTTTACCATCACGACAATGCGCCCGGCTGTACGCGGGAAGCCATTGAATTCTCGGATCTGGCCGATCAGTTTGAAAAGGCCGGGTCGACCGTTGTCGGCGTGAGTCTCGACGATCCGCTCTGCCACGAAGATTTCCGTGACCAGCACGGGCTGCTGGTGAGGCTGCTATCCGATCCGGATTGCGTAGCCGCAAATCTTTATGATGCAGTACGCATACTGGAACGCGATGGCATGGTAAAATCGACCTTTATCCGTTCCACCTTTGTCATTGATCGTAACGGCATTGTCAGGCACGCCCTTTACAATGTCACACCACGCGGTCATGCTGCCGAAGTGTTGAAACTCATCTTGCAACTCAACGCGGAGGCGAATTCCCTCGCCCAAAGCGCCTGAACAGGACCCTCTCATGGAAATCACTAAAGACTCGGTCGTCTCCCTGCAATACGAAATGTTCGATGCACAAGGCGAACAGCTGGACAAGACCCCGGATGATGCACCGATGGTGTACCTGCACGGCGGTTACGACGGCATTTTCCCGCTGGTGGAAGAAGCCCTGCACGGCAAGAAGCTCGGCGACAAGATCGACGTCACCATGGAACCGGACGATGCATTCGGCGAATACGATTCCGAACTGGTCCGCATCGAAGCTCAGGATGTGTTCCCGCCGGAAGTGGAAGTCGGCATGATGTTTGAAGCTGACGATCCTGAAACCGGCGAAATCATGCTGTTCACCGTCACCGACATCGCCGACGGCAAGGTTGTGGTGGATGGCAACCACCCCTTCGCAGGTCGCACCATCCGCTTCCAGGCAACCGTCACTGAAGTACGCGCCGCCAGCAAGGAAGAAATTGCTCACGGTCATGCGCATCACCCGCACGACGGCCATCACCACTAAGCAGTCTGAAGTTCATGAAAACGGCGACGCTGACCCCGTCGCCGTTTTTTATTTTTAGTCCACGCCTACGCTTCTGCAGACCCTACTTTTAACAGGGATTTTCCTGATCACTAAAAACGTCTATCAGACTTTTCGTATGTGCCAGTTTGCGACAGTCGTACAACTTGCGGCAAAGCCTTGTAGGCACAGGATTTTACCGGTCATGCCCCCCGGAAAATGACACGCGCATGGACGAAAGAGTATTGCGTGACGCGCCAGTGATCACTAGAATTAGTGCCAGAAGTTAACCAAAACACTAGATATTGTGTTTTTGCACATTTAATACACAGACTTATGCACACACCGCTCCGCAATATGCGGGCGTTCCTTTTTTCCGTGTGCCAGGACGGATTTCAGCGATTGATGGGGCGTGAAAACCCTGTTGAAACAGCACCTGAAATCCACAGCAGCACGGCATCTGAACCAGATGCTCAAAGAAGTGAATGCAGCGCAAGGCCGCAGCAATGCGGCGGCAAACAAACAGACATACAGGGGATTTTGTCGATGCAAACAATGATGGACACCGCGAGCCCGGCTCAGTACACCCCCAAGGTGGACGTGGCTGTTGAAGCCCCGGCAGGCGCCGAATACAAAACCATTCGCCGTAACGGTGCAGTTGTGCCGTTCGAGCCCATGAAGATTTCGGTCGCCGTGACCAAGGCTTTCCTCGCAGTGCACGGTGCCTCTGCCGCGCAATCCGCGTCGGTACGTGAAACCGTGCAGCGCATCACTGATCAGGTTGTGAACGCACTCATGCGTCGCAAACCCGAAGGTGGTGCCATCCACATTGAAGACATTCAGGATCAGGTGGAACTGGCCTTGATGCGTTCCGGCGAGCACGATGTGGCACGTTCCTACGTGCTGTATCGCGAGCGTCGTACCCAGGAGCGGCTTGCTAAGGGAGAGGAAGCCACTCCGGCCACCACCGGCATCAGCATTGACGACAATGGCATCAAAAAGCCATTAGAAACCGGCAAGCTGAAGGCTTTGATCCAGTCTGCCTGCAAGGGTCTGGAAAGCGTGACCAGCGCTGACCAGATCCTCGGCGAAACCCTCAAGAATCTGTACGATGGTGTACCGGCTGAAGAAGTACGCAAGTCCGCCATCCTGTCTGCCCGTCAGCTGATTGAGAAGGAACCCGCTTATTCGCGCGTAACTGCTCGCTTGCTGATGCATAGCCTCCGTCGCGAAGTGCTCGGTGAAGAAGTGACCCATGAGGAGATGGAGACACGCTACGCCGAGTACTTCCCGACCTTTATCAAGCGCGGCATTGAAGCCGGACTGCTCAACGACGAACTGGCTCAGTTCGACCTCGAGCGCATGTCCAAGGCACTGAAGTTCGAACGCGATAACCAGTTCGATTACCTCGGCCTGCAAACCCTGTACGACCGCTATTTCCTGCACGTGCACGGCGAGCGCATCGAACTGCCACAGGCATTCTACATGCGCGTGGCCATGGGCCTGGCCCTGCGCGAAATCGACCGCGAAGCACGCGCCATCGAGTTCTACAATCTGCTGTCGACCTTCGACTTCATGTCGTCGACCCCGACCCTGTTCAACTCCGGTACGCATCACAGCCAGCTGTCCAGCTGCTACCTGACCACCATCGCCGATGACCTGGATGGCATCTACGAAGGTCTGAAGGAAAATGCCCTGCTGTCCAAGTTTGCTGGCGGTCTGGGTAACGACTGGACACCTGTCCGTGCACTGGGTTCGCATATCAAGGGTACCAATGGCAAGTCGCAAGGCGTGGTGCCGTTCCTGAAGGTGGTGAACGACACCGCCGTGGCCGTGAATCAGGGTGGCAAGCGCAAGGGCGCTGTCTGTGCCTACCTGGAAACCTGGCACGCCGATATCGAGGAATTCCTCGAACTGCGCAAAAACACCGGTGATGATCGCCGTCGTACCCACGACATGAACACCGCCAACTGGATTCCGGACTTGTTCATGAAGCGCGTGATGGAAGGCGCTGACTGGACCCTGTTTACTCCGTCCGAAGCACCGGATCTGCACGATCTGTACGGCAAGGCCTTCGAAGAAGCCTATGTGAAGTACGAAGCCAAGGCTGACCGTGGCGAAATGCGTGTGTGGAAGCGCATCCCTGCCCTGCAACTGTGGCGCAAGATGCTGACCATGCTGTTCGAAACCGGCCATCCATGGTTCACCTTCAAGGACCCGTGCAATATCCGCAGCCCGCAGCAGCACGTAGGCGTGGTGCACTCGTCCAACCTGTGTACCGAAATCACGCTGAACACCAACGCCAGCGAAATCGCCGTGTGTAACCTGGGTTCCATCAATCTGGTGAACCACATGGTTGAAGGCGAAGACGGTGTCTTCCGTCTGGACAGCGAGAAGCTGAAGCGCACCGCCAAGACCGCGATGCGTATGCTGGACAACGTGGTGGATATCAACTTCTACCCGGTGAAGAAGGCACGCAACGCCAATCTGCGCCACCGTCCAGTTGGTCTGGGCATCATGGGCTTCCAGGATTGCCTGCACCTGATGCGCGTACCGTACGCCAGCGAAGGCGCTGTGCAGTTCGCCGACGAATCGATGGAAGCCGTGGCTTACCACGCTTACTGGGCATCGACCGAGCTGGCCGAAGAGCGCGGCAAGTACCCGAGCTACGCCGGCAGCCTGTGGAGCAAGGGCATTCTGCCGCAAGACAGTATCGACATGCTGGCCGCCGAGCGCGGTGGGTATCTGGAGGTGGACCGCAGCAGCAAGCTGGACTGGACCCCGCTGCGCGAACGGATCGCCCGCTACGGTATGCGTAACTCCAACTGTCTGGCCATTGCACCGACCGCAACGATCTCCAATATCGTTGGCGTATCGGCCTCGATCGAGCCGAACTACCAGAACATCTTCGTGAAATCGAACCTCTCGGGCGAATTCACGGTGATCAACGAACATCTGGTGCACGACCTGAAGGCTCGCGGCCTGTGGGACGACGTGATGATCGGCGACATCAAGTACTTTGATGGTTCGCTGGCCCGCATCGACCGCATCCCGCAAGACATCAAGGAAGCCTACGCCACCGCCTTCGAGATCGACCCGATCTGGCTGGTGGAAGCAGCAGCCCGCCGTCAGAAGTGGATCGATCAGGCACAAAGTCTGAACATCTACATGGCTGGCGCAAGCGGCAAGCGTCTGGACGAGCTGTACAAGCATGCCTGGTTGCGTGGCCTGAAGACCACCTACTACCTCCGCACGCTGGCAGCCACCAGCGCCGAGAAGTCCACAGGCCGTGGCGGCGAACTGAACGCCGTGCCCGTCAGCGGCGGCATGAGCGCCATGGCAGCCGCCCCGGTGGCCGCTGCGCCGGAAATGCCGGCAGCTGAAGGTGCCGTGTGCATGCTGCGTCCGGGTGATGATGGCTTTGCTGAGTGCGAGGCTTGTCAGTAATCAGCATGGGTGAGCGGGGGGGGGCCCCCCTCCGCACTCACCGACCCGAATTTGGCGAGATACCTTCCCGCTGATCTCGCCGCACGCCACCACACACACAGATACATGCCCCTGAACACCGCATGTATCCAGTCGAATCAAACTGTTCAGGAGAAACACCATGTTGTCCTGGGATGAAACACCCGTTGCACCCCGCGCACCGCAAGCTGCACCTCAGCCTGCTGCTGCCGCTACCCCTGTCAGCGCACAGGTTGCCGCCGAACACGCCCACAGCGGTTCGATGTCTTCGCTGAATACCGGCCGCATTTCCGCCGTGGACAAGCGCATTATCAATGGCGCGACCGACGTTAACCAGCTGGTGCCGTTCAAGTACAAGTGGGCGTGGGAAAAGTACCTCGCCACTTGCGCAAACCACTGGATGCCGCAAGAAATCAATATGCAGCGCGATATCGAGCTGTGGAAGAGCCCGAACGGTCTGACCGATGACGAGCGTCGTATCGTCAAGCGCAATCTGGGCTTCTTCGTGACCGCCGATTCGCTGGCCGCCAACAATATCGTGCTGGGCACCTACCGCCACATCACCGCGCCGGAATGCCGTCAGTTCCTGCTGCGTCAGGCGTTTGAAGAAGCCATCCACACCCATGCTTACCAGTACATCGTGGAAAGCCTGGGTCTGGACGAAGGCGAAATTTTCAATGCCTACCATGAAGTGAAGTCGATCCGCGACAAGGACGATTTCCTGATCCCGTTCATCGACACGCTGACCGATCCGAACTTCAAGACCGGCACGCCGGAAGCTGACCAGCAACTGCTGAAGTCGCTGATTGTGTTTGCCTGCATGATGGAAGGTATCTTCTTCTACGTGGGCTTTGTGCAGATCCTGTCGCTGGGCCGTCAGAACAAGATGACCGGCGCCGCCGAGCAGTATCAGTACATTCTGCGCGATGAATCGATGCACTGTAATTTCGGCATCGATTTGATCAACTCGATCAAAATGGAAAACCCGCACCTGTGGACAGAATCATTCAAGGCCGAGCTCACCGAGCTGTTCAAGAAGGCTGTCGAGCTGGAATATGCCTACGCCGAAGACACTATGCCGCGCGGCGTTCTGGGCCTGAACGCCAACATGTTCAAGGACTACCTGCGCTTCATCTGCAATCGCCGCATGCAGCAGATTGGCCTGGAAGCCCTGTTCCCGGGAGCCACCAATCCCTTCCCGTGGATGAGTGAAATGATCGACCTGAAGAAGGAAAAGAACTTCTTCGAAACCCGCGTGATTGAATATCAATCGGGTGGGGCGTTGAGCTGGGAGTAATCACTCCCCGCCGGTGACGGACAGATAGGTTTGCTTGAATCACCGTCTAGCGTGAATATGAAACAGGCCTCCGTTTTTAACGGGGGCCTTTTTTTGTTTGTAGGAGACGTTGGGATTGGTGGGGAATTGGCTGGAAATGACCTGTTGCAGAAGTTCGAGCTTGGAAAAAGCAGAAGTTTAACGTTTAACGTGAGGGGCGGCCGGAATACCCCAAGCATCAAGGAAACCTAAAGCGCAGCTTTGGGTAGTCACGTTGACCGCCTAGTTAGGCGAAGCGACGTTTCAAGGTGCGGGTTCACAGTGTTTCGTACCCTTCCTGCCAGTGATCTTGATCGACGACGTACTCGTCAATATAGAAGCCATCGGGCTGTTCATCTGTGTCTGCGTTGACGATGCGCGGGAAGTCGCGAAAGCCAGACTGATTTCTCAGGCGCTCAACTGCAACTCGCGCAGCCTCTTTTGACGAATAAATTCCAATGACCTTCACGTCATCACAATGTGGCAATACGTGCAGATGTTGGAGTAGATAGGCTCGTTTCATGGTGGTGCCTAACTATTTACTAATGGGCAGGCACGAAGTGCCAGCCCCGCGGAGCCAGCATTTGCTGGCGTAGTAAACTTGAGCAACTTGTTAGGTACGCGCTTCAAGATTGTTTCTCCACTGCTTAGCCAACGAAAATGCCTTGTGTCTAATTGCTTGTGAATTGCGCTTTGTTGACGCAAAAGCTTCAAGCGCATCGGCAATTTCATTATCTAATTCAATACCTTCTTCAAGCCAATTTAAAGCCATTTTCGCCCAACCATCAGTTGGCCAAGTAAGAGCAGCAATAACAACTTGCTTGGCCGAGAACTCGGTGGTGTTCAGCTCTGACAATGGTCTTGTAAGCTGCGATACAAGTTGGCTCGGATTCACCTTTAGCACCTAACTTTGAATACCCTGACCCATTAGTCAGTCATAAAATTATTATAATGGCATAGGATTATGCCCTTAAAGCCCGCGCCACGCTTTTATAATTCCAAAGTTTCGTCAGTATAACAATAGACGCAGGTGAATAATAAATGACTGCACAATTGGGCTGATATTCTGCAGGCATGTTGGCCCTGAATGACTACTATGCAGCGCATCCATCTATCGTCCGCTACTGGCCGATTTCTGCCTTCACACCCCAAATCGAAGTTAGCTCCCTACCGAAAATCAAATTCCAATCACTTGACCGGAATTGACCCCGAACAAACATCACCCTCCGGCGTGCCATCTATCCACTTGCGAAGCTGCTTAATTCGCTCTTCTGTAATAACTGCCAACTGGCTGCTCCAGCACATTGGAAAGACACTGCCATATGCATTGGGGTCGTCTTTATCGGGATAGATCGCTTCCATTTCAGCATCGCGCCACTTTAACCATGCCCTTTGCGCAATTTGAAGTTTCTTTATAAATGCTGCATCAGCATGATGCTTTTTAATGACGGCTTGGTACACAGCATTGATCTCATCATCAGCCCGCTTCTGGTCCATACCCCCGCAACGATTCAACTCGCTTTGTGTTTTAGCGCTGTCATAGCAGGCTTGAACAGCATCCGCAGCTTGGACATGAATGACCGAAATCATGACTGATAACACCATACAGGTGAATTTCATTTGCATATCTATTTAGTGATTTTAATGACTTATCCTGACCAGCTTGACCTATCTGTCAGGATAAAGATGCTATTCAAAAGTAAAAATGTACCACCACAACCCGCATGGAGCCACAGCCGAGCATGTCAGCCCCTACTCGCCCCATCAGTCGCCAGAATACTCAACCTCACCCACCTCAATGCTTCCTCTGCGGCATATCCAGCCGGCATCACATCACAGGTAGCACTTGCCAGCTGGTAAGCGCCCTCCATCATGGCCGTCAGCGCCGCGGCCAAATTCCGAGCCCCCGTTGTGGCGCGCTGCTGCGCCAATCGAACAATGTGCTCGCGCAATTCGACATTGCGATCTGCACGCGGCCGGTAACGAAGTGGACTGGCACTCATATTGACCACGCGGAGCGACTGGCGCTCACTCATGCCACCTGCAATCAGATGCCGCACCAGCTCACGTCTCGCCGGTGCGGTCACCACTTTTTTTGCAAGGCTTCCTTGGTGACTTCGTTTTCAAGCAACGCATTGGCCAGCATTCGTTTGAGCCGAGCGTTCTCCGCTTCAAGTTCTTTGAGGCGTTTCGCATCTGATACGTTCATGCCGCCGAACTTGCTTCGCCTCAGATAAAAGCTTGCCTCGGAAAAGCCGTGCATCCGGCACAGCTCCTTGATTGGCAAGCCTGCTTCTGCTTCGCGCAAAAAACCGATGATCTGTTCTTCACTGAAACGCTTCTTCATGTCCAATCTCCTTCTCTGGGTATGATTGGACTCTAAATCGGCGTGCTACTCAAATCCGGGGGGACGTCGACTCCACTGGACGTCCGCTTCATCATTCCGTCTTTCATCCGTAATTCACAACCATGAGTAGCTATAGAGGGGACAAGGAATCAGACAGTCAACCTAGGGTTTCGCATGGGTGCCTCAAATGTTTGGCCTGAACGCAATTGGCCTGCCAACCTTTCTGGAGACTAATTGGACCAACTCGGACACAGTGTGCGTTCGTTCTGCCTCGGCATCTTCAATTTTGATTTGAAAGTGATCCTCGATGGCGAGTACGATTTCGACATTGGCCAATGAGTCAAAGTGCCAGAAGAAACTCAGATTCTTTGAAAAGTCATCTTCCGCTTGAAGGCGCGACATATCAGCAGCAAGCTGTTCCTCTAAGATTTTTCGTATACCAGAGACAATCTCCGGCGCGACCCCCAAGCCGAGAAAGTAACGATCAAAGAATGCCTCCGGAGTAAGCGACTCGCGACCGGCGAATGCCTCCTGGACTTTCAACGCCTTCGCGCGAGACTCGCGCCTCGCCAACCATACGATAAAGGCAACTACTGCAATACCTGCCAGGATACCTTGAACCATCGGTGTATATAAAATCAATTATTAATGCACCAGACTATACCACCACAGCAACATCCAACTACGAATGCATCTGTTTAGCAATACGCCCTATTTTGCTTTGCGCCAAGGGCTGCAATTGACCAGCCTCTGATCTACCGTCCCACCCCATCAGCCCCCGCAACACTCAACCTCACCCACTTAAGCGCTTCCTCGGCAGCATATCCAGCAGGCATCACATCACAGGTAGCACTTGCCAGCTGGTAGGCCCCCTCCATCATGGCCATCAGCGCCGCCGCCAGAGTGCGAGCCCCCGTTGTGACGCGCTGCTGTTCATGCAGGCAGTTTTCAAGCAGCATCGTCAGCAAATCCAGCTCTTGTGATATTGCGCGCTGATAGACCTCTCTGACCTCAGCCTGCCGCACGGCTTCCGCGCCGATCATCACCCATGCAGCCACAACATCTGGTGCAGCGCCATCACCCAGCCCCAACCGCGCTTCCAGATAGGCAGCCAGCTTATCCATAGGTGACACGGCCGCGCCCGCGATCTGCACAAAACGTTGCTGTCCGTAATCGGCAAGCGTGCTGACCAGACAAACCAGCATCTCCCGCTTGCTCTTGAAATGGTAATGCAGGAGGCCGGGGGCAAGCCCCGCCTCCTTGGCAATGGCCTGGATCGTGGCCTTTTCGTATCCCTGTGTTGCCATCACGGTTTGCAGAGCGCGAACAATTTCAGCTCGCCGGGCTTCTGTGTTGGACTTTCTGGACAAGTTGGTCACCATATATTGGTTGATCAACCAAATAATACTTGCATTTGCGCGTTGCGTGGCGATAAAGTGCACTTATATTGGTTATTCAACCAAATTAAGGATCATAGCGATGTTCAACTTCTGCACCGCATGGCAAGCAACTTGGTCCAGCCTCGGCTTGATTCCAAATCCCGACTGTTTCGACGAACTGATCGCCCGTTATTCAGCGCCGCATCGCCATTACCATGGACTGCAGCATCTCGCTGAATGCCTGCAATTATTCCGGGCGTTTGCTGCATCGGCGGAACACCCCTCAGAGGTGGAAATAGCCCTTTGGTTTCACGATGCGATTTACGAACCGCTCCGGCACGATAATGAGCAGCGCAGTGCTGATTGGGCGCACGATGTATTACTCACTGCTGGAGCAGCGCACCCCATTGCAGATCGTGTACATGCATTGATTATGGCGACCCGGCATACAGCTGAGCCTGAGGGGCTCGATGCACAGCTAGTGGTCGATATTGATCTGGCCATTCTGGGCGCCGCACCCGAGCGATTTGCCGAATATGAGCGGCAAGTGCGTGCGGAATATGGTCATGTGCCGGGCTTTCTATTCCGGCGTAAGCGGCAGGCAATTCTGAAGCAATTCCTGTCGCGCCCCGCGCTTTACGGCACTGCCAGCATGCGAGATCGATTTGAATTGCGCGCTAGGGAAAACCTGATTGCAACAATCAGCTAAATATTCACGACAGTCTAAATTCATTGTCCATCAGGACGAAGTAAGCCGAGAGGCAGTCAGGGAGCCACGTTGCCCGCAAACAGCGCATGACGAGCCTGCTCACTCACCGCCAGAACAGCCGGATGACGAATCTGCCGTTCAACCGATATGGCATAGAACTGCTCGCTTAGGCCAGTTAGTTCGCCAATGGCGGTAACAGCGTAATCCGCAGCAACTTCTTCCTTCAGCACAGTCGGCGCAATGAAAAAGCCAGCGCCTGCCTTGCCAAATGCTTTGAGCAAGGCACCGTCATCACATTCGGCCACCACTCTGAGTTTGATCTGCCGCTGCGCAAGCCAGGACAGCAAACGTGGCCGGATGGCCGAATCCGGCCCCGGCAGCATGAATGGTGCGCCATGCAAACAGGCGGGAAACGTGCCTGCATACTGCTGGCATAGTGCCGGGGTACCCATCACGGTCAGGCTGCTCTCACCCAGCAGATGATTGAAACCCTTGATATTGGCTTCGGCAGTGAGTGGCCGATCGGCAATCACCAGATCGAGCCGGTGCATCGCTAATTCGCCCAGCAGCGCCAGCATCTGGCCTTCCCGACAAATCAGGCGCTGCGGCGGATTAAGCTGCAAGGCGGGCTGCAGAAGATGAAATGCCACCGTCTTGGGCACCATATCCCCAATGCCAACGCGAAACTCTCGCGGTACCCCTGCCGGACCGATGCTGACGGCCTCCTTGAGCTCCTCGCCCAGACTGAAGATTTCGTCGGCATAGCTCAGCACCAGTCGCCCCATATCCGTGAGTTCCAGTCCCCGCCCCTGCTTTTGCAGCAGGGTGGCACCGAGCGATTCTTCAAGAAGACGCAGCTGCCCGCTGATAGCCTGAGGGGTGACATGCAGCTGTTCGCTGGCACGCATCACCCCGCCTGCTCTTGCAACCATCCAGAAATATTGAAGGTGCTTGAAGTTCAGCGTGTGCATGAATAATTACTTCAGTTTTTGTGAAATATCATCAAAGTTTATTCGATTATTATTGATTATTCCATCGCCCTATACTGGCCTTGTTGTTAACCCAGCCACAAGGACGACGCGATGAAAACCGACATCAAAGCACGCAATTTTCCGCTTACCGAAGCCCTGTTGCAGCACGTTGAACGACGACTCAATTTTGCCCTGGGCCGGCTTGATACCCATATTCACAAAGTCACAGTCAGGCTGTCCGATATCAATGGCCCTCGTGGCGGCATCGATAAGCACTGCCATATTCAGGTCTCGTTGCATCACCTTCCGGATGTGATCATCGAGGATCGCGAGGCGGACCTTTTCAACGCGATCAACCGGGCGAGTGAACGCGCCAGCCGCACCGTTAAGCGCAAGCTAGGACGCCAGCGCCAGTTTGATGCCAGCGATGCGTGGCTGGGGACGCTTGGTGGTGGCGACAGCCCTGCAAACCAGCAAGCCACTCACAGCACAACTGAACAAATGAGTCATTAGGAGGTGCATCATGCGTCACTATCCAAGCAATGGCCCCGAAGCCATGTCCCGTTTGCTCGCCCTTGCGCTTCTGGTTGACGGTGGCCTTGATCGTTCCGAGCTCCTTGCCCTGCAGCGCAGTCAGGTACTGGATCAGCTGGGCATAGAAGACTCCGTGTTTCATCAGGTGACTCAGGCGCTATGCGACGACCTGCTGCAGTGCGTCAGTACGAATTGTTCGACTCAGCTCGAGCTTGGACACGAGCTCATCGACCAGCTACTCGGAGATGTCAGCAATCCGGCGCTGCAAGTCCCGCTTCTGCGTGCAATGGTCGACATTGTCTATGCCGATGGCTTTCTGGCAGATGGCGAAGCCGTGCTGGTGGCACGTGCCATGGCATTGTGGATGTACGATCAAAAGCAGATGTCACCGCCCGGTTTGGCACAGGACAGCGCATCTCGCCGGTCATTTGCCGCTAATTGAGTCGTCACGACTGATCCGCAGCCGGTTCATATCGGCTGCGGCAAGGAAATATCATCATGGAAATTTTCAATGCTGCCTGGCTGGGCAAGCCCGTCTGGATGTGGCTCACCTTTCTGGGCATCGTACTCAGCTTGCTGGTACTTGATCTGGGATTACTGAACAAGAAACAACGCGAAATCGGCGTAGCGCAAAGCTTGAAACTGTCTGCCTTCTATATTGCGGCGGGCATCACATTTGGAGGATGGGTCTGGTATTACCTTGGCGCAGCTGCCGGGATGAACTTCTATACAGGCTTCGTGATTGAAAAGAGCCTGTCGCTGGACAATATTTTTGTGATCTCGCTGATTTTCAGCTTTCTGGCAATTCCGCGCGAATACCAGCACCGCGTATTGCTGTGGGGCATTCTTGGCGTCATCGTGCTGCGGGCGCTGATGATTGGAGTCGGTACCAGCCTGGTCGCTCAGTATCACGGGTTGCTGTATGTATTCGGCGTCTTTCTGGTGTTTACCGGTATCAAGATGCTGTTTGCCAAAAACGAACCCGCCAACATGAGTACCAATCCGGTGCTGCGCTTTCTGCGACGGCACCTGCGCATCACCCCGCAATTGCATGGACAACACTTCTTTGTGCGCCAGGCTGCTGACGGGAATCATGGTAAAGCAGTCTGGTGGGTCACCCCCTTGTTTCTGGCGCTGGTGATGATTGAAACCATAGATCTGGTGTTTGCGATTGACAGTGTCCCAGCCATCCTGGCGATCACCACAGACCCCTTCATCGTGTATACATCGAACATTTTCGCGATTCTCGGCCTGCGCGCCCTGTACTTTGCGCTGGCGGCGATCCTGCATCGTTTCCACTACCTGAAGTACGCGCTGGCCCTGATTCTGGTATTCATCGGCAGCAAGATTTTTCTGGCGGAATGGCTATTCGACGGCAAAGTGCCCGCGCTGGTGTCGCTGGGAATAACGTTCGGGCTGCTAGCGGGTGGCATTGCCGTATCCATTTACAAGACGCGAACCGTAAAGCAAATGCTACCCGGCATCTAGTACCGACAGGAAAGATGCAATAGCTCTAGGAGATCGTGAAATCATGCGGAAATATCTGCGTCGCTGGCTTCCAAAGCAGGAAACGCTGGCCGGGAATCGTATCCTGGCGCGCTGTGCGCCATGGCTGCAGGCGCCTGAGCTGTGGCAGCTGAATCGCCACGCGGTAGCAGGTGGCGCAGCCATCGGCCTTGCATGCGCCATGATTCCCGGGCCGCTGCAGCTACTAGGGGCAACGCTGGCCTGCTGCCTGTTCCGCGTCAATCTGCCTGTGGCTGCACTGGGCACGCTGGTCAGCAATCCGCTAACCATCCTGCCGCTATATGTGCTCGCCTACCATCTTGGGGGGCTACTGGCCGGATCGGATTTAGCTTCCGCCACCATGCCTCCCCCCGACATTCGCTGGAGCGAGCTGTTTGCTAGCGGCGCATCCTGGCTTAACTGGTTGCACACTCAAGCGAGTTCCCTGCTGATCGGGCTGCCCGCACTGGCACTGGTCATGGCTGGCCTCGCGTATGCGCTGGTTCATCTTGCCTGGCATCTGTCTACCTTGAGCCGGATCAGACGTCGGCGCAGACGCATGCATGCTGATTAGGCTGTACTACGCATCTATCCATCATCGCAAGCCGGTGTACTCTACCCTAGCTACTCAATCGACAATCACACATTCTTAATTTCGTTGCCTGGCACGGTACTCAACAGTATTATGCCAATGTATTTTTTTACAAATCCCTATACTAGTCCATTGTATGTGATTGAAAATTCATTGCCCTAGCATGATGAGCGGCAACATCAGAAAGGATCGTTCATGAAGATGAAACAGCTTACCTTGATCGCCAGTACATTTATTTTTGCTTCGCATACTCAGGCAGAAATCCTGTACGTCAAAATTGCGCCCGGCCTTTGGGAACACACCAGCAAAACACTGCTCAATGGCAGAAATCTCGAGTCGGCAGTCGATGAACTGCAAGCACACTTGCTGGCCAATGCAAGCCCTGAGGAACGGGAAATCTTGCTGGAGGGCATGAAGGAGCAAGGGGGCAATGCAGGCAAGTACCTTGAATGCATAACGCCTGTTGCTGTGGCCAAAGGATTGGATACCGAGAAAGTACGCCAGCAGATTCAGAACGCCCAGCCTAATTGCCAGGCCCGTTTACTCAATGCGACCGCTCACGGTGCAAAGTTCGAACTATCCTGCGCCCTGCCTAACGGCGGCTCGCAAAAAGGCGTAGGCGAATACGTACTGAAGAACGAAAAGGAATGGACCTTCCACGCTGTTTCGTCTGGCGATATACAAGGCGCACCAGCAGGTGCCGGCAAGTATCAGGCCACCGTTGACGTCAATGCGGTCTGGAAAGGCAGCAGCTGCGGCAATGTCCGCCCTGAAGTAGATTAAGCCTGTTTAGCAGCGCCCATGCTCTCCATTCCCGGTGTGGTCGATTCACACCCAATATCGAACGCAGACGGCAGCATCGGTGCCGGATGACATTCAGCCGGCATCTTACACAATGAATCGCGCCAGCCAGGGCGCAAGCACGGTTGTAACGATGCCGGCCAACACCATGGTCAGACTGGACACAACACCTTCCTCTTGCCCCAGCTCCCGCGCTTTCACCGTCCCGACGGCGTGCGCGGCCGCCCCCAGTCCGGCGCCACGCGCCACGCTGGAGCGAACGCCTATCCAGCGCATCCAGATTTCGCCGACAATCATGCCGATAATGCCGGTCACTATGACAAATAAGGTGGCCAGCTCTTGCGAGCCACCAAAAGCTGGACTCGCGCTGATCGCAAACGGCGTAGAAATCGACCGGGTCAACAAGCTACTAGCCACATCCGCAGGCAAATGAAATGCGCGGCCCAAGACCCACGAACTCCCAACACCCAGCACTACACCCGTAAAAACGCCTGCCGTAATCGTCAGCGGATAGCGTCGCAACAGCGCTCGTTGCCGATAAATCGGAATTGCAAAGGCAACCGTTGCTGGGCCAAGCATCCACATCAGCCAGCGCGTATCTTGCTGATACACGGGCAAGGGAATGCGAAACAGCATTACCAGACTCATCAACAAGAGCGGCGCGACCAGAATCGGGGCAGCCCAGAATCGCTTGATGCGGGCGTGAATACGCTTGGACAATACATACACAGCAACCGTTGCTAACAGGGAAATAGCCGCCAGAAGCGTTGTACTCATTTGCCCCTGCCCTCCGCATCCCGGCTTGCATGGAGTCGCTGTTCATAATGGAAAAGGTGATCAACCACCCAGGCTGTCCCGGCCATCACCACCAAGCATCCAATCAGAAGGACGGCTAGCAGTTCCCAGCCTTGCTGTGCAAACAGCGGACCAAACCGGGTCAGACCGACCATGGCGGGTACAAAAAACAGCATCATCTCTGCGAGTAACAGTTCTGCACCCAGCTCGACCACATCGAGCGGTAACCAACCCAGCAGCAACAGAAGCACCAGCATGCCCAATCCGAGTACACCCGCGGGAATCGGTAAGGCGCTTGAACGCACAACCCAGTCAGCCGTGAGCCAGAGGCATACCAGCAGAATGACTTGCGCCACGACACGAAGGAGGCGCAATGATCGTAATCGAAATACAGACATCGGAAAGCAATACAGGCATGAGCACAGAGGGATGCTACCCCATGCCGGCCTTCCTGTCGTGCAATGAACTGTATCGGTAGCACAAGGTCGGCATTGCAACTATACCGAGAGGAGTGCCTCCATCAATCAAACATTCTACATTCATGCACCGTGCTCGCCTGTTCATGCGGATGCTGTATACAGTATTGACGATGCTGTCCGCCGCAGTCCCCCACGCCTCGACTGCCACTTACCCGCAGACAATTGCCGGGTATGCCCATATCCATTTCCAGGAAATTCCGCTGGAGATTTCGGCGTTTGGCAATGGCTTCATGGTGGATCGATACGGCTTTGTATGGCTGGGGCTACAGTCGGGTCTCGCCAAATGGGATGGGCGCAAGGTCACGCTTTTCGATACGCGAAATAGCGCGCTCTCATCCATCACCATTACAGGCGTACTCGAGGCTGCATCGGGGGCGATTTGGATCATGACACAAGGTGGTGGCCTGAATCGCTACGATCGCCAGACCAACCACTTCACAACCTGGCGGATGGATCCGGCAAATCCGCATAGCCTCAGCACCAATAACCTCGGTTCGACCTTACTGCATACCGCCATGGCCGCAGATGTGCATGGCAATCTATGGATGGCGTCATCCGCAGGCTTGATTCGCTTCGATCCGCGCAAGCAGACATTCACGCGCTTTCTGCACGATAAACACAAGCCGGATAGTGTGTCCTCCAATGATGTAACCAGCGTCATTGCCCTACCCGATGGCACCCTCTGGGTTGGCACCACCAATGGGCTGAACGTGCTTGCTACAGGCCAAACCCGGTTCAAGCGCATCTTGCATGAAGACAATAATCCTGCCAGCCTCAGTGACAATCAGATCAATGCCCTGCTACCGGGTCGCAATGGCACAATCTGGGTTGCAACCCGTAAGGGCCTGGACGCCATTGAGGCGTCATCCGGAAAGATTCGCCATTTTGAACATTCTGCGGGCAACTGGCGAACACTGGCCTTTGCATCGGTCACCTCCCTGGCCGAAGATCCGAATGGCCGGATCTGGATTGCCTACGCAAAAAACGTCGTCACCATTCTGGATCCGCAGACCGGAGAGCTGGTACATCACGTCTCTGCCGAAAACAGTCCGGGTCGACTCAGAGGTGAAAATATCGAACACCTCGTCGCAGGGCCGCGCGGAGAAATGTGGATCATCGACCATGCAGCGCGGATCAGTAAATACGATCCAGCTACCGTGAAATTCGCGCTTTACCAAGCAGAAGAAGGTAATCCAGATAGTCTGGTATCCAGCATCGTCCAGTATGTGTATTGCGCCAAAGATGGTCAGGTCTGGCTGGATGGCGGTCATGGCTATCTGCAGCGTTACGACCCCCATTCGGATGGATTTAAGCGCTTTGCACTCTATGGCAAATCTCACTACCCGATGCTGGAGGACCGGCAAGGTCGAATGTGGATTGGCGGCCGGACGGCAGATGATACGCAGGGTGCCATTCATTTACTGGATCCGCGAAATGGCAGATATCTGGCCGAATATGTCATGCCCCGCGGTTTCCCAACGACACGCATGATTGAGGACCCGAATCGACCGGGATTGTTATGGTTTACCACCACCGACCAGGGTTTAGTGAGCTTTGATAGTTCGACGCACGCTTTCCGCTATTTTGTGCATGATGCGGCAAACCCCTCCAGCATTGGCGGCAATTCATTGTGGGATCTGGCGGTCGATCGCGATGATCCATTTGTATTCTGGATTGGATCATCAGGCGGAGGGTTGAATCGCTTTGATACCCGAACCGAATCCTTTACCCGCTATCTCCATCGCACCGATCAACCTGACTCGATCGCAAGCGATACGGTTTTCTCATTTCGACAAACCCGGGCGGGTGACTTCTGGGTAATGGCCAAAGGAGGTGGACTCGACAAATTCGACCGTCATTCCGGGACATTTGAGCATTTCAGTCAAACAAATCATCGCTTTCCGAATGATAAGGCGGTCAATATTGCCGAAGATCGAAACGGCAATTTATGGCTGAATGCACCGGGCGGTCATCTCATCCGCTTTCAGCCAGGCACAGGCGCATGGCGTGATTACCATTCAAGTGACGGCGTGCAGCCCAGCGCCGCATGGGGCGGTGCGCACGCTACCTGCGAAGATGGGCGCATCTGGTTTGGCGGCGGACGTGGGCTCAATGCCTTTTATCCTGACACCATTCGCGATAGTCAGTTCAACCCACCAGTAGTGCTGACCTCCCTCACGCAAGGCGGGGAGCCTTTCATCCGCAATCGCGCACCAGAACTGATCGATCACATCACACTGGACTGGAGAAATAACTTCTTTGAATTTGAAGTGGCCGCACTTGATCTCACCCATCCTGAGCAAAATCAATATCAGTACAAACTGGATGGTTGGGACAATGACTGGTATCTGGCGGGCAACCGAAATGGCGGTCGCTATTCTGGCTTGCCGGGTGGCCAATACGTATTGCATGTCCGAGGCAGCAATGGCGATGGTCAGTGGAGCTCCCATGAGGTTCGTCTGGATGTCACGGTCACCCCGCCCTTTTGGCGAACATGGTGGTTTATCAGTCTGGCAATTGTCTTGCTCTGCATGATGGTGGCAGGCATCTTCTGGCGACGGACAGCCTCCATTCGTGCACATAACTTCCGATTGCAGCAGCACAGAGACGAACTGGAGCAAGCAGTGCAAGCGCGCACCAATGAGCTGCGCCAAGCCATGGATAAACTGGTGCAATCGGAAAAACTCTCCGCACTTGGTCACCTTGTTTCAGGTGTCGCCCATGAACTGAACACGCCACTTGGCACCACAAAAATGGTTGGCAGTATTCTCGCGGAGCGGCTTGAAGCATTAGACAAGGCGCTTAAAGCCGACGAGTTAGATCAGGCAGGACTGGAAGACTATATTCAGTCCGGCCGCGAGTCGATCAGGCTGCTTGAACGCAATACGATACGGGCTGCGAATCTCGTCAGTCATTTCAAGCAAATTGCAGTCGATCGCGCCAGCTCCCAGCGCCGCAGCTTCTACCTGCGTCAGGTGGCCGACGAAGTCCTGACGCTCATGCAGAGTCGGCTCAAAGGGAAGCCCGTCACCGTCGAGATCGATATCGCGCCGGACATCGAGATGGAAGGTTTTCCCGGCCCCTTAACTCAGGTGCTGGACAATATGATGGCAAATTCACTGATTCACGCTTTTGACGGCAGTACGGAGGGTCATATTCGATTGAGTGCCGCCATTGAGGGCGATACTGTCCGCCTGATTTACGAAGATGATGGCAAGGGCATGGACGAAACCGTTCAAAAACGGATTTTCGACCCCTTTTTCACGACCCAGCTAGGTCAGGGCGGTAGCGGACTCGGTATGTATATGGTGTACAACCTGATCAATGGCATGCTCGGAGGCAGCATCGAATTGCGCAGTCAGCCGGGTAAAGGGGTCAGCTTTACGATTATATTGCCGCGTACTGCGCCAGAAGCAGGCAGCCCGGCCACACCATAAACGCATACGCACATGGCGGTGGCGGGGGTACCTCGCTTGCTACCTACTGTCTGGGATGTGCCTTGGCGTAGTCTTGCCAGATCTGGCGGATCTCGCCGCTATCCTGCATCTTTTGCAATTGCTTGCTGAGCTTAGGAATCAGATCGGCATTGCGCTCATGCACATAATGGTACATGCCCGCCATGCCCCCAAGCGGACGCTTAACAAACTGATCCGGATCAATCCCGGCCGCTTTGGTGGCAGCCAGTGCGCCATCCAGTTCTTTGGACGACATCACGACGACATCGACCTGATCACGCCACAGTAGCACCAACCCGGAATGTCCATCTGCAACCGGCTTGGTAATGGCCTCTCCCAGTGTTTTTTCTGCATAACGTGAGCCAAACGGTGCAGCAATGCGCAAACGTGAATAAAACAGCTTTTCCCAGTCCGATACGTCCTGCTTGAGCTTTTTCGAGGTGAACATGAAATAGCCGTATTCACCTAGGGATACTGGCACCTTGCGCAAATGGCGAAAGCGCGGATCGATTTGCTCATTGCGCACCAGCTCGCCATCATAAATGCCATGTTCAGCATCATGCAGAGAGCGCCAGCCCGGCCAGGCGACAACCGAAATCTCAATTCCCAGCGCACGATAGGCCCGGCTGAGAATGATTTTGGCAGGAACGGTCGTCGACTCGCCATTTGTAAAGGTTGTGAGCTTGAGTGTCCGCTTATCCTCTGCGCAGACTGATTGCCCTAACCCAAGCAGCAGACAGGCCATCAGCATGCACTGCCAGGCATTGGCACCCGGCCAGCCGTTCCATCTATTCCGCATTTCACTCCACCCCTAGCCGGCACATCCGGCCTTCCGGCGGCGATTTTAGAGCAATATGCCGCCAGACGGCAGTCCGATCATGCACTCAGGCGCTGTCCGGCATTGCTGTCTGGTCGCACATTGCCTAAAAAGGGTCATGGTTCACTCAGGTGCATTCGAATCCTGCGGGATCTATCTGCCCGTCATATGGAGTCTGCTCGTCTTGTGAGCGCGTTATCCATTCTCGCTATTTCCATCCATCTCCTAGTGGGGCTTGCCCTGGTGATGACATGGAATCGTCGCCGACAACAGCGTTTTACACTCACGCTGGGGATATCCTATTGCCTGGTTGCACTCTCTTCTTCCGTTGAGTTTCTAGATGATCCCAACCTGGAATTCACGTTTACCGGGGTCATTTTTGTCCCCATCCTGTTTACCGCCAATGTGTGTCTGCTGATCAGTGGTATACATTCCCTGATCGGACAGACGCTCAAGAAGACTCACCTATTTTTATTTGCCATCAGCCTGTTTACTTGCGTGCAAGTGGTCATCGGTCACGGTAACCAGTTCCTGACACAGTTACTGGTCTCCCTGGCTTACCTCTACATTGCCGTGCGAGCATGCATGGGCTTCCGCGTGCAAACACCAGCCGAACGCTATGTCGGCGTGCTGCTGTGCCTGCTCGCGCTGCACCCCCTAATCAGCATGACCTTCAGCTGGCATGCCGCAGAAATGCAAATGATGGTCGGCGCGCTCATTCGCACTGCGCTCGGGTTTACCGTCCTCTACATTGCGCTGGATAGAACCTTGCAGGAAGCCGTGCGCCTCAGCCAGCGCTTTCAGATGATGATCGAGCACTCGCAACAAGGTGTACTCATTGCCACCCCGGAGCATGCGCTGTATGCAAATGCCGAAGCGCTGAAAATCTATGGCGCCAGAGAGTCTGCTGCGCTTGATACCCGGTTTCGCGACATCACCATGCCGGCTGCAGAACAAGCCATGCTGCTGACCGAATATCAGAAAGTGATCAATGGTGAGCGCGAGCAATTCTCATGGGAAGGTCCGCGACGGCGCATCGATGGCTCGGTTCGCTACTTGCATTTTTTTGCCTATCCGATTGAATGGGACGGTATACAGGCTGGATGTATTCTGATCACAGATGAAACAGAACGTCTGGAGCAATCCCGTGCGCTTTTACATCGCGCTACTCACGACTCCCTGACCGGCCTGCCTAATCGCAGTGCGCTCATGGAAACGCTGCACGCCCATTGCCGCTCTCCAGACTGGGCCTTTGCCTTGTTTATGATCAATATCGATCGTTTCAAACTCTTTAATGCGGCACACGGCTATGGTGTCGGTGACGAGATTCTGCAGGCATTTTCGAGGGTACTGGCAACCACCGTCCCGATTGGCGGGGTACTGTATCGAGTCGGTGTAGATGAATTTGCACTGTTTGCACAACCACTTGATCATGACCCGGCGTTGCTGGGATTAGAGCAGATTTTATTGCGCCAACTTGCCCAGCCGATTGATGTGTCTGGCGGCGCGTTTTACGTAGATGCATCCATCGGCCGCGCAGATTTTCCAGCACACGGAGAAGATGCCGATGTGATCATTCGTGCGGCAAATGCCGCCATGCATCAGTCAAAGAACAAGCCCGGCAGCGTCATCACCCGTGCGGAATCACGCTTCGAGCAAGGCTCAACCGATATGCTGACACTGGAACAGGCGTTGCGCATCGGCATCCGCCAGCGTGAGGTCTACCTGTGTTACCAGCCCAAGGTCAACTCGGAAACGGGGGAGATCATCGGCTTCGAGGCGCTTGCTCGCTGGAACCGTCCGGGCATCGGTATGATTAGTCCGCAGGAATTCATCCGCGCGGCCGAAACCACCGGCCTGATTGTCGAACTCGGCTCGATGCTCTTGCTGCATGCCTGCGAGCAGCTTGCCACCTGGATCAAGACCGGGCATGAGTGCGTGCCGGTCGCCGTCAATGTATCGCCGCTGCAGTTGTTAAATCCGCACTTTCCCAGTCAGGTGATGGATATTCTCAAGAGCACACAGGTAGCGCCCGAATTCCTGACGCTGGAAATTACCGAAAGCGCCGCCGTTGAAAATCTGGAACAAACTCGTGTTCAACTCGCCCAGCTTCAGGAAATGGGCATCCATGTTGCCATGGACGACTTTGGTACCGGCTTTTCATCGCTGGGCATGCTGCGCAACCTGCCACTCAGCACCGTGAAGATCGACAAAGCCCTGATCGACCCGCTTCCCTCCGAAGAAGGTAAGGCCGTGGTGCAGGCCATCTGCCAACTTGCAGCCGCACTGGGCTTGAAAGTGGTAGCTGAAGGCGTTGAAACGGAAGAACAGGCCCGTGCCGCTCGCGAGGCAGGCTGCGACGAGCTGCAGGGCTATTTTTACAGTAAACCGCTCAGCACAGAAGACGCTAGCCGCATGCTGAGCGGCACCCAGTCAGATGCCTAGCACAGCACACAGCCCACTTACTGGCCCTGCAGCATCTGGATAATGGACGAGAAATCCAGCCCACCCTGCCCTTGGCTGCTATGCAGTTGATACAGCTGCTGAGCGGCTGCACCAAGCGGCACAGCCTGTTTCGCCTGCTTGGCGGCCGCCACCGCCAGCGACAAATCCTTCAGCATCAGGTCAGTCCCGAACCCGCCGGTATAGCCACGCGCAGCTGGCGCAGTCTCCAGCACGCCCGGCATGGGGTTATAGGTATCCGAACTCCAGCAACGGCCGCTTGAGGTGTTGATCACCCCAGCCAGTGTCGCGGCATCCATGCCCAGTTTGGTGCCGAGCGACATGGCTTCCGCTACGCCGATCATGGAAATCGCCAGCAGCATATTATTGGCGAGCTTGGCCACTTGCCCATTACCCACGTCGCCGCAGTGAACAATATTCTTGCCCATTGCTGCTAGCACCGGACGCGCGGATTCCACCATATCAGCCGGGCCGCCCACCATAAAGGTCAGCGTGCCCGCCTCCGCGCCGCCCGTACCACCGGATACCGGTGCATCGAGGAAACGATGCCCGGCTTTGGCAGCCGCATCGGCCAGATCGCGTGCGGTTTGCGGATCGATGGTCGAGGAATCGATGATAAGCGTACTGGCTGCAGCCGCAGCAAACACGCCCGCCTCACCCAGACACACGCGGCGCACCAGCTCTGGCGTCGGGAGCATGGTCAGGATGAGCGCGCACCCTGCTGCCGCAACATGTTGCGGCGATTCTCCCCGGATGGCACCTGCCTCGACTACCTTGTCGAGCGCAGCAGCGGATACGTCGAACGCCACCACTTCATGACCTGCCTTAAGCAGATTGCGCGCCATCGGCCCGCCCATATTGCCCGTACCGATAAATCCGATTTTCATGGTCGTCCCCTTAGCGCAGCGAGATCGTGGTGTTGACGCCAGTATTTACCGACGCATCATCGAACCAGCGGGCGGTTACCGTCTTGGTTTGCGTATAGAACTGCACCACCTGCTTGCCATAGGGGCCAAGATCGCCGAGCTTGGAGCCACGCGAGCCGGTAAAGCTGAAGAACGGCACCGGTACCGGAATCGGCACATTGATGCCCACCTGCCCCACGTCAATCTCGTTCTGGAATTTGCGGGCGCTGGCACCCGATTGCGTAAAGATGCCTGTGCCGTTGCCATACGGGTTGGCATTGGTCAGCGCGATGGCTTCGTCGAGTGTGTCGACTTCGACAATCACCAGCACTGGCCCGAAGATTTCCTGATCGTACACATCCATGCCCGGCTTCACGCCTGCAAAGATGGTCGGCCCAACAAAATTGCCTGATTCGAAGCCCGGTACACGCACGGTACGGCCATCCAGCTCCAGGCGTGCGCCTTGCGCGGCGCCGGTTTCGATCAATTTGTGGATACGGCTCAACGCGGTTCTGGAGATCACCGGACCGACATCGGTGCCAGCGATGTGGCCGGCATTTACCTTCAGCAGCTTCGCGCGCGCCACGATGTCCGGAATCCAGTTGCGCGCCTCGCCCACCAGCACCGCCACCGAAGTCGCCATACAGCGTTGCCCTGCCGCGCCAAATGCCGCGCCCACCAGCGCGTTCAGGCTTTGCTCCTTGTTGGCGTCCGGCATGATCACTGCGTGATTCTTGGCGCCCATCATGGATTGCACGCGCTTGCCGTGATCGCTAGCTAGCTTGTAGACGTGCTCGCCGACATGGCAGGAGCCCACAAACGACACGGCTTTGATGTCGGGATGGGTGCACAGACCATCCACCATCTCCTTGCCGCCATGCACGATATTGAGCACACCCGCCGGCACCCCCGCCTCAATGGCCAGCTCGGCCAGCAGCATGGGGGTCAGCGGGTCTTGCTCGCTCGGTTTCAATACAAAGGTATTACCGCAGGCAATCGCCATGGGGAACATCCACAGTGGAATCATCGCCGGGAAATTGAAAGGCGTAATGCCCGCGCACACGCCAATCGGCTGGCGGATGGCATAGGTATCCACGCCACTGGCGACATTTTCGGCAAATTCGCCCATCTGCAGCGTGCCGATGGAGCAGGCATGCTCGACCACTTCCAGTCCACGGAACACATCGCCCTTGGCATCTTCCAGTGTCTTGCCCTGTTCACTGGTCAGCGTGGCGGCAAGGCGGTCGAGATTGTCGCGAATCAGTTGCTGCAGCTTCAGCATCACGCGCATGCGTGCGCCAATCGGTACATTGCGCCAGGTCTTGAATGCAGCTTGTGCAGCTGCGATTGCCTGATCCAGCTCTGCACGGGTGGCCATCGGCACACGGGCCAGCACGTCCTGCGTGGCGGGATTGACGACATCGCGCCAGTCCTGGGTAGCCGAATCAACAAACTCGCCATTGATCAGCAGCTTGACGGTAGGGGTATGAGACACGGTGTTGCTCCTTCTTGTGGCAGCAGGCGTCCTTCTGAACGAGTGCATCGAACGGGACCACTCTGCGGGATGTGCCATGCTAGGCGCAGATTGACGTTAACGTAAAGTACAAGCGCAAACTGCGCGGACAAGTGTGCGGAAAATACGAAATAACCTGCATGACCATTCGCGTTTTGCCTCTTCAGCCCTAAGTATGCAAAGATGCTTATTTACTGCTAGTCACAGGCCGAGCGCGCCTAATCTGATGAGCAGGCTGCCCCAGTATCGAATCAGTCAATGCATATCCCTGAATTTTCCGCCTTATCTCCTGATGTTCAGCATTCACTCGCCGTGCTGTCCTATTGCACACCTGATTTCGACGAGGCCATGTTTGATGTGCTGGCTGGATTTGGGCTGACGCCGCTTGCTGCACTGCATGCACAGGGCGTTATAGCGACTAAACATGGTCGATTTGCCATTGCGGCACCGCTTCAAATTCCGGCAGCCCTGGCTCGAATACAGTCTCCTCTGGGCAGTGATGTCGCAGCACTCCATGCGACACATATTACGACAGTATGCGAACAAGCCGCCTGCAACTGGCATAGTCCCGATGAACCGCAATGGACACATCATCTGGATACGGAGCAGGACAATATCCATCTGGCACTTGGCTGGGCGTGCGATACGACACATACCCAGATAGCGCTGCGGCTAGTCGCAACACTGGCACCTTACTGGATTTCTCGCGGGAAATTGCCTGAGGGACGCAATTGGGTGCAACGTACCTTGCAGCTTCCCCGTGCGGAACAGTCTTCCTATTACGCCGCTGCACAGGTTGCGATGGGTAAACTGCTGTTCTGGCTAGGCGATCTGGATCGCAGCATCGACCATTTTGAACGGGCGCTGAGCGATGTACGTGCGCCCAACAAGGCCTTTATTGTCACCACCTGCCATGCGTGGATGGCAGGTGCACATTATCGTTTTGGCCGTCAGGCGATCGCGGAACAATACGCCGAGCGCGCACTCACTGCGGCCAGACGACAGGCACAGTATGGAGAAGAGGCACTCGCGCAGTTAGTACTGGGCGGGGTGTACCTTGAGAAAGAACGATTTACCGAGGCGGAATCCGTCCTTTTGCAGTGTCAGTCCACTTTTCAGCGTCAGGGCGATTATCGACGCCGCGTGCTGGCACTGAATTTTCTATCATTGCTCAACCACTACGTGCAGCGCCCTGCAGTCGGCCATACCTGGTCCTGTGAGGCAATCGCACTCTGTCAGGCAGCCGGCGATCTGGCTAATCTGGCCTACTCACTAACTAATCTGGGCATTGTGCTGGCTGACATGGGCGACCTGCATCACGCACATCAAAAGCTGTCGGAAGCTACGCAGATGCTCGCCAGAATTGGCGCAACTGATTGGGCGTCCCGTGCGCATGCCATGTTATTTTCTGTCTGCATGCGCCGCCAAGACGACCTTGGTGCGCAGCAGGCGTTACATGCCGCCATTGAACTGGCTATTCAGGCTAATTCCGCCCGAAGGCAACTGCTCGCTCTCTCCTGCATTTGCGTGTGGCGCTGTCATCAGAACAATCTGCCACAGGCAACGGCTTGTGCCCGGATGATTCTGCAGCACGAACAATCCGGAACAGAAGCCAGGCAGATGATCCAGGCGTGTCTCCCCTGTCTGGCTGAAGGACTGAGCACAGAAACCGGGAATCCATATGCCGGATACACCCTGCCTGCATTACTAAATCTGCTCGTCTCGTCGTGCCAATCGGTCGAAGACAAGGTGCCGGTCGGCGACTGATCTTGCATGCCAGCCATCTAAGCCCTATTCCTAAAGAACCAATCCAAACAAGGATTCATGCGGCATGTTCGCTGCATTGACATCATTTCTCCGTGCCCGGCTGGAAAAGTCACCCTTTTCCATTCTGGCATTCGCCTTGTCCGCTATCATCTGTTTAGCAGGCTCGGGGGGGGCTGTGTCTGCTGAACCTATCCCATCCACAGTCGCCGCGATGGATAACCCTTCCCTGTTCAAGCAACTGGAAGATGGTCAAAATCAGGCCAACGTCCGTGACAAAGATCTGCTGGCAGAGCTATCCCGCCGCATCAAACCGAGCGATACCGCAAATCTGCGCCGGCTTTGGCGGGCATGGTGCTGGCGACACGATTTCAGCGTCGCACAAGAGGCGATTGATTACGCAACGACTCGCTTAAAAGACGTCCCGCCAGAAGATCTTCTGACACGATCGGATCTGATCTTATGCCGCGCATCCTATCTGGAGGCCAGGGGAGAACTTGAGAGTGCGCTCAAGGAAGATGAATTATCGGTCGAGCTCGCCAGGCGAGCAGGTGCAACCCGAATTCTGGGCGACGCACTGACCCAGCGCGGTCAATTACGATCCTATCTCGGGCAAACCGCAGGTGCGGTTGCCGACCTGATCGAGAGTCATCGCATCTACACCTCGCTGGGGCTCAACTACTGGGCGATGTCCAACCTCCTGCATATTGCCGACAGCTATCGGCGAACCGAAGACTATGAACGTGCGCTTGAGTACTATCAGCAGGTCATCAACAGCAGCAAGGATTTCGATGATATCGGCCTGAAATCGACGGCAATCGGCGGTATGGGGCGTGTGTACCTCTCGAACAACGAATTCAACAAAGCAGAAAAGATGTTCCTGCAGTCGATGGAAATTGACCGCACCAACCGTGAAGCCAGTGAAGCCATTCGCCAGGGTAACCTAAGTATTTTGCGATCAGGTTTGGCTACTGTGTATGTCGAGCGAGGCGAATATGATCGAGCACTCGATATGCTCAAGCTGGCCAAAACCGGTTTAAGTGAAGAGCAGGGACGAGGGTTGGTCTCCGAGATTTATTTGCAGGAAGGCCGAGCCTGGTTAGGCAAGCGTGAATTTGCCAAGAGTCTGCTTGCGCTGGATCAGGCTGAAAAACTACTCAAGGAAGAAAAAAATCCCAGACTCTACGCACGTTTCCTGAGAGTCAAGGCTGAAATTCTAGGCAAGAAAGGTGATTTCAATCATGCCTATCACACGCTGGAAGACTATTTCGAAGTCCGCCGGGTACTCGATCTGGAAGTCAGAGAAGAGGCAACCGCCCATCTAAAAATCGAATTTGAAACAGAACGGCGAGATGCGCAGAATCGACAGTTACTTGCTGAAAAAACCATGAAGGATCAGGAGCTGCAGACCCTCAATCAGGTGCAACTCTATCAGCGTTACATCATCATGCTGGGATCACTTTTGCTGGCAATTCTGGGTGGCATTGGCTGGCAATATCTCCGTGATGCCAGACGCATGCAGATTCTGGCTCATACCGATGAACTCACTGGCGTAGCAAACCGGCGTCAGATCATGGCGGGGGCAGAACAGCACTTCCGACGCGCGCGCGAACATCGCGAGCAGCTATCCCTGCTCATGCTGGATGTCGACTTCTTCAAGCAGATCAATGACCAGTTTGGCCATGAAAGTGGAGATCAGGCACTCATAAGTGTGGCACAAACAGCTCAAGCAGCGCTCAGACATGGTGATTTGCTCGGGCGCACGGGGGGCGAAGAATTTCTGGTCATCCTGCCGCTTGCAGATACCCGACAAGCCGCCAGCGTCGCAGAGCGCATTCGCAGCATCATCGCCCGCACACCACTCAAGATCGGCGAAGAAGCACATCAAGTGACGATCAGTATTGGCGTGGCTAGCCTCGAGATTGATGATCACTCGGTGACCGATATTGTCCGCCGCGCCGACCATGCCCTGTATCGTGCCAAAAACAGTGGCCGCAATCGCATCGAACTCGCCAGCGAAAATCCGGATATCGCACTTTGATACCCGGATTCCTCTTGCCGATCTATTCCTATTGCCGATCAGTACCCTGACACGCCACCATCACTACTGCGCGGATCCGCAAAGCCGCTAAAGCCATCCTTTTCGACGCGCAGTGTTTGTACCCTCGCCATGGCGGGACGTACCACGACAGTATGACCTTTGGCTTCCAGCATCTTGCGGGTATCCGGATTGATGCCTTTCTCGACACGCAGTTCATCTGGCAGCCATTGATGGTGTATGCGCGGTGCCACCGCAGCTTCGGCTACATTCATATCGAAATCGACCGCGTTGATAATGGTTTGCAGCGTAGAACTGATAATGCGGCTCCCCCCTGCTGCGCCGGTCACTAGCCAGGGTTTGCCATCTTTCAGGACAATCGTCGGCGACATGGACGACAATGGTCGCTTGCCGCCCTGAATCGCATTGGCATCCCCACCCACGAGTCCGAAGGCATTGGGCACGCCCGCCTTGGCCGAGAAATCATCCATCTGGTTGTTCAGCAGCATGCCAGTACCTGCGGCCACAATCCCGCTACCAAAATTCAGGTTCAGGGTATAAGTCAGGCTCACAACATTGCCTGACTTGTCGGCTACAGCGAAATGCGTCGTCTGATTGCTTTCGTAGGGCTCGGGCTTGCCTGCGCGAATACTGGATGATGGCGTTGCATGTGCGAGGACGATCTTTTTCGTGAGCTCATCCGCATAAGCGGGCGAACTGAGTCCTCTGACCGGCACTTTCACAAAGTCGCTGTCGCCCAGAAATTCGGCGCGATCCGCATAAGCGAGTTTCATGGCCTCTGCTTGTGCATGAATGGTCTGCGCACTGCCAAAACCCCATTCCTTCAGCGGATAGTGCGACAGCATGTTCAGGATTTGCACGATATGCACCCCGCCCGAGCTGGGTGGTGGCATGGAGATCACGTGATAGCCGTGGTAATCGCCTTCCACCGGTTTGCGCTCCACCACATGGTAGCGTTTCAGATCATCCAGCGAAATCAAACCATCATGTGCCTGCATTTCGGCAACCAGCTTTCTGGCAATCGCACCTTCGTAGAAGGCCTTGCTGCCTTGCTTGGCAATGAGCTCCAGCGTATTGGCGAGATCTTTCTGTACCAACCGGTCACCTGCTTTCAGGGGCATGTCGCCCTTGAAAAAGATGGCGCGCGTGGCAGGCCAGCGTGACAGCACATCCTTTTCCGTGGCCATGGTTTCGCCCAGCTCCGGCCCGATCATGAAGCCCTCGCGCGCCAGCTTGATAGCGGGTGCCAGCAACTTGGCAAAGGGCATCGTACCGTAACGCTTCCAGGCGGCTTCCAGCCCCATCACGGTGCCGGGTACACCCACTGCCTGATGGGTATAGGTGGACTTGCCCGCCACCACATTGCCTGCAGCGTCCAGATACATATCCCGGGTGGAACGGGATGGTGCCATTTCGCGGAAATCAATCGCGATCTGCTTACCAGTCTTGGCATCGTGGACCAGCATGAATCCGCCACCAGCAAGATTACCGGCGCTCGGTAACACCACCGCCAGCGCAAATCCCGTGGCCACCGCTGCGTCCACTGCATTACCGCCTTGCTTCAGGATGCTTGCGCCCACATCACTTGCCAGTTTCTGCGCACTGACCACCATGCCGTGACGGGTATGAACCGGGGAGATGATGTCGTAGCCATCAATATCGTAGTTAATGGCGGGCAGAGGATTTGCAGCGCCAGCCCACACTGCCGGCAATACACCGGCGGTCAGGCTAAGCGACAGCGTGATAGAAAGCGTCAGACGGCCAAGCGGAAACATGCACTCACCTCGTTCATTAGGAATGGTGGCGAGTGTACGTGAGTCAGACAGGGTTTTCACGCACCCGACGATCCATCACTTTGTAAAAACGACAGGTCTTTACGCGGATGGTACCAGGCAGCCTGAAACGCCGCCCAGGCAAGCTGGGTATCGGGATGACGATATGCTGTCTCCCTGCGCTCGAGTGGCAATCCGATGGGATAGCCATCACCGTCATATCCCCAGGTCAGTTGTCCGGCCCATTGCTCGAAAGCCTGCAGGCACCGCTCATCCATCACCCTCTCCTCATCCCTCTGCAACTGGAGGAATAGAACGAACTGTTCATTGCTTCATTCCTAAAAGTGCGATAGGCTCGCGTCCCTTGAATGTTATATTGTAACAATCCAGTCATAGACTAGTGACCATGTCGAACCAGCGTCTTCCTTACACTCTACCGACCGCAGGACGAGCTCGCCTCGCCATGTGGCGCTGGTGTATTACGCTGTTTGCAGCCCTGTCTCTGCTCAGTATCAGCTCGACTGTCCACGCTCACGGACACAAAGCGGCACTGGTCAAGGATAGCTGTGCGGTGTGTTCGCTGGTACAACTGCAAACGCCCACCCCCAAGGCCGATGCACGTGTCACCAGCGTTCAGCGCGTACTGCACTATCTTCCGAACACGATTGTGTGCTCGCAAGTCGTGCCGGTACAGCCGCTCTTCCTACCACCGAGCTGCGGCCCGCCTGTCCTTGCATGATCGTTCCCCTGTAGGGGGTCATTTTCAGCACCGTCCCGCAATCTAGACAAGACACCACATGAGGCAGAGTCCCTCATGGCTGTTGGATGCCTATTGCCGGACACATAAACGATCCGACGACTCGTGATTCGAGTCGCACCATGCACGTCAGGAATACCCATGTCCCGCACTTTTGTCATGCGGCAATTGCCCTTTGCCATCGCTACCCTGCTGGCAACTTCCACCTCTTTCGTCCATGCCGATGCTCAGGCAACCGCAGATACCGCATCTGACGCTCAATCTGAAGCACAAGCCAATGCGCATGCGGGCATCTCCCGCGTCGAAAAAATCGAGCTGGTGTCCAAACGGCTCAAATCTGCGCAGAACGATCTCTCCCCAAAGGTGGGTACAACCGTTTATACCGTCGACAAACACATGATCGAGCAAATGGGTCAGGGTGAATCGACACCATTTAATGAAGTACTGGCACGGTTACCCGGCATCGATCAGGACTCGAAAGCATCCGGCTCGGTGCATGTCCGCGATGATCACGGCAATGTTCAATATCGTCTGGATGGCATTTTGCTGCCGGAAAATATCAGCGGATTTGGCCAGGCAATTGATACCCGGCTGGTCGAACGCTTCGACTTCTTGACCGGTGCCCTACCCGCGCAATATGGGCTGCGTGCAGCGGGCGTAGTCGACATTCAGACCAAAGCCGGCAGTTTTGTCCCCGGTGGTCAGGTCGGCATGCAATTCGGCAGCCATGGTTACACTGAGCCTTCGGTTGAGATGTTCGGTGGCGGTGAGCAATATCGCTATTTCCTCTCCGCAAGTCGCATGCAAAGTGACCTCGGCATCGAAAATCCGCAGCCAACCCGCAGCGCACTCCACGATCGCACGGTACAGAACAAAGTATTCGGCAACGCATCCTGGTTTGTAGATGAATCCACCCGTGTCGGGCTGATGTTTGGTAGCTATAACGGTCGCTTCCAGATCCCTAACAATCCGGGTCAGGAGGCTGCATGGCAGGTCAGCGGCGCTGCCGTTCCCGCATCCTCGGCGCTGGATCAGAACCAGTTTGAGCGCAACCGCTATGTTCTGGCATCACTGCAACAACAGCTGAACGGCGTAGACTATCAACTGGCAGCCTTCTCGCAGTTTTCCGACTTGCATTATGTCCCGGATGCCGTGGGCGATCTGGCCTACACCGGCGTTGCCTCGGACTCAACGCGTTCAAACAGCGCCAGCGGCCTGCAATTCGACATGAGCACGCCACTCAATGAACAGCACACCTTGCGTGCTGGTTTGGTTTATACGCGCCAGTACACCAAAAGTGACAATACGGTACGCGTGTTCGCGGTCGACGAAAGTGGTGCGCAATCGTCATCTACTCCACTCACCATCATCGACAACACCAGTAAAACTGGCACGCTGGGCAGCCTTTACGTTCAAGATGAGTGGCATGTTCTGGAACCGCTGACGATTAACTACGGTCTGCGCTTCGATCGCGTATCGGCCTTTATTCAAGAACAGCAATTGAGCCCGCGTCTGAATGCAGCGTGGAAGTTTTCGGACAGCACCAGCATACACGCCGGCTATGCCCGCTACTTTACGCCACCCGCCCAACAACTGGCAGCGCAAAGCAGTATCGACAAATTTGTTGGAACCTCCAATGCACCTGAGGCGCCGCATTCAGATCAGGTCAAGGCAGAACGCACCCATTACTACGACATCGGGATCAGCCATCACTTCAATGATGCGTTCTCGGTCAGTGTGGATGGCTATTACAAGGACATACGCAATCTGCTAGATGAGGGGCAGTTTGGTCAGGCGCTGATTCTGTCGCCCTTCAACTTTGAAAAGGGTAGCGCCAAGGGGATTGAGACCGCCTTCCTGTACGAGCAAAAGAACTGGGGTGGCTACCTGAATCTATCGTGGCAGAAGGCCACCGCACGCAACATTATCTCGGGACAGGCGCTGATTGAAGCGGAGGAACTTGAGTATATTGCCCATCACGATGTCTTCCTCGATCACGATCAGACCTGGACGGTGTCGACCGGCGCACATTACCGCATGGGTGATGCACTGTTCAGTATGGATATACTGCATGGCAGTGGCCTGCGTCGCACACCAGAGGGCGGCACCCCGAATTCATCGACTCTTCCGGCCTACACTACAGCCAATTTTGCATCTGCATGGCATTGGCACAATGTATCCGGCATCAAGGAAATTGAAGCACGCGTCGCCCTGATCAATGCGTTCGACAAACGCTATTTGCTGCGTGACGGAACAGGCGTAGGCGTTGGAGCGCCACAGCATGGTACGCCGCGCACGGTGTTCGCAGGCATCAGCATGCGTTTCTGATCCGGGGATCAGTAACGCGATAGACAAAGGGAGGCATTTGGCCTCCCTTATTCATTGATACCACGAAACTCAGTAGTGATAAGGCGTCGCGCGCGCCCATTCACTCTTGGGCCATTTGCTGTGCAGCAATCTGAACGCTTTCTTTGATACTTCACCGCCATTCACACAGCTTGGCCGGGTCGCACCAACCAGCGCATGCAGCACGCGTGGCGCGTCAGGGTCATCCAGATGCGTTCCAGCCCAATTGATGACCGCGCCCCCCAGATGTACGGCACGCGCGGGAAGCGCACTCAGGAGATCCACTTCCTTGACCGCAGCCGTACGCTCATCAGCACTCAAAAACGCCGGTGCGAGCGCCTGCATCCCCGCTTCCGGATCCACTGGAACATCGTTACTGGCCCACTCTGCGGGATAGCATAGATAGCTGCCAAGTTGACCCGATGCTTTGTAGGGCGCAGGATCAAGGTCGCGGGTTTCCACCAGAATAAGCGTTGCCACCAGCTTTCGACCCGCATCGTCAGGCGCGGCCGCGTAGCGTTGCCACAGGGCTGGCCGCACCTTATTGTCCGGCTGCTGACTGACAATACCGGCAAAGCGTCGGGCAATGTCATGTGCATCCAGTAATACGGCGCGCACCCAGATTTTCTGAGCCAGATCCTGCTTCATCTGGGCGGGCAGAATCGCGGCATCATGAATAGCAACCAGACGACTGAGCGGCATGGTACGGTACAGCTGGAAACGCCCATCGATATCCATCACCAGATCGGGCTGCCCTTTTCCCTCATCCGGAATAGGTTCGGCCTCCGGGAGCTCGGCCACTTTCCGTTTCAGACTGCTCGCCCACGCTTCAACCGTCGCTGCACTCAGGGTTTTCAGATGTAACCAGCGATTCCGTGTGGAGGGACTCGTTGTCTGATCTGCAAGTGCTGCGTCAACAATCCTGTCGGCGCGCGCAGGATCTCCCTTCATCAGCTGAACACGCGCCCGGTGCCATGCGATTGAATGCCACAGTGGCGATGTCTGCGGGATCTGTTCGGCGGCTGCAAGCTCGTCGGCGCGGATCTCATCGGCGTGCGCACTACTCAACATCGCCAGCAACCATGCACCATCTCCTGTTCGCTTCCATTCGCTACGCGCTGTGGCCAGTGCCTGCTGCAAATCTGCCTTATCACTCTCCGGTACATCACCGTAATAACGCATCAAGGCAGGATTGAGCTTGGCAGACTGCGACATCACATTTATCCAGCGGGTCATTTCTCCTGCAGCGCCTGCCTCTGTCGGAATTGAATCCAGCAAGCTCAAATAATCGGCCAGATCCTGTGGGTTGATAGTGCGCTGTTTGGGATCGCTCAATACCTGATCAAGCTGGCGCAGACGTTTGGCCGGTTCCAGCCAGGTATCAACCAGATTCACCATCCTGGCGGCAGGTGAATACACTGCTGCGATTGCTGCAAACTCCTGACGCGCACGCTGTAACAGAGTGACACGCTGCTCCGACTTGGGATCAGTACCGAGACTTGCCTGCCTGAGGAGACTCCGCGCCGCCAGATACTTGCCCAGCGGCCGCCAGGGCGATGTCGCATCTGCCGCAATCGCCAGAAAGCGCTGACGCGCATCCGCAAAATTGCCTTCATAGAACAACGCAGCAGCCTGCTGATATTGATAATCAGCCTTCAGCCAAGCCGATGCAGTGGCAGGCAATACCGGAAGGGCGCGATTTTCAGGCGTATCCTGATTCCATGCCGATCCGCATCGACTGAACACGGCATCCTGCGCCTTTACCCAGAATGAAACTTCATCCGGACGCCCGGTTTTCAGGCGAGCCGCCAGCGTAGCCGATGCCGTTTTAAAGGTATCCCTGGGACAATTGCGGAAACTGTCGTAGTTCGGCAGGCGCTTGTCGATGAATAGCTTATCCAGTGCAGGCGCATCTTTTACCTGTGTGCGCTGTTTCAGCCATTCATCAACCGCAAGCTGGGTTTCATCGCTATTCCAAACGGTATCGTAGCCATTCATGAACCAGCTACGAATGCCCAGTGAGTGAAGTGTTTGCGCATCAATCGGCATACCGTGAGCATTGCGCCAGGCCAGATAGAGATACACGTGCCAGAAGCTACCGGGCACAATCCCTAACCTACCTGCTGCATAATCCTGCAGTTCATTCGCAGGCACATGGTTTTCCGGCATAAACCGGCTTTCCATGAAGCCGTCCCCCCCACTGGCGAGCGCACACATGCTCGACAGTGCGAGACTCACTGCCACCCAGACAGATCGACGTAAACGCATACCCTACTCCTGCCTTGAAATTAAACCTGTCAGCGTGCTTGGACAATTGCACGGTTGGGAACATTGCCCCGGTGCCAGCTGACAGGCGAAAAATAGTAAATTCGACCCGTTTGAAGTGGCACGGGTGGCTCGTCAGTGGCAATACCCATTGCCAGCCTGCAGCGCGGATCTGAAAATTGCCGGTTTTGCACCAGCCTCTGCCGGATCAAGCGATCATCACTCGCCATGCGAAACGCCATCGGGACAATTTCGTCCGCAGGCACATCACTCAGCCAGCGATCTCCCTCGCACCAGGATGCCAGCGCAGTCATCGATAGCGCGACTTGCTGAGGCAAGCTCGCACGAGCTGCCTGTACAACCGACTGCAGAAACGCCCGCTGCGATCGCCGCACCTCAAAATCCAGCTGGACGACAGGTACGCTGCTCACTGCAGCCGTTTGCACCAGGGCATCTACGATGGCTTGTTTCTGGACATCATTCAGGACAGGGGGACGACGTGTCGATGCATCCACATGCACCACCGCGATCCCGACCGTATGCGCGGACATCTGCAAAGGCTGACGGCGATAGACCATATTGACATGATCCCCCATCAGCAAAATACGCATCGCAACCCAGGCGACGCCGATATCCGGTGGCACGTCGCGCAGATCTTCAGGACGCTCCCACGCCCACAGCATCTTTCCTGGCAAGGCCGACAAAGCCGGATGAGGTAAGGCCTGATCATCCAGGCACACTCCAACGACCGGCAAGCACGCACACAGGCAGATCAACAGCCACTTTCCCGCAATCAGCCTCATGGTTTCCGCATCATTGTCCAATCGGCCTCATCTTGATGCAAGGGCAGCAGGCATGCAAGCTGGCAATGCTTGCCGCTCTGCCAGCACCCTTGGCACGGATTGCCGCCGGTATCACTTGCCATGTTGGGAAACACGGCCGTATCGCCGCCTTTGCCGTATCGCTCGGCCTCCTGTCGTGGTCGTCGCTGGAGAACAATATCGCCGCAAATCCGCTTGCGCCCTAGCTGACACAGAATGCCGCCCGGTACATTCGCCGTCTGTCATCAGATATGCCGGACAGATCCGATTTCTGGCACAGCGTGCACGGTTCTTGCTCCCTATCCGGCATCGCTCAACCTGCTAACGGAGTTGATATGGCAGCCGCTCAATCGGTCGCAGCCCTGCTGCGCGAACATCTTTACCGCTCATCAATCGATCTGGGCGCCCCGCTGCTGGATTCAGCACGGTACGATGCAGACGATGCAAACACAGGACAGGACCGTGCCGATCTGCACGTGCAACTGATCAATATCATTGATCAACTGCAAGCCGGCCGCCCGCAGGAGGCCTGCAGACAGCTGGCTATCCTGTTCGAGCTTCACCCCAATCATGTCGATGTACAGCAGGTGTACGCTATTGCGCTGGCACGCATCGGCGAATCAGAGCGCGCATTCGAGCTCTTCGAGGATTTGCTCAGCCGCTATGATCGTCATATGTATGCACCGCGCATCCGCAGCCATTATGCAGCTGCGCTCCGCGATGCGGGACACTGGCAGGAAGCGCTGCTCCACTATCAACGCGCGCTTGAAGTGTGCCCGGGTGACGTTCCGATCCTGAATGGCTTGGGCAATACACTGCGCGATCTAGGACGCTGGAAAGAGGCGGAGGAAGCCTTTAGTGCAGCACTGAAAAGCCAACCGAATAGCAGTGTGCTGCTTAACAACCTCGGCACCTGCCTGCAGCATGCAGGCAAAGCGCGACGCGCACGTACCTGCTTTGAGAAGGCACTCGAGCACGAACCGTCACTGGCTGATGCCTGGTACAACCTCGGCAATCTGAACCAGGAAGAAGGCCATATTGCCGATGCCCTGCGTGATTACGCAGAAGCATTGGCCATCCAGCCACGCCTGCTGCCCGCCTTATCCGCCCTCACCCGACTGATGCAGCAAACCTGCGAATGGGATGGACTGGATTGGCTGGAAGGACAAGTGCTGAATCATGTGCGGGACGGTCGCCCCGGTGCTGTCTTCCCCTTTGGCTTTCTGGCACTGGATGGCAGCACCAGCGCGGATCAGCTGCAGTGCGCCGAACGCTGGCGTATCCAGCAATATCTGCCGCTGCTGCAATCTACTGCGCCGGTGCGCCGCAGTTCGGTCACGCACGAGGGCAAGATTCGCATTGGCTACCTGTCGTCCGACTTCCACGAGCACGCCACGATGCATCTGGGCTGCGAAGTGTTCGAGCTGCATGATCGTGATCGCTTTGAAATCATCGCCTATTCGGCAGGCCCCAATCTGCATTCGGCCACCCGCAAGCGCGTGAAACAGGCGTTCGATCAGTTTATCGATGTCCGCGATCTGTCGCTGCCCGCACTGGCACAGCGCATTTCATCTGACCGAATCGACATTCTGGTCGATATGAACGGCTATACCCGCAACAGCCGCTCCGGCGTGCTAGCCCTGCATCCGGCACCCGTTCAGGTCTCCTGGCTGGGCTACCCCGGCACACTGGGGCATGAACTAGCCGATTACATCATTGCCGATCAGATCGTGGCACCGATGAGTGAAGCACGCCATTTCGGCGAGAAATTTGCCTGGATGCCTTTCAGCTACCAAAGCAATGATCGCCAGCGTGCCGTGGCCGAGATGCCTACTCGTGAATCATGCGGATTGCCAGAGGACAAAACCGTCTTCTGCTGCTTCAACCATGCGTACAAAATTACGCCGACGGTCTTCCAGCTGTGGTGCGACATTCTGACCGAGGTACCTGACAGCGTGCTGTGGCTACTCAGCAGCACCCAGCTGACTCAGGACAATTTGCGCATGCGCGCCGAACAGGCAGGCATCGACCCCTCGCGTCTGATTTTTGCCAAGGTGGTAAAGCCGGATCAGCATCGTGCGCGTCTGGCATTGGCAGATATCTTCCTGGACACCCTGCCCTACAACGCCCATACCACCTGCAGCGATGCATTGTGGGCGGGCGTGCCGGTCATCGCCATGAGTGGCAAGACATTTGCGGGACGCGTATCGCACAGCCTGCTGGCCGCCACTGGCCTGGAGGCGTTAGTGGCTGACTCACCGGAAGCGTACAAGGTGAAGGCGGTGCTGCTCGCTCAGGATCCATCCCTGCGCGCCGAAGTGAAGAAAGTGCTGTCATTGAAAGATGCGCTTCCACTGTTCGACACTCCGCGCTTTGTCGAATCCATGGAGAAGCTCTATCTGCAAATGTGGCAACGTGCAGCCAAAGGCATGGCACCTGCACACATCTGCCCCGATGGGGCGGTAGGTCAAACACATCAAGAGGGAGGCAGTGACGACGTCACTACTGCCTGACGCCGTCGCTCCACATAGTCTGTCCTGCCAGCCGCTGTGTTGTCAGGACAGACTGCCGTTCCATTACATGCCACCGCATCAATGACATAAAGCCGCACGACACTCACCGCACCGCTACTCGTTTGCCCCTCGTTATAACGGTAAGACGTACAACTCACGGTCACGCTGAACCCGGTTTGCGCGACCAGATCAAGTGTCCGTCGCTGTGTGGTATCACATGGCCCCGGATTGGGTAGGCCAGTGGCCGGATCCCAGAACCACATGCCTCCTGCTTGCAAAGACTGATACAAGCCCCATTCAATGCCTGCCTTGGCAGCAGATTGCGCGCGAACACTCAGCATCGCCTGAATGGACGCCTGCAGCTGCGCAGCTGCCAGCATCTGTATGGCAGCGGCCAGGACAGACAATACCACCAGAATAAGGATCGCCGTGAGAATAGCGAAGCCACTGTGTCCTCGACTCATGGCACATTATCCACATGCACACCGGAGGCAAGCGTGACCGTTTCACCCCGCTCCTGCAGCGCCAGCCTGATCCACAAAAAACCATTCTGCTGCGTTGCGCCCTGATTTGGGCTGTAGACAAACTCGCATGCCGAGACCCGGCTTGCCAGAATCGCGCCGCCCCCGGGATTCGGACAGCCGCTCGCCGCTGCTGAAAATGGCGCAATCTGGCGATATAACGTACCCGTTCCATTCCCCTGCATATCCGTGCCCGGCGCAACACACTGAAACACCACTGACTGTTCGGCATCCGCCACAATCGAAAACCGACCACTGATATCGCTAGCGGGAAACTGAGTGGCGCTCGCGAACGTCAGGCGGACAACCCCCAGGCTAGTGGACGGTGCCGCGCCCACAGAAGCAATGGCGACCCGATTCGTCCCGGCATAGACATCGTCACCATTCTGATTATTGATCACCAGCCAATCGCCTGATTTGGGCTGCATGCTAAGCGGCGATAACACATCTATCGCACTGATGGGCTGACTACCCTCCAGCGGTGCACTGGCTTGCGTCGCATGCAGTGCATCCCACAGTGTATCCGGCGCCACTCGATAGCGGCCACCAGCAATGGTTGGCACCATTTGAACACAATTGCTGCCGGAGATACGGATCGAATTGGGCACCGCCACTCGTACATCCCGACTCACACGCCCAATGGCCACCGAGGCAAGATCGGTTAATTGACTGCGCCGCCGTGCATCGACATACGATTCGATCGCGGGCACCAGAAACATCACCACTGCCGAAGCCATAATGCCGGTCACGACAATGACCGCGATCAGCTCTACCAGCGTAAACCCGCCATGCTGCAGCATTGAAGGGAGTTCACGCCGCATAGTTCGTTCGCCAGCCATTCAGAATCAGCACATCCTTGCCATGCGTCACTTGAACAGTGATGCGCTTACAGTTCGGAGGAGCGATGCCGGGAGCAGTTAATGGCAAGGCATCGTCACTAATGGTGACGCGTACGGCATAACCATCCAATCCCGGTACCGCTGCACCGCCCACATCGTATATACGAGGTGTGACGGCAGGATTGGCCGGTGTGATGCAATCAGCCAGCGAAGTATCATAACCATGATAATCGCCAATGCTGGTCCACGTATCGCGAGCACAGCTTGCGGCCACCGCGTGTGCAGAGGATGCAAATGGCTTGAGCGACACCTCTTCCAGCATCTCCTCGGCAATCGCCAGCATTTGCGCACGCAGCATGGGATCGGTACTGGTGATTGCGGACTGACTGAATGCTCGCAATACAGCAACCAGCGCAATACTGATCACCACCATGGATACAATCAGTTCGATCAGCGTGACCCCTGATTGCTGCCGACTTAACCGAATCAAAGCCAATGCGTCAGATGACATAGGCGGTCATACCGATGACCGAAATGGCATTCTGGTTGGTCACCATAATGGTGTAGTTGCCATATGTAGCACCCGCCGCGTCGAGCGTCACGGTGCCATTCGGCTGGAAGTACAAGGTCTGGATCGGGGTGATGACCATCCCCGCGTTGTCCGCATCAGGACTTTGTACATAGGGCGAACGCCCTGCGGCATTGGTCAGTGGTGTGGTACCACATTCGCTCGCAGGATTGGCCTCTGCAATTGTCATTGCAACGGTAGTACTGGTAAAGGTAACACAGACCAAACGGCGATGGCTGACGGCGGTTTGTCCTGCATAACGCAGCGCGGACACCACCTGATCATGCACAGCCACTCCAGCCATGCTGGTGGCGGTTTCGTTCACCCGCGGCATCGCCATGGCGCCCAGTACCCCCGCCATCACCAGCACACCCACCAGTTCGGTCATCGTAAAGCCACGCTGGGCGCGGTCTCGCACTCGAGTCATCCAACTGACTGCTTTCATGATCCTTGCCCTCCGATTCATCAAAGTCAGCGAGTATTTAGGTCAATATAGTCAGAATCGACGAACGCGCCAGTATTGATACAGGGATCCATCAGTCGTCCTGCGCGTCAACTATGCTGAAAGTCCTTGCCTATAGATCTACGCCGCATCAATGAAGCAATTGATTCACCAACTCTTTTTGCTGCTCGCACTCCTTTTTATTCATCATGTGCAAGGCGCAGTTCCCTCATGCGGAACCGTTCCCACGTCGACGGCCGCAGGCGCAACTGCCATTGTGTCCACCAGTGGCAATTTGTCGATTGCTGGCGGCACAATCAACGCTATTCCCATCAGTGGTACGGGTACCTATTCATTACCGCTATCAGGCAGACTCAATAACCGGAATGTTGCCCTGCCCTCCATTAACCCTGCCGTCTTCAATCCATCGTGGGGCACGGCGTCTGCCAGTGGTGGCACACTGCAACCCGGTGCCTACGATAATGTGACGTTGTCGGGCATTGCCTCGTTGATGGGTGGCACGTTCTATATCAACACCTTATCGATGACCCCTAGCGCAACGGTGCGCCTCTATGCGGGCGATTACCACATCCACTATCTAAGCGCTTCGTCCAACGTCACCATTCAGGTTGTCAGTGGCCCGGTTCATATTTACACCGACTACTATTTCAGCGCGGGTAATGGATTCAAAGTCAATCGAGGTGGGGCAACCCAGAATTTTCAGTTAATGCTGTATCCGGGTGCAGCAGTCAATCTCGGCGCCTATCTGGATTTTACGGGCTTGATTCTGGGGCCAGATGCCAGCACCAGCGTCAATATCGCCGATCATGCCACTTACTTCGGCGCCATCCTTACCGGTGGCACCATCAATATTTCGACAAATCTGGATCTACAGTTTTCGGCCACCATCCGCTCGCAAATTGCCAGTATCGATACGTGCGGGCTGGCACTGGATTACACGTTTGATGATTGCAGTTACAACGGCACACCCGGCGAGGTATCGGATGATGCCGGCCTGGTCAATGGCACCGCTGCAGGGAGCATTCCGACTACGGCTGCAGGCGGGAAAGTCAATCGGGCACTCAATACGCAGGCAGACAATCAATATGTTGTCCCCGGCAGTACAGTCAACATACCCGGCGATTATACCTTTGCGTTCTGGCTCAAATATCCGCTACCCAATACAGTCAGTACGCCCTATTTTACGGCGGCATCACTGAGTGGCAGCGGAGGAACATGCCAAGGAGACGTCTTTTACATAGACGGCAGCAATGGGTTCAAATGGGGTGTCAGTGGCGACCTGACTGCGCTGGGCGCAATTTCAGTGGGGAATGCACAGCTGGGCGCGGGCTGGCATCATTTTGCAGTCAGTGCCACAGGGGATACCACCACACTGTATATCGACGGCGATAAACGGGACACGCTGCCCATCACCGCGAACTCGGGTAGCCGAACCTACAACCTGAACGTCATTGGCAGCGCGTGCAGTGATCGCTCCAGAGGCGCCATCAGGGTTCCGATGGATGAGTTCATGCTGTTTAAATCAGCCCTGTCTCCAGCGGATATCCAAGTCATCTATAGCAATCAGTCCGCCGGCAAAAGCTATTATGGTAGTCCTCGCACAGCAGCCAGCTGCTCCGTTCCACTTGATCATCTTGTCTTGCAGCATGCCAGTGGCGAAAGCATTACTTGCCTGCCGGCCTCCATCAATGTGTCAGCCTGTAGTGATCCGGCCTGCGCGACGCCCTACACAGGGGGCGTCACTGGTACGTTGACCGCGACTGCGCAAAGCGGAAGCCCCTTATTCAACTGGAGCAGTGGCCCCGCATTCTCCATCTTGCCCGGGCAAAGCAGCACCACCGTATCATTTCAAAATACACAAGTCAGCACCGTGAAGTTCGCCGCGGGTAGCGTTAATCCCGCCCCAAGCAATGCAACGACCTGTACCTTCGGCAATCCCGCCTGTACCTTCCAGACAACTCAATCTGGTCTGATTATCTCCAACGTCCCCAACCACATCGCCTGTACGGAGCAGAATATTCAGATTCAAGCACTCAAACAGAGTGACTACTCCACCTCCTGCGTGCCTGCATTCCGTTTTGTCAATCGTACCGTTTCCTTTAACACCCAGTACCTCAACCCTGCCAGCGGAACACGTTCGATACTGGTCAATGGCAGCACCACGCCCTCTCTACGATTTAACGCCACAGGCACTGCATTTGCAGCCGTGACCTATAGCGATGCCGGCAATGTTTCGCTGACAGGTCGCTACACAGGCAGCGCAGCCACAGGCGATGCCGGTCTGGTCATGGATACGCTCACAAACACCACCTTTTCCGCAGTGCCTGCACGCTTTGTCTTTGATGCCCTCCCTACGCCGCCACTTACTGCAGGCGTAGGTCAGACGGCTACCCTTTCTGCGCTGAATGCCTGCAGTCCCGCCAGTGTCACACCGAATTTCGGACGCGAAGCGACACCGGCCATACCCGCCATCAGCTTGAGTCGAACCCAGCCAACCGGCAGCGGGGCACGCAATGGCGCCCCAAGCGCTTCGGTCAATACGTTCAGCAATGGCAGTGCATCCGTTCAGTTCAACTGGGATGAAGTAGGTCAGGCGACACTGTCTGCACAGCTGAACCGCTACCTGGGCAGCAGCCTATCGGTTTCAGGCAGTAGCGCTGCCATCGGTCCGTTTGTCCCCGCATTCTTCGAAGTACAAACCCTGCCCGGATGCACAAGCTTCTCCTATTCCGGCCAGCCATTTGGCGTCACCATCAAGGCCTATCGCGCAGGTGGTGGGAACAATATCGGACTCACCCGCAATTTCGATGGTAGCACTGCAACCGCCCCTCATTTTGCAGATTCGATCAACCTCAGCGACGCCACGGCCAACACACAAGGCTCGCTCACCAACACCGCCATCGCGCCGGAACAATTTACAGGCGGAATCGCAACATGGGCAGCCAGTACAAGCAGCCCAGTGTGGACATTTGCAACCCACAACAACTCGCCTAGCAGCACGACGCAAACACCGCAGACATTGCGTATACGAGCGACAGATGCAGCCTATCCCGGCATCAGCTCTGTGGGTCACGAATCGTTGGCATCGCTAGATATCCGCCGTGGACGACTGGCACTTTTTAGCGCCTACGGCCAAGGCCGGAGCGCACTCGCGCTTCCGGTACAGACTCAATACTGGACAGGACAGAGTTGGGCATTGAACGCGCTCGATCAATGCACGGTGATTCCAGCCAGCGCGGTGTTTCTTGCAGGCTACAGCACGACTGGCTGGACAAGTTCAGCCACAGGGAATACGGCCATTCAGTCCGGGTCAGGAAAAATCATGCTAACGCCCCCCTCTGCACCGGGGAAAACAGGAACAGCCAGAATCAGTATTCATTTAGGAAGTACGGGGGCAGATCAATCCTGCCTGACTGTACATGGCGGCACCGCAGCGAATCTTGCTTGGCTACGTGCATATGGCAGCTGCACAGGCAGCTGGGATCGCGATCCCAGTGCCGCAGCCAGTTTTGGTATTTTTGCACCGGAAACACGAAAACTGGTGCATGTGCGTGACCTGTTTAACTAATGATCTGTTTAACGAGGGATCAACCCGGTTTCGGCAACCTATCCTGCATCATCACGCGAAATCTCTAGAGCCATCACCTTCCGATGGCTCTGTCAGTTTACGTTCCAATGGCCAACCCAGCGTCACTTCCAGCCCACCTTCAGCCAGATTGCGCGCAATACATCGCCCATGATCCAGCCGCATCGCTCTCGCCACAATCGCCAGTCCCAGTCCCGTCCCCTCCAACTCTGGCTGACGGCCTGTACAGGCAAACGGCTCGAAAATGCGCTCAAGCATATCCTCAGGTACACCCGGCCCCTGATCGCGCACAGTTAAAATCGCATGGTCGCCGTGAATACCCAGTGAAACACGGATCAGGCCACCCGGCACCGTAAACTTCACAGCATTTCGCAGCACATTCTCAACAGCGCGTTCAAGCATCTCGGGATGCGCGAATAAAACCAGTGCGTCCATCGACCGCAGCTCAACGCGCTTATCCATGGACTGCGCTTCAAAGCGGGCATCTGCCACGATATCCGATACCATGGCGGCAACATCCACCATTTCAACCGGCCGAACTTCTCCTGCAGCTTCAAGTCGGGCAAAGACCAGAATTTCGCCAACCAACTGGTCAAGTCGCGCCACTTCGCGTTCGATGCGTACCATTGATGCTTCAGCGCGGGAGGGATTCTGTGCTGCCAGATCCACCGCAATCTGCAAGCGCGCCAGTGGCGATCTCAATTCATGAGAAACATCATGCAATAAGCGTGTTTGCGATTGAATCAGGCGATCCAGTCGTTCCGCCATTTTGTCGAAGTCGCGCACCAGATCCGCCACTTCGTCACGCCGTCGCCCCACGGCGCCTGCAATCCGCACATCCAGGCGCCCGCGCGACAAGGCAGCAAAGCCACGGCGAATCTCGCGCAATGGCCGGGTGAGATAAGCAGCCAAGCCTGCACTACACAGCAAGCTGACAATCAAACCTGTCAGCAAAAGCGTCCAGGGATGATTCAATGGCCCTGAGGCATGACCATGTGGCCCATCACCCGATCCTTGCAGCAAACGGGCGGGCAACCCCTGGGGCTCGGTCACAAACATCAGCCATCGCCCACCGGTATGGTCGGAAATCAAACGAACACGCTGATTGTCCATATCGGCGCTGCGCGATTGAGCCAGAAATTGCTGTGCCTGTGCCAATGCGCCTGCCGGAACAACTTGTGTATTCAGGTCTTGCCCGGCCTCATTCATGATATGCAATCGGGCAAATTCAGGTTGCTGCGCGCGAAGCTGGGCAAGCCAGACGTGCGTCCCCGCCGCGCCTGTCGACCGCAAGACCGCACTTGCCGAATCCATCATCAGATCGGCACGAGGGCCATCATCCAGTAAACCATGGCTGTTTTGCGCCGCAAACTTCAGCCAGACCACCCAGCCCGCCAGCCATGCAGCGCTGACGAGGGCAATCCAGATCACAACCAGAATTTTCCAGAACAAACGTCCCATATTTACGCCTTGAGGAACTGGTAACCCATTCCGCGAACGGTTTGAATCCAGGATCGTCCGTCTGGTTGTACCCCGAGCTTCTGGCGAATATTACTGACATGCACATCCACGCTACGATCAAAACGCTCCAAAGGGCGTCCTAGCGCGTGTTGCGACAAGGTCTGTTTGCTGACTACCTGCCCGGCCTTTTTCGCCAGCGCATCCAGCAAATTGAATTCCGCACTGGTTAAATCCAGCGGCACACCATGCCACTCTGCGCGGCGAAGCTCGCTGGAAATACGCAAGGGCCCTACTACAGTCCCCGTGACCGATTTCTCGACACTCTCTTGCTGACCGCTCACTCGTCGCAGAATGGCACGCAGCCGTGCCGCGATTTCTCGGGCGGTACATGGCTTGGGCACATAATCGTCCGCGCCCAGCTCCAATCCCACGATTCGATCCATACCATCGCCGCGCGCAGACAGCATCACCACGGGCACACGGGACATTTCGCGAATCTTTCGCAAGGTTTCGATGCCCCCCATTCCCGGCATCATGACATCCAAAACAGTGATATCCGCCCCAGACGCTTTCAACGCCGCAATGCCACTGGCGCCATCGTGAACGGCAGTGACGTCAAAGCCATCATTCTGCAAATAATCTGCCAGTAATGCACACAGATCCACATCATCATCAATCAACAAAACTTTTGGCACAGGCCCGCTCCCTGACAACATCAATCCGGATGTTAGCGCCATGACAGAATTTCAAACTTGCAGAATGCGACATTTACCATTCTTTACTGCAATGCCGGCAACCTTGTTTGGCACACTGATTACGCTGGCACTAGATCACAAGCCCTTTACTGCATAGATTCCCAGCGTATTGCGCCAGTAACCCTTGTAATCCATCCCGCAGCCAAACAGAAAGCGATCTTCCACATCCACCCCCACAAAGTCACCTTTGAAGCCGGATCTAGCCTTGCGGTCGTGCAGCTTATTGACCACCACGGCCGTCATCACGGCTTCTGCCCCTTCCGACTTGCAGTAATCCACAATGGAGGCCAGCGTTTTACCTTCATCGAGAATATCATCAATGATCAAAACCACCCGGCCTTGAATCGGCTGACTCGGTCGCACCTTCCACGCCAGTTCGCCTCCCTGCGTTGCATCGCCATAGCGGGTTGCATGCAGATAGGATACTTCCAGCGGAAAGCGCAGGCGCGGCAGCAGCTGACCCGCCGCAACAATGCCGCCATTCAGTACCACGAACACCAGCGGATTCGCCTTTGCCAGTACTTCCGTCATGTCACGTGCCATGCGGTCGAGCGCAGCACTGATCTGCGTTTCATCAAATAGGCAATCTGCCTCATCCATGACTCGCTGGATCTCGTTGAGGTTCATACACTCACCATTCATCCATATTAAACAGGCCGGGAGCATCGTTGCCACGGCATTTCATGTCAAGCATAGCGCGGCTAAAAGCCCCGATTACATGATTCTCATCATCTCAAGCCAATCGCTGACACATTGCCGACAAACGTGTATAGTTTCCATCCATCGAAGGGGAGTAGCCTGCCCGGATAACGGGCGTATACGTCAACATACTTGTCATCACGACATGGCGTATACCACTCGCTTAACAAGCGCTGAGTGTGGCAAGACCGGAGACGCGCGTAGCGCCGGAGCCGGGTTACGTACGTCTTTGGCTCGTCCGGCTCCCGAAAGTATTTCACATGGAAGCATTCCTCACCTCCACAGGCCTTGTCGCCTTTGCCGAAATCGGCGATAAAACCCAACTGCTCGCTTTTTTGCTGGCTGCACGTTTCAAACGTCCCATTCCTGTTCTGCTGGGCATTCTGGCTGCCACCTTGCTCAATCATCTTGCTGCTGGTGCAATCGGTACGTGGTTACTGCCCCTGATGGGTGCCCATGTACTGAGATGGATATTGGCAGCCTCTTTCATCGGCATGGCCATCTGGATGCTGATTCCCGATTCGCTTGACGAAGATGAAGTGAAGTTACCGGCAGGCTACGGCGTATTCACAGCAACCGTGATTGCCTTTTTCCTTGCTGAAATGGGCGATAAAACCCAGATTGCCACCATCGCACTCGCCGCGAAATATCAATCGCTTGGCTGGGTAGTCGCGGGCACCACACTTGGCATGATGCTGGCCGATGGACCCGCAGTCTATATCGGCGAAAAGGCGGCGCGTTTAGTCCCCGTCAAACTGGTACACACACTTGCCGCCATTCTCTTTGCCATTCTCGGCTTGCTTGCAGCTTTTGGCGTGGGCAGCGATGCCTTTGGATTCTGAGACTCAGGCCGGATAGACGCCAGTCGAGAGGTAGCGGTCGCCACGGTCGCATACAATGCTGACAATGACCGCATTCTCGACTGTTTGACTCAGGCGCAGTGCCGCGGCCATCGCTCCGCCGGAACTGACGCCAGCGAAAATACCTTCTTCACTAGCCATCCGGCGCATGGTGTCTTCCGCCTCTTCCTGCGTCACGTCCAGCATCTGATCGATCTGTTTGAAGTCACAGATCGATGGCACATATTCCACCGGCCACTTGCGGATACCGGGAATCTGCGCACCATCGCACGGCTGAACCCCTACAATCTGGATCGCCGGATTTTGCTCCTTCAGAAAACGCCCGGTGCCCATAATGGTACCGGTCGTCCCCATACTGGATACAAAATGGGTGATCAGGCCATGCGTATCACGCCAGATTTCCGGCCCCGTACCTTCATAATGCGCCAGCGGATTGTCCGGATTGGCAAACTGATCAAGGATCACGCCTTCACCGCGCGAAGCCATAGCTTCAGCCAAGTCGCGGGCGCCCTCCATTCCCTCTTGCTGTGACACCAGCACAATCTCCGCACCAAAGGCCTTCATGGTCTGGCGACGTTCAATACTCAGGTGCTCCGGCATAATCAGCACCATGCGGTAACCCATCATGGCCGCCGCCATTGCCAGAGCGATCCCCGTATTTCCACTGGTTGCCTCGATCAGTGTATCCCCCGGCTTGATTGTGCCACGCGCCTGTGCACGCCGAATCATGCTCAGTGCGGGGCGATCTTTCACCGATCCTGCGGGATTATTTCCCTCAAGCTTGGCCAGGATGATATTGCTGGTCTGTCCAGGCAGTCGCTTTAAGCGAACCAGCGGGGTATTGCCTACAAACTGCTCAATGCTTGGAAATTGCTCAATAGTGCGGGACATTTACGAGGTCACTCCATGTACGTGGCCGGATTATACATTGCGCACAATCGGACTCCGGAAAAAATAGACCCCGCGACATTGGCGGGGTCAGGGCGAGCCGAGGAGAAGGCTGCGCCGTTTCTCAGGGGAGAGAGAAATCGGGGTGCATCGCAAATTCACTTATTCCTGATTTTGCGCCGCACAAAATTCAGTATCACACATTCGAAAATCGAGCAATCGTTATGAAGTTATAAGACACTTACCCAATCAGTTACAAGCATTTTTTTAAAACCTATTGAATGACAAGCCATTTTTCCAAAATTCAGCGCACATTCTGACCGTCAGTCAGGTGAAATCCTGCGACACATGCAATTCGCATTTCTATTCGCCTTACAGCGTGAAGTAGATATATGACATACCGCTAAATCGTTATTTCACGCGGGTTTAGGACGAATTTATCAGACACATTTCTCGTTTTCATTTTGACGATTTATTCGGAAAAACACCCCGTCTGCCTGCAATCAGGCAGCTTATTCAGACGCTCATTCGCATCCTGTCGCAAAAATGCCAAACTTCTAGCAAAAGAATCAATCACATGATGCGATTGAGTCGTTGAAGGCAGCTAGAGTAAATCGCCATTACCCCGCAAGCGCGGTACAATCGCCTGCCTTCAATTGCCGAAACTATGCCATGTGGTTTAAAAACCTTCAGCTTTACCGTCTCGATAATGATATCGATACCGCTAGCCTGGATCCGATTTTAGCCAAGCGACAATTTGTTCAGGCAGGTCAGCTGGATAGACTGTCCGCAGGCTGGATTCCGCCGGCCAGTCACGCGCCCGATCTGTTTGCCTATCCGGTTGCGGGTGCATGGATGATTGCCTTGAAAACAGAAGAGAAAATTCTGCCTTCAAGTGTCGTCAAGGAAGAAGCGGCTACCCGCATCGAAGCAATTGAAGCCAAGGAACTGCGCAAGGTTGGAAAAAAGGAAGCTAAAGAAATTCGCGAGCGCGTAGCCGACGAATTGCTCCCGCGTGCATTTAGCCGCACGCGTGTACTGCGTGCAGTGATTGATCCCGCAGAGCGCTGGATCTGGGTTGATACACCCACGGCAGCCAAAGCCGAACTCATTCTGCAACTGCTGCGCGAGTCGATTGGCAGTCTGCACTGCCGCCTGCCGCAAACCAAGCTGGAACCGGTGACGGCCATGACAACTTGGCTGGAGCATGGCGCACCAGAAGGCTTCACGCTCGATGCAGATTGTGTCCTGAAAGCCCCGGGAGATGGTGCGCCACAGGTCACCTGCCGCCGTCACGATTTGTCCAGCGAAGAGATTCAGTTACATCTGAAATCGGGAAAAATGGCTACCCAGCTGGCACTCAGCTTTGCGGATCGCCTGTCATTTGTATTGGGCGAGAAACTGCAGATCAAGCGACTGGGCTTTCTGGATGTGCTCGAAGACCAGATCAAAACTGCCGATGCCGAAGATGCCGCAGCCATGTTCGACACCAGTGCGACCCTGCTTGTTGAAGAAGGCCGCGCCCTGATCAAAGCCATTATCGATGCGCTTGATGGTGAAATGCAGCGTGACACCAGCGCACCAAGCGCCAGCGCGCCTGCAGCAGTCATGAGCGGCGGTGAAACGACAAGAGGTCAGGATGTGCCCTGGTAAGAGGCGACGCCGCCTGTCTCACTGAAGCAAAGTGTGCGACAGGCGGTCAGAGCAATGGACATGTTCAGGCGCACAATAGCATTGCCATCAATTGTCGGAGATCGGGATATGGATGCAATCAGTGGCATTAGTCCGTCAGCAGCGACTGCGGGACAAGTCCAGTCCAGACAGTCGCACGCTTCAGATCAGTCAAGACGGCAGGCTGAGCGGCGTGAACAACACACCACGGACATGGTGCGTGCGACCGATGCGGCTAAAAAAGCACTCAACGGCCAGGGACAGGTGGTGGGGCAGCTCATTCATACATCCGCATAATCGATTTCAGTAATCCAGCCCCATCACTTCACGCACTTCACGCATGGTTTCCTGCGCCAGATCCCGCGCGCGCTCACATCCATCAGCCACAATCGACTTCACCATGCCCGCATCGTCCACGTAGGGAGCAACTCGCTCCAGCATGGGTCGACGCTCAGCAATAATCGCGTCGATTAAGGGCTGCTTGCAATCCAGACAGCCAATGCCGGCAGAGCGGCACCCCTGCTCAACCCAGTCACGGGTCTGCCCATCCACGTAGATCTGATGCAGGCGCCACACGGGGCACTTTGCAGGTTCACCGGGATCGGTCCGGCGAATTCGGGCAGGATCCGTCTGCATGCCACGGACTTTTCGCGTCACATCCTCAGGCTCATCCCGCAGCAAAATCACATTGCCAACCGACTTTGCCATCCGCTCGCCATCCAGACCGGGGAAATACTCTATGTCGCCGCGCAAAGGCTGTGGCTCCGGCAAAATCACCTTGCCCCGCCCTTCCAGATAGCCAAACAGGCGTTCACGATCCCCCATGTTCAGATTCTGGGCATCCGCCAACAGGGCACGCGCTGATTCCAGCGCCTCATCGTCCCCTTCCTGCTGATAAGCCGTACGCAGTTCGTCATATAACTTGGCGCGCTTACTGCCTAACTTACGCACTGCAGATTGCGCCTTTTCCTCAAAACCCGGCTCGCGTCCATATAAATGGTTGAAGCGGCGCGCAATTTCCCGGCTCAGTTCGATATGCGCAACTTGCTCGTCGCCAATCGGCACTTGAGTGGCACGATAAATGAGAATATCCGCCACCTGCATCAGCGGATAGCCCAGAAAACCGTATGTATCGAGTTCCTTGTGACTCAACCGATCCAGCAGTTCACGATACGTTGGCACACGCTCCAGCCACGACAGTGGCGTAATCATGCCCAGCAAGGCAGTCAGTTCTGCGTGTTCGGGTACCCGGCTTTGAATGAAAATGGTCGACTGCGCCGGATCTACGCCTGCAGCCAGCCAGTCCAGCACCAGTTCATGCACATGCTTGCCCACATCTTTCACATCATCATATGCAAGCGTCAGGGCATGCCAATCAGCCACCATGAACATACAGGCCGTCTCATGCTGCAGACGTGTCCAGTTTTTAAGCGCGCCGTGATAATGCCCCAAATGCAAGGGACCCGTCGGACGCATGCCAGTTAATACACGATCAGGAAACATGTGATGTCAGATCCGGAGCCTAAACCAATGCTTTCAGTAAAGTCAGTAGAACAATGATGATCGGAACCATCACGATCTGCAGAATATGCAGCATCATCAGCACCACAACCAATATCATGCCCCATGGTTCAAGCTTGGCCAGTTTCAATGCCAGATGAGTCGGGAGCCAGGCAATCAGTATCCGCCCCCCCGCCAATGGTGGAATGGGGATCAGGTTCAGCACCATCAGCACCACGTTGACTTGCATCCCGGCCTCAGACATCAAGCTCAGTGGCACCTGATAGGCATTCCCACCCATATAGGTCGATGCTTTCAGCATCAGCGTCCACAGAATGGCCATCGCCAAACAGGCCAGGGGACCTGCGGCTTCAATCCAGATAATGCTTTTCTTGGGATTGCGTAAATTGCGAAAATCAATCGGAACGGGCTTTGCCCAGCCAAACAAGATTCCGCCCAGCATGATGCAGATGGCTGGTACAACAAGCGTGCCGACAATATCGATATGCTTGGCCGGATTAAAGGTCAGCCGCCCACTCATGGCAGGCGTACGGTCACCAAAATAGTTCGCGACATACGCCTGAACAGCCTGCTGCATCGTGATCGCAAAAATGATGGGCAAGGCCAGTATCAGTAATTTCTCTATTGCTGCATCCATTCAGGTATCTTCACATCTCAAATCAAGTCAGAACTGCTTATCTACGATAAACCCAGCTTGGCCGGATCACCCTTGCCATGTCTGATCAGCACTGGATCATCCTCACTCAGATCAATCACTGTCGTGGGTTCGGTGCCACAGTAGCCACCATCGATGACCAGTTCGACTTCGTGCTCAAGGCGCTCGCGGATCTCCCAGCTATCCGACGGCGGAAATTCATCCCCCGGAAACAGCAAGGTGGACGACAGCAAAGGCTCGCCCAGAGCCTCTAGCAAAGCCAGCACCACTGCATGATCAGGGACGCGTAAGCCTACGGTCAGACGCTTCGGGTGCAACAGACGGCGCGGTACATCCCGTGTCGCCTGCAGGATAAAAGTATAACTTCCCGGCGTGACACTTTTGATGGCACGGAACTGGCGATTGTCGACCTTGGCATACGTACCCAGTTCGGACAGATCTTTGCACAGCAAGGTGAAATGGTGCTTGTCATCCACCTGGCGAATGCGGCGGATCCGATCCAGCGCATCCTTATTGCCTAGCTGGCAGACAAGGGCATAACAGGAATCCGTCGGCAGCACGCAAATGCCGCCTTGCTTGAGGATATCGGCCGCCTGACTGATCAGGCGTGACTGGGGATTGTCGGGGTGAATCGAGAAGTATTGAGCCATGTAGTCAGCTTAGCGATGTGGCGTGCATTGCGCAAAACATGGCAGCTTAAGCAGTTGCAGGCGCCTCGGCAAGCCATCTTTTCCAGACTGGCTGCAATCCGGGCGGCAAGTCGCTCAGAATACCCGGCTCGCGAGCCCCCTCACCGGTCGCATGATAATCACTACCAGCTGAAGCCATCAGCCCGCGCTGATCGCAAATTCGGGCGAAGCGGTTCACGTCGTCAGCTGAATGGCTGCCCGATACAACCTCCAGCGCCTCGCCGCCACACGACACAAATTCATCCAGCAGATCGTTCATGGCCTGCTTGCCGATTTCGTATCGCCCCGGATGCGCCAGAACCGCTACACCGCCAGCTTCTCTAATCCAGCAAATCGCGTCCACCATCGTTGCCCATTCATGCGATACATAGCCTGTCTTTCCCTTTGCTAGAAATCGCTTGAATACCGCATTCATATCTTTGGCAATACCGCGCTCGATCAGATGCCGGGCAAAGTGCGCCCGCCCGATCATCTCTGGATTATCGGCATATTTACGCGCCCCCTCTAGCATATCGGGAATACCGACTTTGGCTAAGGCGGCCGCCATTCGCTCTGCTCGCTCCGTCCGTCCCACGCGCACACTTGCCAGCCCTGCCAGCAAGGCTTCGTTCTGATCATCAAACCCGAGTCCGACGATGTGAATCGTGTGTTTGCGCCATGAAACAGACACTTCCACACCATTCACAAATTGCATGCCGAGCTCATTGGCTCTTGCTCGCGCCGCCGGCAATCCTCGCACATCGTCGTGATCAGTTAGCGCAAACAGCGTGCACCCACGCCCCTGTGCACGCGCAACCACCTCAGCAGGCGGCAACATACCGTCCGAGATCGTCGAGTGAGCGTGCAAATCAATTGTAAGCATGTGAAACCTTTGAGAGCCTGCGAAACCGAAAGACAATGAAGGCCTATTCAATCGCGCGGTAAACCACTTCGAGAATGTCGATCTCTTCTTCGCCGGCCGGGCCGCGAAACACCACAGTATCTCCTTCACGCGCCTTGAGCAAGGTGCGCGCAAGCGGGGAGATCCAGCTGATATGGTTCTTTTCCAGATTCAGTTCGTCCACGCCGACAATGGTGACAGTTTGCTCATCACCATTGCCGCGCTGCACCGTAACCGTTGCGCCGAAAAAAATCTGATCGGTGGCTTCACGCGTTGCAGGATCAACCACTTCCGCAATTTCGAGACGCTTGGTCAGAAAACGAATACGGCGGTCAATTTCACGCAGGCGGCGCTTACCATATAGATAATCACCATTTTCCGAGCGATCGCCATTGCTGGCTGCCCAGTTGATGATCTGGGTGAGTTCCGGGCGCTCCTTGGTCACAAGCACATGCAACTCGCTGCGCATGCGCTCCCAGCCGCCCGGCGTCAGGTAATTCTTGGTGGACTTTGGCAGTTGCAGATGCTCGGGGAGAAGGTCGTCTTCATCCCCGTCTTTTTCCTGAGTAAATGCCTTGCTCATACAATCCGGTTCAAATCAATGTTCGCCTTCGCGTCCGGTCAGACCCAGGCCCGCCCATTTCATGACAGCCAGCACTTCCGATTCGCCCAGTTCGTAATACTGACCGCGCTTCAGGCGCGATGGCAAGGTCAGCGCACCAAAACGGACACGCATCAGGCGGCTCACTGTGATGTCGAAATGTTCGAACATCCGGCGCACTTCACGGTTCCGGCCTTCCTTCAGAATAACGCGATACCAGGTATTCTTGCCCTCGCCACCCTGCTCTTCAATGCGGTCAAATTGCGCTGTACCATCATCCAGCTCAATCCCCGCACGCAGCGCTTTCAGCTGTTCATCCGTCAGCTTGCCAAGCACACGCACAGCATATTCGCGTTCGACTTCAAAGCGCGGATGCATCATGCGATTGGCAAAATCACCCGACGTCGTAAATAGCAACAGACCCGAGGTATTGAAGTCAAGACGCCCGATTGCAATCCAGGCAGACGACTGCAGGCGCGGCAAGCGCTCGAACACGGTGGTGCGGCCTTCCGGATCATCACGGCTGACCAGTTCACCTTCTTGCTTGTGATACATCACAATGCGCGGCAGACGATCCGGCCAGCGCACATTGATCGGTTTACCATCGAAGCGGATATTGTCACCGGGCTTCACACGCGCCCCCGGCAAGGCCACACGGCCATTGATACTGACACGTCCTTCGGCTACCCATACATCGCAATCACGGCGTGAACCGACACCAGACAATGACAACGCCTTTTGCAGTCGCAATTCGCCGACATGGCGTGCTTCAACACGCTTTTCGCGCAGCTGCTGGTCGACCATCCGGGCCTTTTCGCTCCCCGAACGGACAATCATCTTGCGGGCACGCTCGACGGGCGGCAAGTTGGGCCGCTGATCACGGCCAGTCGGACGCGGCTGATCCTGCCCGCCAGTGCGACCGTCAGCAGGTTTTTCCTGATTCTGACTGCGCCCCCCGCGACCACGTCCCTGATCGGACCCGAATTCATTGCGACGGCCACGCGTACCCTGGCCTTCAGGTGCGAAAGAAGCACCTTGAGCGGGACGACGACCTCTGGGCGCTTCTTGCTCTACGCCACGCCCTTCACCCCGACGCCCCTGACCGGAAGATGTCTCATCACGTCGGAATCTACCCTGCTCGCCGGCTTGACCGCGGCCTTCAACACGACGTTGCTGACCACCACGCGCGGCTTGACTGTCAAAACCGGATCGACGCTCATCGGCTCGACCTTCGCCGCGCCGTGATTGTCCCTCTGATGATTGACTATTGCCGCCAAATCCCTGACCCCGTCCTTCGCTACGACGCTGTTGACCTTGGCCACCGTCACCCGCAAAGCTCTGGCCGCGGCCACGCTGACCACCCGCTGACCCGGCTGGACGACCCGCGCCACGCGGCGAGCGGTGTCCTTCCCCGGTTTCCCGGCGGGATGCATCCTGACGTGGTGGTTTGCGGGACGAATTCATGACAGCTCCTTGGCGCACAATGCAAATCGGCGGCCACGCCGCCGATCAGTATTCAGAAACATAAGTATGCTGGCATTATAGCAAAGGCCGGCATCACGTGCCTCCCTAAACCAGCATCCGGGTACAATCCAGCCATGACACACACCATTCCCTACGCATCGCTGACACCGGATTGCATTCTAAATGCAGTGGAATCACTGGGCTTATTCACTTCTGGCAGTCTGCTGGCACTAAACAGTTTCGAAAACCGGGTCTGGCAGATCGGCATGGACGAGGGCCCGCCCCTCATTGCCAAGTTCTACCGCCCCGGCCGCTGGACGGACGAGCAGATTCTCGAAGAACACGCATTTGCCCAGGAGTTAGCAGAGCGCGACATTCCGCTTGTCGCCCCGCTGACCTTAAATGGTAAAACCCTGCACCACTACGACTCCTTTAGATTCGCTCTATTCCCGCGACGCGGCGGTCGCCCGCCAGAACTCGAGCAGCGCGACGTTCTTGAATGGACGGGCCGATTTCTAGGCAGAATTCATGCAGTTGGCTCATCCAGACCCTTTATCCAGCGCCCTGCCCTGAATATCGAGACTTTCGGATTCGCCTCTCTCGACACCATTCTGTCCACCACCTATCTTCCCGACTCCCTCAGGCAGGTATATGAAGGTGTTGCCCGCCAAGCACTCAGCAGCGTCATCCGGCGATTTGAAGATGCAGGCAGCGTAGCCCAATTGAGACTGCACGGAGACTGCCATCCCGGCAATATCCTATGGACGGATGCCGGTCCGCATTTTGTCGATTTGGATGACGCAAGAACCGGCCCGGCCATTCAGGACCTCTGGATGCTACTGAGCGGCGATCGCCAGCATCAGACTGCGCAACTCTGCGACTTACTGTCGGGATATGAAGATTTTTGCGAATTCAACTCGCGCGAGACGATGCTGATTGAACCTTTACGCACCCTGCGCCTGATTCATTACAGCGCATGGCTCGCCAGACGATGGGATGACCCTGCCTTTCCCGCTGCCTTTCCCTGGTTCGATACGCCACGATACTGGGAAGCACGGATTCTTGAGCTGCGCGAGCAGATTGCGCTCATGGATGAAGCACCGATTCAAGTCTGAACGAATGCCATCCCCATCCATTTAATCCAGCCTCGACAAATCAGTCAGAATCGAGCGCTACCGCCTCTTTAGCTGGGTACGCGCTCATTCGTGCAAATTCACCACACTCAAAAGCGGAAATCACACAAAGTGTTGTTTGCAGCTCTAGATGCAAGGCATCATACGTTTTGTGCTCAATTCACCAAATTGTGACAACCTAATTACAACATGTCGAAATCAAAACGACAGCGTATCCGAAATAAACACGCAGCGGACTGACAAACACCGCGCCCCAACTCAACGGAGAGATGGTAATGAAGATCAAGTACCTGGCCCTGGCGGTTTCCGCCATTGGTCTGACCCAAGCAAGTTTTGCAGCTGACGCAAAAACCGAAACCACACAAAAGGTCGAAAAGATCGAAGTGACCGGTTCGAACATCAAGCGCGTCAATAAAGAGTCGGTATCTCCGATCACAACCATCGACAAAGAGCAAATCAGCCGCTCGGGCGCTGGCTCGGTGCTGGATCTGATGCGCAACCTGACCTCCGCGGGTGGTAACGGCGGCGAGTTGAGCGGTGCAGGTTCCTTCCGCAATGGCGCAACCAGCGTCAACCTCCGTGGTCTGCCGACTCTGGTTCTGCTGAATGGCTACCGTCTGCCGAGCTCCGGCTCCGACGAGTACAGCGGTCAAACATCCGTTGACCTGAACACCATCCCGCTGGCCGCCATCGACCATATCGATGTACTGAAGGATGGCGCCTCCGCCATTTACGGTACCGATGCAGTGGGCGGCGTGGTCAATATCATTCTGCGCAAGAGCTACACCGGCACTGAAGTCAACGTGTCTCACGGCGCCACCACCGAAGGCGGCGGCGATCTGACACGTGCAGCCGTCACCACTGGTTTTGGTGATCGTTCGGAATCCAAGTTCAACGTCACTTTGACCCTGTCGGCCGAAGAGCGTAAGGCAATTCATGGTACCGATCGTGACTGGGCGATGGAAATGGATCGTCGCTACATGCCAAACGGTCTGTTCAATGGCGGCGTCTACGGTTCCAAGGGTTCAGATCCGGGCACACTGTCGCTGGGTGGCTCGCAACGTATGCCAGATCCGGCTTGCGCCAAGGAACACATCAAGGCCTATCCGGATGCACCGGAATGGTTTGCTGCGCCCAATCGAAACGCCTGTATGTACGCAGCAGCAGAAGCCATCGACCTGCTGAAGCCGTTCAAGCGTTACAGCGCCATCACCAGTGGCACATGGGATATCACCCCGGATCTGAGCGCCAATGGCCAGTTGTTTGTGAACCACTACGAGCTTCGCGCTGTCGACAGCCCGGCCTGGATTCAGGATGCACCGCGCGGCAATGTGCTGCTGGTGCCAGCTAACAACAAGTTCAACACCTTTGGCGTTCCAGTACGCGTTCGTCGCCTGTTCCAGGCTGAGGAAGGTGGCTCACGCTCCAGAATCGACACCATCTGGGGTGTAGGCTCGCTGACCGGCCGCCTTGGCAATTTCGACTGGACTGTGTCCGCAGGCCACGGTGAAGAAAAGGGCGACATCCGCTACTTCGGCACCTTCCTGCACGACAAGCTGCAAAAGTACCTGGCTGAAGGCAAATACAATCCGTTTGGCGGCAACAACAATTCCGCGCAAGTGATTCAGGAATTGACTGCCGATCATGCCATCCAAACCAAATCAGTCACTGACTTCATTAGCGCAAAAGCAGCTACTGAACTGGGCTCCCTCCCGGGCGGCGCAGTTGGTGTAGCCGTTGGCGCTGAAATCAAGCAAGACAAGCTGACCTACAATCCGACTCAAGCATGGCGCGATGGCGCAATCGGCATTTACTCTGTGCTGCGCGGCATTGATGGTTCGCAAAAGCAATCCGCAGCATTTACAGAACTGAACTTGCCACTCCTGAAGAATCTGGAAGCGCAAGTGGCTGCCCGTTACGACCACTACGAGTTTGCAGGCAACACCACAAATCCGAAGATCGGCGTGCGCTGGACCCCGACAGACAACCTGCTGATTCGCACCACCTACAGCACCGGCTTCCGCGCACCAACCCTGCCGCAAACCTTCAATGAAGGTCGTGGCGGCTTCGCAAGTGCTCGCGATCCGAAGCGTTGCGTACCGAAGGATGTGTTCTTCGGTAACGACTGTGCAGGCTCCGTACTTTCCGTTGTGACCGGTACCCGCGACGTGAAGCCGGAGAAGTCCAAGAACTTCAACCTGGGCTTCGTGTTTGAGCCGATCAAGAACACCAGCTTCGGTGCAACCTACTGGCGCATCACCTGGAAGGATCGTATCGAAAACCTCGATTCCGATACCGTTCTGGCAGGTGAAGATGGTGCATATAAGAACAACGTGATCCGTCAAGCGATTACCGCTGAAGATCAAGCTGCCTACAATGCACTGACACCTGAACAACGCGCCAAGATGGGTCCGCTGGTTGGTCGTCTGAAGGAAGTCCGTGTTGGTCTGATCAACCGCTCCGAAGTATTCACAGACGGTTACGATCTGGATGCAACCACCACCCTGCGCACCGCTGAATCGGGTCGCTTCAAGTTCTACACTGAAGCCACCTACCTGGCACGCATGAACAGCTCGCTGCTGCCTGACGATCCGTTCATCAACTGCGAAAACGATACATCGTGTGATGCTGGTGAATACCAGAATCCACGCTGGTTGGCCAAGGTTGGCGTGAACTGGGACATGGGTCCGTACCAAGCTACCGTTGCTGCGAACTATGTTGGTCACTACCGTGTCAGCCGCTCGCCTACAGCTACCATCAATGCTTACTACGGTCAGTATGATGATGGCGTGAGCGTAACCAGCTCGACACTGTTCGATGCATCGTTTGGCTACACCGGCTATCGCAACACCGTTCTGCGCTTCGGTATCAACAACCTGCTGGATCGCAAGCCACCGTTCTACAGCGGCTCGTCGCTGGGTTATGACAGCGCATACGGCAACCCGCGTGGTCGCTATGTATACGGCTCGATGACCTACCAATTCAAATAAGCCACGTCCTCTCAGGCCTAGCCTGAGTTGACCTGGCACTCCCCGACTTCAATCGGGGAGAGTGAATTGAATACCCTGCCTGCATCTGCTGGCAGGGTATTTTCTTTATGACGGTTAAGATCATATCGTCTGTATTTGCTGTGATTTTGCTGATTCCCAACTCGTCGCTTCGATATTTATCAAGTGATTCATTGCCTAATCCAGAACTCGCGACAGATATGCAACAGCACCAAGCACATTTACTGCATATATGTTGGGTTTTACCTTAAAATCGCCGTCGCCCTTCGTCGGGCTGTCCAAAAAAACAGCGCCGGAAAAACCGGCCGTACATGCAATAAATCTAGGCACGGCCTGAACAACAGCCGCACGCCTCTTCCAGGAGAAGGTATGAAAATCAAGTATCTGGCCTTGGCCATTTCCGCCATCGGCCTGTCGCAAGCTGCATTTGCAGAAGACGCCGACGCCCCGAAAAAAGTCGAAAAAATCACCGTGACTGGTTCCAACATTAAGCGCATCAATGTTGAAACCGCTACACCGGTCGAAGTTCTGAGCAAGGCTGATATCGCCAAGAGCGGTGCCGGCTCTGTCGCTGAGCTGATGAGCCAGCTGCCATCTGTGTCGGCTGATTTTGGTACCTCCTCCAACTCCTTCTCGCAAGGCGCAGCCTCTGTATCACTGCGTGGCATGGGCGAAAAGAATGTGCTGGTACTGCTGAATGGCCGCCGCATTGCAAATTACGCCTACGCCAACTACGACCACTCATTTGTCGATCTGAACTCGCTGCCCCTGTCCGCCATCGAGCGCGTGGAAGTGCTGAAGGATGGCGCATCTGCGCTGTACGGCTCCGATGCCGTTGCGGGTGTGGTGAACTTTATTACCAAAACCAATTACACCGGCACAGAAATCCAAGCCCGTTATGGTCAGAATACCGCAGGCGATGGCCGCGAAAATTCGGCCAGTATTGCAGCAGGCTTTGGTGACATCAGCAGTGAAAAGCAGAATCTGCTCGTTTCTTTTAATGCCTACTATCGCGATCCCACTCTGGATTCGATGCATGAGCTGACCAAATCTAGCGACCTGCGCAAATATGGCGGTCAAGATGGTCGTTCAACATCGGCCTTTACCGGCAGCTGGGCTCAACAAAGCGACTATTGGTTTAGCCCAATTCCTGGCTGTCCGACAGATCGCCAAGCGGTGTCCGACCGGAAAACCGACGGCGTGTATTGCCGTTACGAAACGCGTGGCACAACCGTTTCCGTACCGCGAGCCGAGCGCGCAGGCGGGAGTGCGTTCTACACGCGTGAACTCAATGCCAATCACACCTTCTTTGCAGAAGTGGGTCTGAATCGCAATGTCACACATTTCGACACCGGATACGCAAGCCTCGGCTTTACAGACAGCGGTAACAGCGGCAAGCAAAGTCGGATTATCGATTCCGACATGGCCGCTTACCCAACCTATGGTAGCGGTGGCCCTCTGGTGGTTGCGCGCGATGTCTACGAGGCAGGACGTGGCAGTTCGGATCTCAATTCCAACCTGACCCGGGGTGTGGCTGGCTTGAAAGGCCAACTGGGTAGCTGGGATTACGAAACGTCGCTGGCATGGAGTCAGGTATTCAATACCACCGTCGACACAAAGAAGTTGCTGAGCAATGCAGTGACAGATGCCTATGTAAATGGCGGCTACAACCCATTCGTGGCCTGGAATGAACGCAGCGATGTCAACAAGCTGCTGTATACATCCTACCGCACGGGTAAAACCAAGCTTGGCACCTTTGAATTCAAGATGAGCAATAGCGATTTGTTCACCCTGGGTGCCAATCCGGTTGGCTTTGCATGGGGCGCGCAAATGATGCGCGATCGACTCGAAGAAACATTCGATGCACAGGCACTGGCCGGCAATATCGAAAACATGGGCGGCAACAGCGCCGATGGTAGCCGCACGATCCGCTCGCTGTACGGCGAATTCAGCCTGAGCCCAATCAAGCAAATCGAAGCGCAGCTTGCCCTCCGCTACGATAGCTACAGTGATGCGGGTAATTCCACCAATCCTAAGCTGGCTGTGGCCTTCCGCCCCAATGACACATTGTTGCTGCGCGGTTCGGTGACAACTGCATTCAAGGCGCCTTCCCTGTCTCAGTTGAACATGAGCCCGGTTACCTCTTACACCCAAGTCGCAGACTGGGTACGCTGCGATCCGCTGGGTTATGTAGGTAGTGATTGCCGCTACGACAACAAGCAACTGACACTCGCAAATAAAGCGCTCAAGCCAGAGACCTCTACAAACTATTCTCTTGGTGCCGTGTTCCAGCCTATCAATGCCCTGATGGCCAGTATCGACTTCTTCAAGATCAAGCAGAAAGATACAATCGAAACGCTGGATGCTCAGTACGTCTTGGCGCACGAATACCTTGCCGACAAGAAAACCAAAGATCCCGTCTATTCGGAGATGATCGATCGTCAACCACGTAATCCGGGTCTGGAAGCAAAATATCCCGGTCTGCATGATGGTCGTCTGATTGGCATGCACCTGCCGTTCATGAATATCGGCCGCACCGAAACCTCGGGCTACGAACTGGGTCTGCGCTACACCTTGAATGCGGGCGAATTGGGCCGCTTCACTGTGAACGAACAGCTGAGCCGCATGCTGGTACTGAAGAAATCCTATGTGCCCGAGCTCGACCCGACCAATCGCCTGGGTGATCTATACAACCCCGCATGGCGCAATGCAGCGCGTCTCTCCTGGGTGCGCGGCTCGTGGTCTGCTGATCTTGTCACTCGCACCACAGCCGGCACTTACGATCTGACCGATCTGCAGAACATGCAGGAGGACTCGAAGAAGCTGTCGACTTACTCCAGTTCGGATCTGAATGTGGCGTACACCGGTTTCAGGAATCTTGTCCTGAACGCAGGTGTACAGAATCTGACAGACAAGCAGCCTCGGTTTGCAAAAGCTGCAGGTGCCTTCTGGGATAACACATCCGGTCGTTATGTATATGTATCCGGTACATATCGCCTGAAATAATCAGTTGAAATGTATACAAAAAGACCACCATTTGGTGGTCTTTTTTTACGTAAATTGCGTACATCCATTGATGTGGATTGAGCGTCGACAGATTAAAATTAAATGCATAGAAAAAACAAAACCCAGCCGAAGCTGGGTTTTGTTTTAATTTGGTGCCGACTACCGGAATCGAACTGGTGACCTACTGATTACAAGGCAGTTGCTCTACCAACTGAGCTAAGTCGGCGTAGGAGTAGAATTATAGCGGCCTATTTCATTCCTGGCAACTATTTTTTTAATAAATCTTTTGACATGAAGAATGCGTCGGAGAAAAACGCATCGTCAGGCAAGCCACGTCCGGTGAACCCACCATGCGCTGCTTCAACCATTACAGGGGCGCCACAGGCATACACTTCGAAGCCGGACATGTCTGCGAAGTCATGCGTGACAGCCTCATGCACAAAGCCTGTACGGCCTTGCCAATGATCTTCCGGCTTAGGCTCGGAGAGGACTGGAATAAACGTAAAGTTTGCATGCTCGGCCTGCCATTGTGCGGCAAGCTCCGGCATATATAAATCCGCCAGCGAGCGCGCGCCCCAATAGAGAATCATTTCCCGATCGATTCCCTTATGAATGGCGTATTCAACAATACTCTTAATAGGAGCAAAACCTGTTCCGCTTGCCAGGAAAATAATAGGCTTATCGGAATCTTCTCTCAAAAAGAAAGATCCAAGCGGGCCAGTAAAGCGGAGAATCTCTCGCTCACGCATTTGGCTAAATACGTACTCGGAGAATTCACCGCCAGGCACCAGGCGAATATGTAATTGCAAGATGCCATCTACATAGGGTGCATTCGCCAATGAAAAGCTGCGCTTTTTACCGTCACGCGTATGGATATCGATATATTGACCAGCCAAGAATTGCAGCCGCTCATTCGTGGGCAGTTTCAGAGACAAAACTGCGACATCATGAGATACCCGATCAATCTTTTCTACCCGACAGGGTAAGGTTCGAATCTGAATATCCTTAGTGGCCTGAATCTCGCGGCACTCAATGACCACGTCGTCTTCCGGCACAGCGCAGCAGAACAGCGCCAACCCAGCCGCAACCTCAGTCTGATTCAAGGCACTGGTAGAGTGATCGCGATGGCGTACCTCTCCCGCCAGCACTTTTCCCTTACATGCACCACACGCCCCATTGCGACAGCCGTAGGGCATGTTGAATCCTGCGCGCATTGCCGCATCGAGAATGGTTTCCCCTTCTTCAATGGCGATGGTTTGCTTGCTCGGTTCAATCGTCAGTTGCTTTGCCATGAACTTTCCTGCTGGCATGATTCAATGCAATTGGAGACAATGTAATCATGCAAAGATTATTGATCGTTGGATGTGGCGACGTCATGAAGCGCGCCGTTCCGTGGTTGACCCGCCACTTTGAAGTGTATGCCATCGCACGGAGCCATACATCGGCTCAGCACTTGCGCAGTTTGGCCGTCAGGCCTGTGCTTGCCGATCTGGATCAGCCAGCCACGCTGGGCAGACTCTCAAATCTGGCGGAGGTCATTGTTCATTCCGCCCCGCCGCCGGGTACTGGCATGCAGGATGGTCGAACGCGGGCGCTCATTGCCGCCTTACTCAAGGGCAGGAGTGTACCACGGCGTATCGTCTATATCAGTACAAGTGGTATCTACGGCGATCATCAAGGCGCGATCATTGATGAGACGGCCCGACGGCACACGCAGTCCGGTCGCGCCATTCGGCGGGTAGATGCCGAACAGCAACTTCGTCATGCGTGCAAGGCCAAGGGTATAGAGCTGATCATTCTACGTGCGCCGGGGATATACGCAGCCGATCGTTTACCGATCGACCGGCTTCGCAATGGTACGGCCGCTATAAATCACGAAGAGGACAGTTACAGCAATCATATCCACGCGGATGATCTGGCAAAGGCGGTGTGCCTCGCCCTCTTCCGGGGGGCAAACGGCCGGGCAATCAATATCAATGATGACTCAGCCTGGAAAATGGGTGAATGGTTTGATCGGGTCGCGGATTACGCCCAGCAGCCACGTCCGCCAAGAGCTTCAAAAGAAAGCATACGACGTTTAGTCTCCCCGCAATTGTGGTCTTTCATGCAGGAGTCCAGGCGTCTGACGAATCAGCGGATGAAACGTGAACTGAAGCTACGCCTGGCCTATCCCGATGCTAGCCACCTGTTCAAGCTCACTCGCAAGGGGTGAGTGAGCCCAGAAACGAATGGTCAGTATGGCTTGCCGGATTACTTCTTGAGCAATTGATGACGCTCGCGCTCTAGCGTTGCGATAAAGCGCTGCAAGATGTTTTCAACATTCCGCGGCAAATCGACAAACTTGAACCCCGCCAATACTTGAACGTTACCGTTGCGCTGCGTCACCTTACGGGCGCTCCGCACTTCAAGCGTCACTGTAATCAGGCCCATGGTGCCCAGATCAAGTCGGCAATCTTTGAAGTGATCCAGTACCTCGGCATGCACCCCTTGAGGCAACCATCCGCCCAATCCGCCAATGGAGATATCGTGTAGCGACATATCTACCATCCGTCCATCCGGATGTAGCATCTGGCAGAGAATGGGTTTTCCGACCGGTGTTTCCAGACGGAAAAACTCGCGACGCTGCAGCTTGATCATGTCGGGCGGAAAGGGTGCCTTGAATGCCGGCCCGCTATCCAGGGTCACTTTGCTCACATTGCCGCGAACAACAAACTGGATCTTGACGCCCTCGGGCGCAGCGGCAAAGACGACACGATCAGCCGAGGTGACCGCCTGATTGACGCGCTCCGCACCGGATACATCAAACCAGAAATGGCCTTCTTTAAGATTGACGTCAACGATGGTTGAAATAAAGCTGGTTTTGCCATGATCAACGTAAACGCACGTCAAATCATGCTTTTTGGCTAATGCCAGCAGCGCATGACCGATTTCCATCGGTGAATGCAGCATGTACGAACTGACATCCACACCTTCTGGAATCAGTGCAATGGTATTGGAATTGACGTCCACAGTTTTATTTATACCCAACCGTACCAATCAGGAGCGCAACAACTCGGCAATATCGTGGGTAAACACGCTGCTGCCCGAACCATAGTTCACGAACAGACGGATTTTACCCTCTCTATCTAGAATATAGCTGCCCGCACTGTGGTCAACACTGTAATTTTTAGGATCTTTGCCGTTTACCTTCTGGTAAACGATCTTAAAGCTGTCCGCAACAGACTTGATTTGCTCCGGTGAACCCGTCAGTCCGACAAACCGTTTATCGAATGCAGGCACGTACCGGGCTAATGTTGCAACATCATCGCGCTCGGGATCAACTGACACAAACAGAACCTGCACATGCTCGGCTGCCGCACCGAGCTGTTTCATGGTGTTACTCAATTCGTACAAGGTGGTTGGACACACTTCCGGGCAATGGGTAAAGCCGAAAAACAGGACAACGACCTTTCCTCGATAATCCTCTAATCGATGCGTCTTGCCATCATGCCCAGTCAATACCAGTGGCCCACCTATCGCAGCCCCGGTAATGTCGACAGATTGAAAGCTAACCTTCGGCTTCTCCTGTCCGCATGCGCCGATCAAGATACACGCAACAAAAATGGCAAGCACGCGCAACCACATGCAGGATTCCTTCATTCAATCAATCACATAATCGGCACATAGTGATCAACCAGCAGTGCCGCAAACAACAAAGTCAGATACAGAATCGAATAGCGAAACGCACGCCTGGCGAGCGCATCCGAATACTGTTGTTTGATTCGCCAAGCATAAACCAGATAGATGCCATCCAGTAGCAATACCGATACCAAATAGATCCATCCGCTCATCCGGGTCGCAAAAGGCAAGAGGGTAATCGCAGTCAGGATGACTGTATAGAGGAAAACGTGAAGCTGGGTAAATGCCATGCCATGCGTCACCGGTAGCATTGGCAGTCCGGCTCGCGCATATTCCTCTTTTCTATACAGCGCCAACGACCAGAAATGCGGAGGTGTCCACGCGAATATGATCAAAAACATCAGCATGGCATCGTGCGATACCGTGCCCGTCATCGCAGCCCAACCCAGAATAGGCGGCATAGCACCAGATGCACCTCCGATGACAATGTTCTGCGGGGTGTTCGGTTTAAGCAACAAAGTATAAATGATCGCATAACCAACAAATGTAGCCAGCGTCAGCCACATCGTCAGTGGATTCACCCATTCATGCAACATCGCCAATCCGGCCAGTCCGAATACGCCAGCAAATGCTAGCGTTTCCGTCGTGCTGACCTGACCTCTTGGCAGCGGGCGTGCACGCGTGCGAGCCATAACTGCATCAATTTTCTGCTCAACCAGACAGTTAATTGCCGCTGCCGCGCCGGCAACCAAGCCGATCCCCACTGTTGCTGCCGCCAATGTGCCCCAGTCTGGCATTCCCTTTACCGACAGAAACATGCCAATGACCGCACAAAATACGATTAGCATGATCACACGCGGCTTACTCAGCGCAATAAATGACTTCAGGCGTTGTATCAGTCCCGCTTCCACGCGCCGTTCGATTACCGTTTCCATTTCATGCCTCCTTGCTTGCTGCTGCAAGCCTGAAATTGACGATCACCATCAGCACAAGCAATAGACCTGCGCCCGCGTTATGCATCACTGCCACCGGCAATGGCAAACGCAACAATACATTCGCAATACCCAGCGATACTTGCAGAACCAGCGCCAATACCAGTATCCACTTCATGCGGGGTAATGCAGCTGCGCGATGAAGACGCCAGACAAGATTCAACACTGCAATTGTTGTGATCAGTGCACCGACGCGATGCAACCAGTGAATGCCGGTCATATTTGCCATATCCAGCGGGCGGCCATCAGCGGTTTGCCCTAATTCACGGAACAGGTGAAACGCATCCCCAAAGGCCATTGGCGGTACAAGCGCGCCCTGACAAGTGGGGAAATCAGTACATGCAAGCGCCGCATAATTCGTACTTACCCAACCGCCAAGTGCAATCTGGAGCACGACACATCCAAGTGCGAGCAGCGCCCAGGGACGAATAGAGGCATTCACAGGACGCACATGTTCACGCGTATACCCCAGCTTGAGTGCCCACCATACCAGCAGAATCAACGTAGCCAATCCACCCAGCAAATGGGCGGTCACAATGGCAGGCTTGAGCAGCAACGTGACCGTCCACATGCCCAAGGCCCCCTGCAGACAGATGACCAACACCAGTGCACCCGGCAAGCGCAATGATTGCTTTAGCTTATCCCGCATCATCATGGCGGCGATAAACAAACTCAGGACAACCAAGCCAAGCCCGCTAGCGAAATAGCGATGTATCATTTCCCGCCAGGCCTTGCCCATAGATACATAGCCGTTGGGCGCCTCACTGACTGCTGCATGTATTTCACTGGCTGCGTGGGCTGGCGATAACTTGCCATAACAACCCGGCCAGTCCGGACATCCCAATCCCGCATCAGACAATCTGACGTAGGCGCCAAGCACAATCAGTCCAAATGCCCAGATCGCAGCAAATAGTACCCATTTACGAAACATAAACTGCTCCTCTTATTCGCCTAGCCCAGGCGTTCGTTATTTTTCAGCAGTTTGCCGATTTCCTTGATGACTTTCTGTCGATTAGCGTCATCGGCGTAACGCATGACCTGATTCCCTAGCGGATCAATCAGATACATTGCGGATGCGGTATCGCCATCCAAAGCCACATCAGATGCCAATACGCGAACGTCCGCTCCTTCTGCAGCCCGCAAGGCATCCTTTTGAGGCCAAGTGCCATCACTCACAATCCATACCCGCCGAATGCGCTCCATATCTTGCCCCTGGGCAAGTCGGAACTGGCGCGATGCAAACAAACGATCTCGGCAGCTTTGCTCGCACCCCGACGGTGCAAGCACCAGCAAAAGCCATTTCCCTCTAAATGCATCGAGCCCTGCAACCTGACCGCGCTCATCCAGAAGCCTCATGTCGACAACAGGTTTTGTGTGCAAAAGCTCGCCATAGCTTTGCCCACCAGAGGGCTTCCATATGAAATAGGAGGCCATCGCAGCCACAACCGGCACAATTGTCAGACAGGCAATGCCCGCAACAATCCACTTACCGTTCCGCTTACCTTCGACTTTATCGGTCTGTGCCATCTTTTTGCTTCCAGTGGGATCTGACAAATAGGATCAGCGCTACCACTGCAAATAGCAGCCACTGACCTGCATAACTGAAATTTTTGAATGCTCCGTCATCCGGAGGCATCCAGTCACGTGTAAGTACACGATCACTGTCAAGTTGCTCGGCACAGGCATCTAATGAATGGCCAATCATCCGCTCATACGCCACACGATCGAGGTTCTGCCAGACCTGCCCCGCAATCTGCTCATTGGACAAGGCAAGGTATCTAAATTTGAATGGCACCACGCGCAGGGTAATGGTTTGCAATCCTGTTGCCGGTTGCGGAATGGCCGTCGCCGGAAGATCACGCGGGATCCATCCGCGCTTCACGAGTACAACCTTGCCATTCGCCAACTGAAACGGCGCAATGGCCAGATAACCGGGGAGCTCGCCATGCATTTGATTGTCTAACAGGATGGCACCGCTTTGCAGCCAGTGTCCCGTCACTACATAGGCTCGCCAGACCTCAGCGCGAGCGAGTTCCATGTTCAGAGGCAGAGGCTTGTCATTCAGGACATGCTGATACGCCTCTCCGGAACGCATGCGCGCTTTCCCCTTCTGATATTGCCAGTTTGCCAGCAACAGGGTAGCGCCCAGGAACAAGAGGGTAATACTCAGAACCAGTGGGTGGGGACGACGCAACAACATGACATTTCTTCGGTAGGGGGACTGTTTGCGGATGATGCTCGAGACTAGACTGGCGCTTCTACAACTCAGGGCATAGACATGAAAATTCTGGTTGTCATCATGATTGCAGTGATTCTGTTTTCGCTGGGAAGCGCACTGACTACCTTAATCAAATACCGCGGTGAGTCCGAAAAGACGGTCAAATTTCTAACGATTCGTGTCGCGCTGTCCATCATTCTTTTCTTGCTGCTGATGGTGGGCTTTGCAACCGGTGTATTTCAGCCACATACCGTGGCCTAAGCCATCGAAAAAGGGGACGAAGACCGCGTCCCCCTCCCCTTCATCATTTACATCCAGTACACAAACACAAACAGGATCAGCCACACCACATCGACGAAGTGCCAGTACCATGCGGCCGCTTCAAATGCAAAATGGTGGTGAGGATTGAAGTGCTTTTTAATTGCTCGGACAAGCTGAACGGTCAGCATGATCGTACCAATCAGCACATGCATTCCGTGAAAGCCGGTCATCATGTAAAAGGTACCGCCGTACACGCCCGACTTCAGGGTCAGATTCATTTCTGTAATGGCGTGGTGGTATTCCATGACCTGAAATCCAAGGAATAAGGCACCAAGACCAACTGTCAAAATCAGACCTTGAATCAGTTGGCTATTTTTCCCTTTCATCAGCCCCCAGTGCGCCCAAGTCAGCGTAGCGCCGGAGGTCAGCAGCAAAAGCGTATTGATTGCAGGCAGGCCAAATGGCTTCATGGCTTCGTAGTGCTCGACACCGCTTGGTGCGACTTTCATCGGCCACTCACCAATGAAATCTGGCCAGAGAATTTTGTGGCTCAGACTTGCCAGATCAGGCACCGAGATTTCGCGGATGTAATACAGTGCGCCAAAAAACGCCGCAAAGAACATCACCTCGGAAAAAATAAACCAGCCCATTCCCCAACGGAATGACATATCCACCTGTCCGGTATAGCTGCCCGCCTGTGATTCATGAATCACATCGCCAAACCAACCAAACAGCATGTACAGCAAAATCGAAATACCGAGTGCGAGCGACCCATACCCGATCCCCACTCCGTTAATCGACAATGCGGCGCCGAGGCCAATAAAGAACAGCGCAAACGACCCAACCAGCGGCCACTTCGACGGCTGCGGTACAAAGTATCCAGTTTGATGCGTTGCCATGATGTTGCTCCGATGTCGTGCAATACTTGATTGCGGTTTCTTAGATTTCTCGGGTGATTCCATCAACGTGTGATCGTTCTAACCAGCAGCACCAGTACCGTAATCAAGCAGGCAACACAGATAACGGCTGCCAGTATGATCTGTAACGGAGACAGCTTTGCTTGATCCTGCTTTGAGTGCGCTCCCTTCCTAATACCCGTGAATGCAGAAAAGACCGTCAAAATTGCGGGTACAGGATTCCATTTCACACCCGGCTTTTCTGAGTTCATGTCCGCTCCGCATGCTGATTGCCATCGGTTCCACCTACCGCAAAAAAGCTGTATGAGAGCGTGATATTCGTCACCTCTTCGGGGATGGATGGATCAATCGTAAAAACAACGGGCATTTTCCGGTTTTCGCCCGGCATAAATGTTTGCTGGCGAAAGCAAAAACACTCTAGCTTCTTGAAGTAACTGGTTGCGAGTGCAGGTGAATAGCTGGGAATCGCCTGACCAATGATTCGCTCATGGCCTGTGTTTTCCATTTCATATCCTACCTGCACCAACTCGCCAGGATGTACAGTCACGCGTCTGGATTCCGGTTTGAATCGCCACGGCAAGTTGCTGCGCAAATTTGCATCGAACTCGACGGTAATGGTTCGATTACGATCCACTTGCGTCGAAGTCCGGGCATCCGCCTTTACTACATTATTGATACCCGTTGCTTCGCAGATTTGCTTGTACAACGGGATCATGGCGTAGCCAAAGCCAAACATCATCAATGCAATAATCAGCAACCTGCCTAACAGGCGGTGATTCTCCATCTGTTGTCCTGCTTTGCGACGCTCACTCATCTCAGTGCCCGAACAGCGAAACCTTGATCATCAGGCCCGCAAAAAAGACCAGCGCAATGGAGGCAAGTACAAGTGCAAGCCGAACATTCTTTTGGCGATCCATCTCAATTTCCTTAATGCAGCTTCTGCAATTCACTCAGACGATCCACCACTTCACGTGCAGGTGGCTGATCCCATGTATGGAAAGGCGCAGGCGATTCCACCTCCCATTCCAGGGTGGTTCCGCCATCCCATGGCTTAGCTGGCGCCTTACCGGCACCACCACGAATGGTTTGAATCACATTAAACAGGAAGATCAATTGACCAAATCCGAACAGGAACGCACCAACCGTCGCAATGGAATTGAATTCGGTAAATTGAGCTGCATAGTCGGGAATGCGGCGCGGCATACCAGCCAGTCCCAAGAAGTGCATCGGGAAGAAGGTAATGTTGAACGAGACGATAGACCACCAGAAATGGAATTTGCCCATGCCTTCGTTGTACATATTCCCCGTCCACTTGGGCAGCCAGTAGTAAGTTGCACCAAACAACGTGAACAATGCACCTGCAACCAGCACGTAGTGGAAATGCGCCACCACATAATAAGTACCATGCAATTGCACATCCACCGGCACCATCGAGAGCACCACACCCGAGAACCCGCCAATGGTGAACAGACAGACGAAACCGATTGCAAACAGCATCGGGGTTTCAAAGGTCATGGAGCCTTGCCACATCGTAGCGACCCAGTTAAAGACCTTCACACCTGTTGGCACCGCAATCACCATCGTGGCAAACATGAAGAACAGCTGTGCAGTTGCAGGCAAACCAGTGACGAACATGTGGTGTGCCCACACCATGAACGAAAGAATGGCGATGGAAGCAGTTGCATAAACCATCGAGTGGTAACCAAACAGCGGCTTGCGTGCGAAGGTCGGGATGATCTGGCTGATCACGCCGAACGATGGCAGCGCCATGATGTACACCTCGGGGTGGCCGAAGAACCAGAAAATATGCTGATACAGAATCGGATCACCGCCACCCGCCGCATTAAAGAATGTGGTGCCAAAGTGACGATCTGTCAGCACCATGGTCACGGCAGCCGCCAGAACCGGCATCACGGCAATCAGCAGATACGCAGTGATGAGCATCGTCCAGGCAAACAGCGGCATCTTCATGAGGGTCATGCCCGGTGCGCGCATGTTCAGAATGGTCACGATGATGTTGATCGAGCCCATGATCGACGAAATCCCCATGATGTGGATCGCGAAAATGGTCAGGTCCATCCCCATGCCCATCTGGGTAGCCAACGGGGCGTAGAGTGTCCAGCCTGCCGCTGCAGCACCACCAGGCACAGCAAAACTGATCATCAGCAATAAGGCTGCAGGTGGAAGCAACCAGAACGACCAGTTGTTCATCCGTGCAAATGCCATATCCGGCGCGCCGATCATCAGTGGCAGCATCCAGTTTGCCAGGCCGGTAAAGGCAGGCATGATGGCACCAAACACCATGATCAGTCCGTGCAGTGTGGTGAACTGGTTAAACAGCTCCGGACGGAAGAACTGCAGACCCGGCTTGAACAGTTCCAGACGGATACACAGCGCCATGACGCCGCCCGAAAAGAACATGATCATGGAAAACCACAGATACAGCGTACCGATATCCTTGTGGTTGGTTGCAGTCAGCCATCGGGCCATGCCCGTTGGAACGGCATGATCGTGATGATCATGTCCGTGATCGGGAAGATGGGTAGTAGTTGTCATGTCAGATCCTCATCTTGTTCTGATCGTCCGCGCTTAGCGGGCGGCCTTGATGTCGGCGGGCTGGATCACGTCGCCAGTGTGATTACCCCAGGCATTACGCTCATAGGCCACCACAGCAGCAATTTCGGTATCCGAAAGGGTCTTGGCCCAGGCTGGCATGGCGTTTTTGCCATTCAGCACGATCTTGATGTGTTCCGCTTTGGGGCCATTGGCGACCTTGGAACCATCGAGCGCCGGGAAGATGCCCTGCCCTTTTCCATCAGGCTTGTGACAGACTGCACAATTGGAATCGTACACTTTCTGGCCTCGCTCCTTCAGCTCAGCCAGAGTCCAGACTTTGTTCGGATCATCCTGATTGGCAGCTGCCAGCTTCTTCTGCTCATCCAGCCAGGTTTTGTAGTCTGCCTCGCTGACCACATTGACCACGATCGGCATAAAGCCATGATCCTTACCACACAATTCGGTACATTGCCCGCGGTAAGTGCCGATTTTGTCGGATTTAAACCAGGTATCGCGGATAAAGCCCGGAATGGCATCCTGCTTCACGGTGAGTTGCGGTACCCACCACGAGTGAATTACATCGTTTGCAGTGGTCAGGATGTGAATTTTCTTGCCGACAGGAACGACCAGCGGATGATCAACTTCGAGGAGGTAGTTCTCGTTCTTACTGGCATCTCCGCTGCCATTAAAATTTTCGAACTGAGTTTGCGGAGTGGCTAGACGACTGTGAAAGCTAACACCTTCATCCAGATAGTCATAACCCCACTTCCACTGGTAACCCGTCACCTTGATGGTGACATCGGCACCTCGTGTGTCCTTCATGGCCAGAACGGCCTTGGTTGCAGGCACAGCCATACCAACCAGAATCAGCAGCGGAATGACGGTCCAGAAGATTTCAACCGTAGTGCTTTCGTGGAAATTTGCTGCCTGATAGCCAAGCGACTTGCGATGCTTGAAGATCGAGTAAAACATCGCACCAAATACAATGACGAAGATGATCAGACACATCACCATCAACGCCGTATGCAGAGAGAAAACCTGCCAACCTACATCAGAAACAGGCTCTTGCATGTTGAGTTTGTACTCGGCACAACAAAAGCTGGGTGCAAGCAACGCCAACCCAGCCCATAGCACGGATACGCGGTGTTTCATATTGTCCCCATTGCGGTACGCAAGCATGCTTGCGTTATCCATATGGCACCGGCAGACGCCGGCTCAATGTTTTGCGCTACCCGGCTTGACACAGGTCAAACGGATAGCAATTTTTTATCGCAATGCATCGTAACAGAGCGATTTGAGAAATCTCAATGAGGACAAAGCGGAATTAATAAAACAAATGCATTGTGTCGCAACAATGCATACAACATCGCTTGAAGATGTCTTTCTTACTAATTGATTAGCAACAGATTTTCGGCACACCCACCATGCGGCACCGCACCAAAATATTGTCCGGGAAGATTCGAACTCAGATAGTCGAGGTTGCTTTGAAGAGACAACATGGCGGGATCGACGCAGTTTGCCACCCAGCCCGCAAGCGTCAGATTTCTGGCCAAAATCGCTTCGGCGGTTAACATGGCATGATTCAAGCAGCCAAGTCTCATCCCGACCACCAGAATCACCGGCAACGCAAGATGCTGTGCAAGATCAGCCATCGTGTGGTGAGGCGTCAATGGAGCCAGCCACCCCCCTGCCCCTTCCACCAAAACAAGATCAGCCAGATGGGTTAATTGTCGACAGGCATCGCCAATCACATCCAGCGACACGTCCACGCCTGCCATTGCAGCGGCGATATGCGGAGAAACCGGGGGTTCGAAGGCGTATGGATTACGTAAATGCAAAGGGGCACGAACATTACTCACTCGTTCATGCGCAACGACATCCTCATTTTGCAGGGAACCATCTGCGAGTTGCAAACAGCCCGAGGCTACGGGTTTCATTCCGACAGCACGCTGACCTGTTGCAACTGCACCGCGCAGTAGCTCGCAGGTCACGAAGGTTTTACCCACCTCAGTGTCTGTCCCTGTAATGAAATATCCCTGTCCTGCCGGCACACTCATGCAGACCCACCCGGACGCGGCATAAAACGAATCACCTGCGCACCATCGGCAGGTTTAGGCTGAGGCTTCCAGGCGTGACCGTAGACAATCTCATACGTCGCAGGCAAGCGCCCCTCGACACGTAATCGATCATAGGCATCGACAGCCGACTGCCAGGCAGTCTTGCCCATCAGACCTCGCTTGCGGCCTTGTGCTGCATTGTGCGCACCAATAGCTTTCAAATCCATCATCACCGAGCGAACTTCGTCGTAGGTCATGACGATTTTTTCCATATCCATTACAGGCGCACTAAAGCCTGCACGTGATAGCGCATCGCCAAGATCATGCATATCGATAAATCGATTTACATGGGGAACACTATCAATCGACGCAAATGCCTGACGCAGCTCTTTCAGCGTATCCGGCCCCAGCGTACTGAACATGAACAGCCCTTCCGGGCGAAGGATGCGATGACACTCGGCGAATGCCTGATCCGGCTCATTAAGCCACTGAAATGCCAGATTAGACCAAATCAGATCGCAGCTATCATTCGCCAACGGTATGGCTTCGAGGTCGGCGCACACCTGCCACGGCGTCTTGCGCAGCAGCTTATCAATCATGCCAGCTTTGGCACGGGAAGCGGCCAGCATGCCCATGGCCAGATCGAGCTCGATCAATCGAGCATCGGGATACCGCTTACGCAGTAAGGGGCCCGCATAACCTGTACCACTTCCGGCATCCAGAATCCTGGCGGGCTTCAACTTCACCAGATCCAGCCGTTCCATCATGCGATCAGCCACTTCACGCTGCAAAATTGCGGCGCGATCATAGGCCGTAGCGGCCTTGTCAAACGACCGCCGCACAACTGATTTATCACTGTAAAACGCTTCTGACATACTGCTCTACTCATCCGGTTGCGTTGACATGCAACCTGAGAAATTTACGACCGCACAAACCGCTGGCGAACCAATTGCAGCACCATCGGCACAAACGACAACGCAATGACCGCCACAATCATGACCGACAGATTGCGCTGAACAAACGGCACATTACCGAACTGATAACCGAGCGTCACCAGGCCACCAATCCATAAGATCGAACCCAGTACGCTAAACGTCAGAAAGCGCAGGTAATTCATATGCCCCACACCTGCGACAAACGGCGCAAAGGTACGAATAATCGGCAAAAAGCGGGCCAGTGTTACCGTCTTGCCACCGTGCCGCTCGTAGAAAGCATGCGTCCGCTCCAGATAGTCCTTACGGAACAACTTGGAGTTGGGTTTGGAGAACAGCTTTTCGCCAAGATAACGCCCGATCAGATAATTGGTCGAGTCCCCCAGTACCGCGGCAACAAATAACACCAAGGCAATGATGAACGGATTCATTCCGCCAGTTGCAGCGATCGCACCGGCGACAAACAGCAGCGAATCACCGGGCAAAAAGGGCATGACCACCAGGCCGGTTTCGCAAAAAATAACCAGAAACAGGATCAGGTAAATCCAGCCACCATAGGCCTGCACCATCTGCTTCAGAAACACATCCAGATGCAGGATGATGTCGATCAGGTTCATGTCCACGTTCTAGGTATCCTGAAACTCAGGGCCACACTAAGTGGCCCTGAATGAGTAGAGTGATTCAACAAAAGCGAATAATCAGACGACGGCTTCTTCTTTAACCTTGACCGGCTTCACCATGTTTTCACGCGTTACGCCAAACAACAGCAGCAACGGCGAGGCCACCAGCACCGAAGAGTAAATACCGAACACAATGCCAATCGTCAGCGCACGTGCGAAGTTGTGCAGTGCCGGGCCGCCGAAAAACAGCATCGCCAGTACCATCATTTCCGTACATCCGTGAGTGATAAACGTCCGGCTCATGGTTGAAGTAATGGCATTGTCGATGATTTCCGTGACGGATTTACCACGCATATTGGCTTTGCGGAAATTTTCACGAATCCGGTCAAACACCACGACGGACTCATTCACGGAGTAGCCCAGCACGGCAAGCACACCGGCCAGCACGGCGAGATTGAATTCCCAGTGGAAGAAGGCAAAGAAGCCCAGAATGATGACCACATCGTGCAGATTGGCGATCAGTGCGGACACTGCAAAACGCCATTCGAAACGGATCGCCAGATAGGCAATGATACCCAAACAGGTGATCAGCAAGGCCGTCAAACCATGGGTGTACAACTCTTCACCAACAGCGGGCCCCACATAATCGACCTTGCGCGACTCTACGCAGAGATCAGCCGGCAGCGGCTGACCAGCGACGCGCAATGTCTTGCATTGAGCATCTTCCTGTGCGGTTTCGGCAAGGCGCTTCATCACCTGATTGTTGAGATCAGCACTCTTCTGGCCCGGAATATTGGGCAGACGAATCAGCACATCACGTGGCGTACCCAGCGCCTGCACGGTCACTTCTTTGTGCAGCCCACCCAGATTGAGCTCTTCAACCGTGGTACGAACCTGCTCGACATTCACCGCTTGCGGGTAGCGAACCTCCAACACTGTCCCACCAGTAAATTCAATCGACAGATTCAGTGGGCGCGTGATCAGGAAGAACACCGCGAAAATAAAGGTCACCAGAGAAATGGTCGTGGTAATACGACCATAACTCATGAACGGGACGTCTTTTTTGAAATGGAACAATTCGATCATGATACGTTTCCCGTCTTCCCTTACACAGCCAGCGACTGCAGCTTACGGCGATAGCCATAGATCAGACTGACCACGCCACGCGACAGGAACACCGCGCTGAACATCGAGGTCAGAATACCCATACAGTGTACCCATGCAAATCCACGAATCGCACCGGAACCGAAGATCAGCAGCGACACGCCCACAACCAAGGTGGTGATGTTGGAGTCAAGAATGGTGGCCCATGCATGCTCATAACCTGCCTTGATCGAGGCATGCGGTGACATGCCTGCGCGAATTTCTTCGCGGATACGCTCATTGATCAGCACGTTGGAGTCAATCGCCATACCCAGTGTCAGCGCAATGGCCGCAATACCCGGCAGAGTCAGCACCACGCCGAGAAGCGACAGCATGGCCACCAGGAAAATCAGATTGGCCGCCAGCGCAATGGCAGCGGTAAAGCCGAAGGCGCGATAGTAGATCAGCATGAACACCACCACGGCGCCGAAGCCATACAGCGTCGCAGTAAAGCCCTTGGTGATATTTTCAGCACCCAGCGACGGGCCAACGGAACGCTCTTCCACCACATTCATCGGTGCGGCGAGCGAACCCGAGCGCAGCAGAATGGCGATGTTATTGGCTTCGATCGTATCCATGGCACCGCTGATGGAGAAGTTGGCACCCAGCTCCTGCTGAATGACTGGCGCGGTCACGACTTCGCCCTTGCCCTTTTCAACCAGCACCATGGCCAGACGCTTTTTCAGATTTTCGCGGCTGACCTGACGGAAGATCGAGGCACCAGCAGAATCCAGACGGACATGAACGGCCGGTTCGTTGCGGTCATTGAAACCAGTCTGTGCATCATTGATATTGTCGCCGGTCAGCTCGATATCTTTCTTCAGCAGAATCTTGGTATTGCGACCACGGCCTTCCATGTAGTCCATCAGCACAAAGCCCGGCGGTACATTACCGGCCATTGCATCCGCCAGCTTGCCTGCATCGTCTTCAACCAGATGCACTTCCAGCGCGGCAGTACGGCCAATCAGCTCCTTGGCACGTGTTGGATCATTCACCCCCGGCAGATCAACCGAAATACGGTCGACACCCTGTTGCTGAATTTGCGGTTCGGCCACGCCCAGTTCGTTAATACGCTTATTCAGTGCACTCACGTTTTGCTGAACAGCATCAGACTGGATACGCAGAATTTCTTGCTGCGTATAGGTCAGTACAACGCGGTTATTTCCTTCACCCTTGAACGGTGCAGCTTGCACGGTAGGCAGCTTCTTGGCGATCTGGGCGACAACCTTGTCAACCAGCTCTGCATCACGCACCTGTACTTCGACCACCTGACCGACGCGCTTGATGGCACCAGCGTAAATCTTGGCCTCACGCAGCTCACGCTTGGCGTCACCCGCCAGACGATCATAGGCTTTGTCGATGGCAGCCTTCATGTCGACTTCGAGCAGGAAGTGTACGCCGCCACGCAAGTCCAGACCCAGTGACATCGGCTTGGCACCAAAGCCGCTCAGCCATTCCGGCGCATCACTCACAGTATTCTGCGCAACCACGTACTGGTCGCCCAGCGCCTTTTGCAGCAGATCACTGGCGTGCAATTGCTGATCGGCTTTGACCAGATGCACGCTGAGGCTATTTTTCTCCAGATGCATGGAGCGAATGTCGACCTTGGCTTCTGCCAGGCTTTGCTCGACCCGCTTCATGATGTCGTTGTTCACCAGCACATCGGAGCGCACACCCGCCACCTGCAGTGCAGGACTACGGCCATAGATATTCGGAACCGCGAAAATCGTACCGAACACAAGTGTCAGCACAATAATGGCGTATTTCCACAGAGGATATCGATTCATGGAAATGAACCCGGGGGAAAGACAATCAAGAAAGGCCAGCGAATGCTGGCCCTGTATACGATCTTAGCGCTTGGCCTTGATCGTGCCCTTTTCCAGCTTGGCAGCCACGGCTGCACGCTGAACCACAATTTCTACACCATCAGCGATTTCCAGTGTCAGGAAATCATCGGACAGCTTGCTGACCTTGGCCAGCACACCGGAACTCGTGACAACTTCATCCCCCTTTTGCAGGGTCTTCAGCATGTCAGCCGTTTCCTTCATCTTTTTTTGCTGCGGGCGAATCATCATGAAGTAAAAGAGCACGAAGATGACCAGCAGAGGCAGAATGCCCTTTACGGTTTCCATCATGTCAGGAGAAGCAGCAGCGGCTGCAGGTGCAGCGGAAGCAAAAGAAATCAGCATCTGAATTACCCGGTATCTCTGTTATTGCACCTAACGGCGTACTTGGGACGCACGTCGACACTTTTAAATGGACGGCGCATTCTAGAGCGAGTCGCTCGCCTTGTCATGCTTTGCCGCGTATCGAATGCCGTGACGCATGCACCGACTCAGCCCTAGATGGCGCTGGAATGCCGTTTATCAAGCAGAAGAAATCATACAGCGAGGTGTTGCGAGCGATGAACTGTCAGCTCATCGCCCGCCAGACAGTGCGTATTAACTAGGCACCACGCGCACGATCCGCGTGGAAACGGGTGACGAATCCGGCGAAATCGTCCGCTTCAATGGCTTGCCGCATTTCGGCCATCAGCCACTGGTAATAATGCAGATTGTGTATGGTATTGAGGCGTGCGCCGAGAATTTCACCCGCACGGAACAAATGATGCAGATACGCGCGGCTGAAATTGCGGCAACCATAGCAACTGCAGGTTTCATCCAGCGGTGCAGTATCATCCTTGTATCGGGCGTTCTTGATTTTGACATCGCCAAACCGGGTGAACAACCAGCCATTACGGGCATTGCGGGTTGGCATCACGCAGTCGAACATATCGATCCCCTGCCCTACCGCATACACCAGATCTTCCGGCGTACCAACGCCCATCAGGTAGCGAGGCTTGTTCACCGGCAGCTTGGGTGCGGTATGCGCCAGAATGCGTGCGAAATCCTCTTTGGGCTCACCTACCGACAAACCACCAATTGCCATACCGTGAAAGTCGAGCTGAATCAGACCATCCAGCGATTCATCGCGCAGGATTTCGTGCATACCGCCTTGCACAATCCCGAATAGCGCATTGGGGTTGTCCAGCTTGCGGAATTCATCGATGGATCGCTTGGCCCAACGCAGACTCAGACGCATCGATTGCGCGGCTTCGTGCACGGTTGCAGGGTAAGGTGTGCATTCATCAAAAATCATGGCGATATCGGAATTCAGCACCGTTTGGATCTGCATGGAGATTTCCGGCGTCAGAAACAGCTTGTCGCCATTGATGGGCGACTGAAAGCGCACACCCTCTTCGCTAATCTTGCGCAAATCACCCAGGCTGAATACCTGGAATCCACCCGAATCTGTCAGGATGGGCTTGCTCCACCCCATGAAGCGGTGCAGGCCATCGTGCTTGCGGATCACATCCAGCCCGGGACGCAGCCACAGGTGGAAGGTATTGCCGAGCACAATCTGCGCGCCAATATCATTCAGCTCAACAGGTGACATCGCCTTGACCGTGCCATAGGTACCGACCGGCATGAATACCGGTGTTTCAACCACGCCATGATTCAAGGTAACTGTTGCGCGGCGCGCATTGCCGCTGGTCTTGTGAAGCTTAAAGGACAATCCGCCTTCAGGTGGCGTGAAAGAAACAGGTGCAGCGAAAGTATTAGCAGACATCGTGTACTCGAAAACGGTTGCCGGAAAACAGTCCGGACCGCAAAGGTTGAAACATCAACTGGCCAGTCTAATCAATTGACCAGTAGATCATGAAAAATCGGATCACCATTATTATGCTCCGCGATGGTGAGACGCATCGGCACGCCCGTATCGACACCGACGATATCGACATTTCCCTCATAGCCTGAGCCTGTGTCGATATGACAGTGCGACGCCAGAATAACAGGATACGGAACCGGATTATGACCACAATAGGTTAATGACAACCCCTGCTGCCAGGTAGGCGACGCACGGCGCAATGCGGCGTTGCCCGCTTCCTCGGCCAGTGTGCGGCTCCACATCATGCGGTCAGCTGCCTTGGCGTCATGCCCCTTGAGACCTTCATCCAGCTCGCGATCGACAAATAGTTCATCTTCGGCTGGCGTTTTCAATAATGTCGCATGCACTACATTGAACCGGGTGCGGGTGCCAGGCCCGACGACGAGCACATTGGGCAGCGTACGCAGTTCCGCCGCAATCCGCATCAAGACCGGATCTTTCCGCATGATCCACGGCACTGCCCAGCTTCCTCCGTTCGCAGCAGACATCGCCATCATATTGGCATCGCCTTCATCAAGCGCACGCAGAATCATTTGCTCATGATTACCGATCACCGTGAAAAACCACGGTTGCCGCAGCAAAGCCAGGCAACCGGGCGAGTCCGGGCCTCGATCAATCAGGTCGCCAGTCGCAAAGAGCCGATCACCGGCTTCCGGACGGAAGCCGACACGACCGAGCAATTCGAACAACTCATGACGGCAACCATGCAAATCGCCCACGATAAAATCGCGACCAACTGCGTTATGTGGCACAAACGCGACTCGCGGCCCACTTTGAGAAGAGATCAGGGACATGCTGGCAGTGTATCCATTACCAAATCAGAGGACGTTGAAATATCCTTACCGCCTTTGACTACAACGGTTTATGCTCATGCCGCTCAAGCAACATGGCATCCCCGAAGCTGAAAAACCGGTACTGACGTTCAACGGCGTGATGATAAGCCTGCATGATTCGCTCGTAACCTGCAAATGCTGACACCAGCATCATCAGGGTGGACTTCGGCAGATGGAAGTTTGTGAGCAGCATATCGGCCACCTTGAACTGGAATCCGGGTGTGATAAAGATATCGGTATCCCCAACCGGATCGGCAAATTCACCGTAACGACAGCTTGATTCGAGCGCACGCATGGCCGTGGTGCCCACCACCACAACGCGGCCACCCTTGGCGCGCGTTTCGCGGATGGCAGCAATTGTATCTGCAGGTACCTGATAGCGTTCACGATGCATCTTGTGATCACGGATATCGTCTACGCGAACTGGCTGGAAGGTACCCGCCCCCACGTGCAAGGTGACAAATGCGCGCGTCACCCCCAGTTGCGCCAACTTTGCGAACATGTCGTCTGTAAAATGCAGACCGGCGGTAGGCGCAGCAACCGCCCCCTTTTCGCGGGCAAATACTGTCTGATACCGCTCCGCATCATGATCAGATGCCTCGCGTTCAATATAGGGCGGCAAGGGTAACTCACCCACTTGATCCAGTACGTCCAGTACGGGCTCAACAAAGCGAAGCTGGAAAAACTCACCCTCGCGCCCCGTGACGTCGGCCCACCATTTCCCGGCAAAACATACGCGACTGCCCGGCTTGGGCGATTTACTCGCCCGGATCATGGCCAGCGCGTCGAACTCATTCACGACGCGCTCAATCAGCGCCTCGATCTGGCCACCACTCTCCTTGCTGCCATGCAAGCGAGCCTTGATCACCCGCGTGTCATTCAGCACCAGCAGGTCACCACTGCGCAGAAATTGAGGCAAATCAGTAAACAATGCATCAGCGGGCGACACATCGCTGGCACCCAGATACATTAATCGACTTCCACCACGTACTTCGGGCGGAAACTGGGCGATAAGCGATTCGGGCAGATGATAGTCAAACGCCGAAAGCTGCATGACATTGTCCTGAACAGACTGAATTTGCATCGATTTCACCACAACTTCACAAAACTGGAACACATTTCGCGCATGATTCAAAAAACGCAGAATACTCTGCGAAGCCTTGATATCGCTAGGAAGCAAGCAACTGCTTCAAACAAGCGTTTGAGTAAAAATCCGTTGAATTGTAGACATCTTGTCTCGAACTGCGGCAAACTCGCAGCCCTATGATGCAAACTACCGATTCCTCACCCGCGCAATCTTGCGGTCGGATTTTAGTCCTGCACGGACCAAATCTGAACCTACTGGGAAAGCGCGAGCCGCAATTCTACGGTGCTGACACGCTCGCCACAATCGACGCGCGTCTGGTTGCACTCGCTCAAACGGCCGGAATCGACTGCACCACCTTTCAAAGCAATAGTGAAGCAATGCTCATCGAGCGCATTCATGCAGCATTTGACGACGGAACTGCATTTATCGTCATCAATCCTGCTGCCTTCACACACACCAGCGTTGCATTGCGTGATGCACTCACTGGCGTGAACATTCCGTTTATCGAGGTTCACCTCTCGAATGTCCACGCTCGCGAGCCCTTCCGCCATCACTCTTACTTTTCCGATCGCGCGGTGGGCGTGATCTGTGGTTTGGGTGCCAGCGGATACGAATACGCATTGAGCAGTGCCATCGCCTATCTCCAAAAACAACGAGCTGCCTGAGCGGCTCGATTACCCAATTCAGAGGACTAGCATGGATTTGCGCAAACTGAAGAAGTTGATCGACCTCGTAGAAGAGTCCGGCATTGCCGAGATCGAAGTCACCGAGGGCGAAGAGAAAGTGCGTATCACGCGGGTCTCGCAGAACGCTCCGATCATGTATGCCGCGCCGCAAATGCATCATGCAGCCGCACCGGCCGCCGCTCCCGCAGCAGCACCGGCCGCCGCTGCAGCGCCCGCAGAAGCAGCCGCACCTGCAGGTGACGTCCAGAAGTCCCCAATGGTTGGCACCTTCTATCGTGCCCCAAGCCCGGGCGCCAAGGCATTTGTCGAAGTTGGCCAGCAAGTCAACAAGGGCGACACCATCTGCATTATCGAAGCCATGAAGCTCCTGAATGAAATCGAGGCCGAACACTCTGGCGTCGTGAAGGCCATTCTGGTCGAAAACGGCCAACCGGTCGAATACGGTGAACCTCTGATCATCATCGGCTGATCCAGCGTCACCTCGGGAGTGCCCCATGTTTGAAAAAATTCTGATCGCCAATCGCGGCGAAATCGCGCTGCGTATTCAGCGCGCCTGCCGCGAAATGGGCATCAAGACTGTTGTCGTTCACTCGGAAGCGGATCGCGAAGCCAAGTACGTCAAGCTGGCAGATGAGTCTGTCTGTATTGGCCCGGCACCGAGTCCCCAGTCTTACCTGAATATTCCGGCCATTATCTCTGCGGCGGAAGTCACTGACGCCCAGGCTATTCATCCGGGATACGGTTTTCTGAGTGAAAATGCCGACTTCGCCGAGCGCGTCGAACAGTCCGGTTTTGTATTTATCGGCCCGCGCCCTGAATCTATTCGCCTGATGGGCGACAAGGTCAGCGCCAAGGATGCCATGAAGGCCGCAGGCGTACCGTGCGTACCGGGCTCCGACGGCGCCTTACCGGATGACAACGCCGAAATCATCAAGATTACCAAGCGCATTGGCCTGCCCGTGATTATCAAGGCAGCCGGTGGTGGTGGTGGTCGCGGCATGCGCGTGGTGCGCACCGAAGAAGAAATCGTCAAGTCCGTGGAAATGACCCGTACCGAAGCCGGTGCTGCCTTTGGCAACCCGACCGTGTACATGGAAAAATTCCTGGAAAACCCGCGCCACATCGAAATTCAGGTGCTGGCCGACGAGTACGGCAATGCGGTGTATCTGGGCGAGCGCGATTGTTCCATGCAACGCCGTCACCAGAAGGTCATCGAAGAAGCGCCAGCACCCGGCATCACGGAAGAGCAACGCCGTAAAGTGGGCGAAGCTTGTGCCGAGGCATGTCGCCGAATTGGCTATCGCGGCGCGGGTACCTTCGAATTCCTGTTCGAGAATGGCGAGTTCTACTTCATCGAAATGAACACCCGCGTTCAGGTGGAACACCCTGTCACCGAGTTGATCACCGGTATCGATATCGTTCAGGAACAGATCCGCATTGCATCGGGCGAAAAGCTGCGCTTTACGCAAGATCAGGTCAAGCTGCGCGGTCACTCGATCGAGTGCCGTATCAATGCCGAAGACCCGTTCAAGTTCACGCCCAGCCCCGGTCGCATCACAACCTACCACCCGCCGGGCGGCCCTGGTATTCGTGTCGATTCGCACATCTATCAGGGTTACATGGTTCCACCGAACTATGACTCAATGATTGGCAAAGTGATCGCCTATGGTGACACGCGCGATCAAGCCATTGCCCGCATGCGCATTGCGCTGTCGGAAATGGTGGTAGAAGGCATCAAGACCAACATCCCGCTGCATCAGGAACTGTTTGTCGATCGCGAATTTGTAAAGGGTGGCACCTCCATCCATTACCTCGAACATCGTCTCGCAGAGCGTAAAGCCTGATTTTTGGGCAGTCCGTGGTAGAATGCGCAAGGCCGGTCTGTGACCGGCTTTTTTCTTGTATTTCAGCCTGAGATTCGACCCTGTATGCGAATCCGGGCCATTACCCAAACGGAGCTGGCCATGCCCTGGCAGGAACTCAGAATCACCACCCGCTCGGAAATCGCAGAAAAGCTGTCTGATGCGCTGTTTGACCTTGGCGCACTCAGTGTCAGCATTGAAGATGCCCTGGCTGGCACCGATGAAGAAAAACCCATCTTTGGCGAACCCGGTGAACCAGTCGACCAATTATGGGAAGAGAGCATTGTTGTTGCCCTGCTGGAAGAAAACGCAGATGCCGCACTGATGCTGCTGGCTGCCGAACAAGCGGCGGGTGCCAAGCTGGATAAGCACACCGTCACGGTGGTTGAAGAGCAAGACTGGGTTCGCCTCACGCAATCGCAGTTCGACCCGATTCAGGTATCCGGCCGTCTGTGGATCACCCCTACTTGGCACGAAGCGACGCCGGGCGCGATCAACCTGGCACTGGATCCCGGCCTTGCCTTTGGTACCGGCAGCCATCCTACCACCTGGCTGTGCCTGCAATGGCTCGATGCCGAACTGAAGGGTGGCGAAACCGTACTGGATTACGGTTGTGGATCAGGCATTCTGGCCATTGCCGCTCGCCTACTGGGAGCTGGTGACACAGATGGCGTCGATATCGACGTACAGGCCATGACTGCCAGCCGCCAGAACGCCGAGCAGAATCACGTCGAAGCGTCTTTTTTCCTGCCAGATGCCGCACCAGACAAGCAATACGATGTCGTGGTCGCCAATATCCTGACCAACCCGCTGCGCATGCTGGAGCCCTTACTCGCTGCACGCTGCCGTAGCGGCGGGAAAATCGTGCTGTCAGGCATCCTTGCCGAGCAAGCCGATGAGGTTATCAGCATCTACAGCCGCGACTTCGACATCCATGTCTCTGCTACGCGTGAGGGCTGGGTTCGCCTCGCCGGTGTACGCAAGGCGTAATCAAGTTGTTGCAAGGCCGGAACGATCCGGCCTTTTTGTTAAAAATCGCCGATTTGACTCTCTACGTTCACCCTGTTTCCAGCTAAAATCGCGGCCATGTCGAATGTTACTCGCTGCCCCAACTGCCATACGAGCTTCCGTGTCAATGAAGCCCACCTGTCTGCCCACGGCGGAAAGGTGCGGTGTGGCCGTTGCGCGTTCGTATTTGATGCACGAGCTCATTTTGTAGATGTCCGTCCGGTAGAAGCGATAGCAAGCCCGGCGCTGGTCACGTCTGAGGCGACAGCTACCGCAACACATAGTGCATCGCAGACCGACCTCGCGCCGCAATCCTATGCGCCAGCCTCCCCCCTCATTCGTGATGATGGCGAGCACCCAGCATCCCTTGCCGACGCTACTCATGCAGCGCCAGAGGCTAGTCCCGCCACGGACGAACTCCCCAGCGGTACACCGAATCTAGACTTCTCGTTCGCCCAGACGCTGCCTGACGCCGATACACCGGATCAGGCCGATTCTGACTGTGGCAGCCCTGATGGCGAGCATGCGCACGACCAGCCCGCCGCCGCTGTCTTCACTCCGCTGACCTGGCCAACAGCCAGCGACACAGCCGAGAGCGAAGTAGCTGAAAGCGAATTAGCGAAGCGTGATTTAGATACCGCAGCAGCAGCGGATGGTGCGCACACCGTCGAGGTTTCAGGCATTACTGTCGAGCAGGCGGATGCAGTCTCAAGCTCAGACCTTGTGGTGACTGCGCAAGATCCACTGCTTGATTTGCCCGGCTTTAGCATGCTGCAAAGCAACGGGACAGCCGACCCGCTCCCTGCCCTGCCGGAAGAGGCGCCAGAATGGCATACCGAATCCGAACGGATCGAGCCGCATCTTGATCTGGCCGAGCTGGATGATCAAATCACGCCGGACATTGTCGCCGAGGTGGAGCCAACACCACCCCCCATTGTGGCTAGCCAGACTGACGAGTCCCATGTCGACCCGGAGCCGATAGCTGCATCCCCCGCTATCCGGACAGATCGCGACTATCGCCCCATTCTTACTGCAGAAGACGAAGCCTTGCTGCGCGTCCCCAAAGCACGCTCGCCCTGGCGCTGGCTGTGGGGCATTCCGGCCTTTCTGGCCTTGATGGTGCTGGTAGGACAAATCACCTTCATGTACCGAACAGAAATATCGGTACAACTGCCGGGCAGCAAGCCCTGGCTGCAGCGATTCTGCCAGGAGATGGGCTGCACACTGGAACTCCCCGCCCGCGCCGAACTCCTTCGAACCGACTGGAGCGAACTGAACTATCTGCCGGAAGATCCGACCATTGTTCAGCTGACCGCCACCATTCGCAACCTCGCCGGTTTCGATCAGGCGCTGCCGCTGCTAGAAATGACCCTCTCCGACGAACAAGATCACATTGTTCTGCGGCGCGTACTGCAACCCAAGGAATACCTCGCTCCACAGCAGGATGGACGCACCTCTCCGCTGCCAGCTGCGTTCAATGCCGGTTCCGATTTGCACGTCTTTGTTCGTCTGGATATGGGTCAGCTCAAGTCCAGCGCGTATCAGTTGTATCTCTTCTACCCTCAGGCTCGCTGATCGTCCTTGATTTCGGCGGCCGTCGCGCCAATACTTTCAGGGGATTCCAATTCAGGGAGATGCGTGATGGCAACCATTCTGCTTAATGGCGAACCGATCGGTGTAGGCGGACGATTCCCCCGCCCCGGCGATGTCGCTCACAGTTTTATGCTGGTTGATACCCAGCTGGCCGATGTGCCGCTGTCCAAGTTCATTGGCAAGCGCAAAATCATTGCTGTCATTCCAAGTATTGATACCGAAATCGGTCTGCGTATCGCCCGCAAGCTGGAGGCCATCGCCGATAGCTTCGAAGGCACTCGCATCTTTGTTGTATCTGTCGATACCCCTTATGCGCTTGCCCGCGTGATTGCTGTCGAAGATTTCCGCAAGATCACCCTGCTTTCTACCCTGCGCGGACGCGACTTCCACAAGGATTACGGCGTCATGATTACCGATATTCCTTTGTCGGGCATGATGGCCACCGCGCTACTGGCCATGGACGAAGATGATATCGTCCAGTACGCCGAACTCGTTCAGGACGTGAATTCCGAGCCGAATTACGACAAAATGGCGGAGGTCATGCTCGCACCCAAAGAATAAGCGAGCAATTTCTTCACGCACAAGGAGTTCTACATGTCCAGCACAGTCACACTGCGCGGCAACGCCATTCCCGTAAACGGCGATTTTCCAGCTGTCGGCCAAGTCGCTCCGGCGTTTTCGCTGGTGGGCGCAGATCTGTCTGATGTTACGCTGGCCAGTTTTGCTGGCAAGCGCAAGATCCTGAACATTTTCCCGAGCATCGACACGCCGACCTGCGCCACCTCCACACGCAAGTTCAATGCCGAGGCGGACAAGTTGAGCAATACCGTGGTGCTGTGTATCTCTGCAGATCTGCCATTTGCGCAAAAGCGTTTTTGCGGTGCAGAGGGTCTGAATAACGTACATACTCTCTCCACCATGCGTGGTCGCGAATTCATCCGCAACTATGGGGTTGAGATTGCCGCCGGCCCACTCGCCGGTGTCACCGCTCGCGCCGTAGTGGTGCTCGACGCAGAGGACAAAGTCCTGCACGCGGAAATGGTGTCGGAAATTGCGGACGAACCCAATTACGCAGCCGCACTTGCCGTTCTTTGATCGACATCTAGTCTGACATCAAGGTGCAAGGGTATCCTTGCACCTTTTTCATTGTATGGCTGCCGCGTTACCCTCACCTACTGCCGACTGGCACTGCCTTGATCATGCGTCGCCATGGTTCGGCTCCATCTACGATCTGCTGTGCCTGTTACAGACGCCCACCTTTCCCGATCTGGCGGCCTTGAATATGTGCGCCCAAACGCATCTTGCGCCGTTGAATCTGCCTACATTTGTACCCGGCGACAGTATGGTGGATGGCTACGAGCGTTTCATTGCACGCCACGATGCGGTACCGACGCGAAGCCAGAATTGGCATGATCTCTTTAATGCGCTGTGCTGGATGGGGTGGCCGACAAGCAAACGCGCCATGAATCGCCTGCACATGTCAGAAATCGCAACGCAATCCGGCTCGCAGCGCACCGAGGGGCGGGATACGCTTACATTGCTGGATGAATCTGGCGTCGTGATTCCCTATGCGGATGCAACACTGTGGCAGGCCATCATCCAGCATGACTGGCATAGTCTGTTTGTGACACACCGCGCAGCATGGTCACACCACATCACTGCCCTGATCATTGGCCATGCACTGCTTGAAAAAGCGGTTGCCCCCTACCCCGGCATCACCGCCAAGGTCATAGGCATGCCCGTAGAACCCGCGTTCTTCCTACAGCAGCCCGCCATGCAACGCGATCAGGCCGATCAATTTCTGGCCGGGCAACTACCGACACTGACTCAAGCAAATGCGCCGCGCCTACCTGTCCTGCCGCTATCAGGCATACCGGGATTCTGGCCAGAGCAGGATGCCGCATTCTATGCCAACAAACAGGTCTTTCGTCCCAAGCGCTGACACCTCACGCCATTCTCATTCACTTCTATCGCAACTGAATGCAACTGATCCCGGTTCTTTTGCAATTCGTCGCACCCCGCTCCTCCTGCTTCGAGAAGCAAATTATTGTTACGCCATCGAAGCAGATCGGATAGGAGCAGTCATCATGTTCAGCCCCATGCAGTTTTGCCGCCGCACAACCGAAGTCGCCAAACAATCTGTGGTGCCCGCAACGCAAGCCGTCCCCGTCAAGATGAGCAGCAGCATCGTCCGCAAGCCGTCGTCTTCACGCAGCATTGCAGGCGGTCACCTCGCCAAGGTATTTGCGGATAAGTTAGACTGACGCTTTCGTTAGTCTGCATCGGAGCAGACCACTGATCCCCGATGACACGATCCTTTTTCAGTCACCCGCTCTTTACACTTTTTTTCTCCTGCATCTTGCTTGGTGCAGGGTTGGGCTTTATGAACCAAGGCCCGATGTGGCGGGCATTTCTCACCACATTTCTGATTGGTTGCGCCAATTATTGGCTGCTGCATCAATTCAGCGCCCGTACTGCACCCAGCAATATGCCGCGTGTGGTTGTATCGGTGCTGGGCGGTGCGTTGCTGGGCTCCATGCTGAATATCGCACTTAATTTCGAGCCGTTTCGCGATTTTCTGCATTTACTTCCGCAATTTCCCATCCGCTATCTCCACCTGCCCATGCAGGATCTGCTGCGAAAGGTGTTTAATATCTTCGCAGTGATGCTTTCGATATCCAGCCTCATCTCCACCATGCTGTGGGCGCGCGAACATGCCAATCGCGTTGAGGCCAACTACGAACAGGAAAAAACCAAGACTGCTCTGCAAGAAAAGCAGTTGATTCAATCGCAGCTGAATATGCTGCAAGCCCAGATCGAACCCCATTTCCTGTTCAATACACTGGCGAATCTACATAGCCTGATCGACCTCAGCCCGGATGATGCCAAAGCCATGCTGGCGCATTTGAATGGTTACCTGCGCGCATCGCTGACACGTACCCGTCATCATCAAGGCACCATCAAGCAGGAAATGGAGCTGTTGAACGCCTATCTGGGCATCCAGAAAATCCGGATGCACGAACGCCTCACGTACACCCTGAATTGCCCGGATGAACTGAATCAGCATCCTCTCGCCCCCATGCTCATACAACCCCTGGTCGAGAATGCCATCAAGCATGGGATCGAACCCAAGGTAGAGGGCGGCCATATCCTGGTCGACGCCACAGTGCGCGGCAATCAAATTGTGATTGCTGTTCAGGATAATGGCATGGGCTTTGGCCAGAGTGCGGGCGGCAATGGCGTGGCACTACAGAATATTCGCGAAAGACTCGCCACCTTATACGCGGGTCAAGCTCGCATGCAGCTTGCAGAAAACCAGAATGGCGGTATCACCGCCTCCATCTCCATACCGTTAAGCAACGAGCCGCTCAGAACATGAACGAACTTCAATCTCCGACAGCCATTCTGGCAGATGATGAACCCAACCTTCTGGAACATTTGCGTCAGACGCTGAGCCGCATGTGGCCCGAGCTGAAAATCCTCGCCTGCTGCAAAAATGGCCTGGAAGCACGCGCCGCCCTGGGTGAATATCAGCCGGATATCGCCTTTCTGGATATCCAGATGCCGGGACTATCCGGCCTGGATGTAGCCGCCAGCGTCGGCGATGTGCATTATGTGTTTATCACTGCATACGACGAATTTGCGGTGCAGGCATTTGAACAGGATGCGGTTGATTACATCTTGAAGCCCGTGGCAGAAGAACGCTTGGCGCGAAGCATTACCAAGCTGAAAGATCAGCTGGCCAGCCATGCCCCGCGAACCAACCAGCAATTAATTGCCCAACTCAAACAAGCGCTGGGACATGCAGCCCCACTTCTGAGCAGCCCCAAATTGAGCTGGATTCGCGCCAGTATCGGCCAGGATATTCACATGGTTGCCGTGGAGGATGTCTGTTATTTCCAGTCCACCGACAAATATACTTCAGTGATTACAGCGGACAGTGAATACCTGATTCGGACGCCACTAAAGGAATTGATGGAACAACTGGATCCGGATTTCTTCTGGCAGGTACACCGCTCAACCGTGATCAATGTCCGTGAAATCCGCGAAGCCAAGCGGGATGCCACAGGTAAAGTCACCCTGTTTTTACGTAGCCGCGCTGAAAAAATTGCAGTCAGCCGGGCGTACTCACATTTATTCCGGCAGATGTAAGCCAGGCGCCATCATGCAAAAGGGAGCCCCGCCCGGGCTCCCTCGATGTGGATACTGCGCACTCAATCCAATCAGCCACCATTGCGATGCTTGTTCATCAACCGCACGTAGTGCTGTGCGGAATAGGCCAGATGCGACATTTCATCCTCGGTCAGCGCACGCACTTCCTTCACAGGACGACCGAGGTACAGATGCCCTGACTTCAGCACCTTGCCCGGTGGCACTAAGGAACCGGCTCCCACCATCACGCGCGGTTCAATCACGGCACGATCCAGAACAATGGTGCCAATACCAATCAGGCATTCGTCGCCAATGGTGCAGCCGTGCAGCACAACAGAATGGCCGATAGTGACCCGTTCGCCAATGACCAATGGTGCGCCCTCGGGATCTTCCGGGCGCTTGTGTGTTACATGCAGACAGGCCAGATCCTGAACATTGGAATCCTTGCCGATGCGCACACTGTTTACGTCCGCACGGATAATGGCGCCCGGCCAGACCGACGCATTTTCGCCGAGTTTCACATCGCCAAACACCTGGGCTGATTCATCCACCCACGCGCCGTCTGCCAATTCCGGCACCACACCGCAAAACGCCCTGATTGCCATCATGCCACCCATATAATAATGTTCAGATGCCGGAGTATATACGATGCATCCCTGCTTCTCCGCTTACGCATGAGCATACGACGTATCATCCCGCTCAGTTGAATCTGCCAAGCGCACCCCCACCTGATAGTGAACCGAGTACATCTACATTCCCAGAAGGAACACGCATGATCAGCAATCCACTTCTCGATCAATCCGGCCTGCCGCATTTCGACACCATTCGCCCCGAGCATGTGACCGAGGCATTGGATACCTTGCTTGCACGTGCACGCGAAGCAATTGATATTGCGGCCAAGATCGAGAACCCTGACTGGGATTCGTATGTTGTCCCGATGGATGATGCAAGCGAGACACTGTATCGGGCATGGAATCAGGTGTCCCATTTGCAGGCAGTGGTGAATACCCCTGCGCTGCGCGAAGCCTATAACGCCAATTTGCCCAAGCTGGCGCAGTTTAGTACCGAGGTTTCGCAAAATCTGGCCTTGCTGAATGGCTATAAGAAGCTGGTCGCGCATCCGGACTTCGCTAGCTGGAGCCCCGCTCGACGCAAAGTGCTGACCAACACATTGCGCGACTTCCGTTTGGGGGGCGCCGAACTGGATGAGGCCGGCAAACAGCGTTTTGCCGAGATCAGCGCAGAACTCGCGCAACTGTCCGCCTCGTTCGAGCAACACCTGCTTGATGCCACAGATTCATTTGAATACCTCGCGACAGAAAGCGAGCTGGCCGGCGTCCCGGACGATATCCTGTCCATGTGCAAGGCTCGTGCAGAAGCCAATGGAAAATCCGGTTATAGCCTCAGCCTGCATATGCCTTGCTATCTGCCTGTCATGCAGTTTGCCCAGGATCGCTCGCTACGCGAACGCATGTACCGCGCCTATATGACTCGCGCCAGCGAATTCGGCAAGGCGGATCTCGACAATGGCCCGCTGATTGACCGCATTCTGGCACTCAAGACAGAAATGGCGCAGTTGCTGGGATTTAATACCTATGCCGACCTGTCACTCGAAACCAAAATGGCGGAGTCACCCGCCAAAGTTCTGACCTTTCTGCGTGACCTTGCCGCCCGCATTAAGCCGTTTGCGCAAAAAGACCGCCAGGAACTGGAAGCTTTTGCCCGCGACACCCTCGCCACGCCAGACCTGCAAGCGTGGGATATTGCCTATACCTCGGAAAAGCTGAAAGAAGCGCGTTACAGCTTCTCGGAGCAAGAGGTCAAACAGTACTTTACCGAACCCAAAGTGCTCGATGGCCTGTTCAGCGTGATTCACGATCTGTATGGCCTCACCATCTGCGAAGACCATGCGCCAAGCTGGCATGCAGATGTGCGTTTCTATCGCCTGGAAGATGCAGCCGGCAAACTGGTCGGACAGTTTTATCTGGATTTGTATGCGCGCGATGCAAAACGTGGCGGCGCGTGGATGGATGAATGCCGCAATCGGCGGGATCTGGCCAACGGCACGACACAAACCCCCATTGCCTATCTCACGTGCAATTTTGGACGCGGACAGTCGGGCAAACCGGCCACCTTTAGCCACGACGAAGTGATTACCCTCTTCCATGAGATGGGTCATGGCCTGCACCTGCTGCTGACAGAAGTGGGCGTACAGGGTGTATCCGGTATCAATGGCGTGGAATGGGATGCGGTCGAGCTACCCAGCCAGTTTATGGAGAATTTCTGCTGGGAATGGGCACGCGTGCAGCAGATGACCGCACATATCGACACTGGCGACCACCTGCCCCGCGCACTGTTCGACAAAATGCTGGCCGCCAAAAACTACCAGAGCGGCATGTTTAGCGCACGCCAGCTGGAATTTGGCTTGTTTGACATGACACTGCATGGTGACTTCAACCCATCGACGCAAACGGTACGGTCGGTGCTTGATACCGTGCGTGCAGAAGTGGCTGTCAACTTCCCGCCCGAGAATACGCGCTTCGCCAACAGCTTTTCGCATATCTTTGCAGGTGGGTACGCAGCAGGTTACTACAGCTACAAATGGGCAGAAGTATTATCTGCAGATGCATACGCGGCATTCGAGGAAGCACCGGAACACACCCAGCAAACCGGCGAACGCTTCCGTAAAGAAATTCTAGCAGTGGGCGGTAGCCGACCCGCATTGGAGAGTTTTGTCGCCTTCCGTGGCCGTATGCCGCAGATAGATGCCCTGCTGCGCCACAGCGGCATGCAGTAACACAATCCGCTTATCCGTTTCGGGGGACGAGTTGCTTCACTGCAGAAGCCTTGTCCTCCCGCCTCCCCTTTGCTTCAAAGTAGTGGCACCTCTCGCCAGACGCATCCCGCACCAGCTGTGCCGGTAGCAGCTTGCTTTTAAAGCCCATCACATTGCACCCATAAGGTGCCTGCGCATCATGCGTGATCAAGAAATGCTTGCACTGCCGACATATCCGCATGCGTTTGCCTTTCCATTCAAAACGTCAGTGCGCCAATTTGATCAGGATTTTCATGCGAACCAGACCGCTGAAGTATATTATGAATATCTAATAGTATTTCAGTGAAAACCTTTACACTGCGTTGTTCTATTAAATGAAATAAAAATATGCAAGAATACGCGCTTCGTAAATAAGCCAAACCTATTGTAGTCCGACTACACTTGTCTCTGCCGAGATAGCATTGCCGCGTGGGGCGTCACGCGAACCGTAGCATATGTTCTTGCAACACTGTGTTGTACTTTGATCTTTTAGCCTGCATTACCCTATGCAGATGTACTGTAGCTGTAACAGCAACCACTTGGCGCCACCAGTTTGCTCATATGTCCAGTTAAGATATATGCTCAAGTTGATTTGCGCTTACACAATGCACGTGCCCAGCTACACAGAATATGCAAACAACAATCTAAACTTTTATATAGCATCAACCAAAATATGATATTGGGTTAAGTATGAGCAAAACACGAAGCAGCACGCTATTTATCAGTAAGACCATTCTCATTCTTGATGTCATTGTTGTATGGATCAGCGCAGCGATCGCCAACCTCGTCCGCTTCGGCGAAGTGCGGATGACTGCGCCTCAGGACACCCTTGTTCTTGCAACCAGCCTGTTTATGGCGATTACGTCCTACAGCGTCTACCAGTCCATGCGCGGCAGTTCGTGGCTGGCTGTACTGGCTCGCGTAAAAGTATCCTGGCTCATTACCTGTTTTGCACTCCTGGCATGGTTGTTCTTTAGCCAGCACGCCCAGCATTACTCGCGCGCCTTTGTGGGTGTATGGCTGTTTGCCATGCTCATTGGCTTGATCATCGAACGCTTTGCCATGTCGGCGGCTCTACGCTGGCTCAGCCGCCGGGGGTTTAACACCCGTGACGTACTGGTGGTCGGCCGCGGCCCCATGACCAACGATCTGACCAAGCGCGCCCGTGGCTCATCGTGGACAGGCTACCAAATTACCCGCACAGTTGACGCGCATGATCTGGATGCAATCGACGAGCTCTCAGCCAACGGCGGATTTGACGAAGTCTGGATCAATCTCTCGGTTCACGACGGCGCACATGTCCCCAAAATTTTGCATGCCCTGCGTCATAGCACAGCCAATATCCGCGTGGTGCCGGACATGCTTACTTACAAGCTGCTGAACCACGGCGTGACCTTTATCCTCGGCGTGCCGATGATGGATATCTCGTCATCCTCTCTCATTGGTACCAATCGACTGGTGAAGGTGCTCGAGGACTACGTACTGGCTACCTTGATTCTGATTCTGATCAGCCCCGTTTTACTGGGCATTGCGCTGGCCGTAAAACTCACCTCGCCCGGCCCCGTGCTATTCAAACAAAAGCGCCATGGCTGGAATGGCGAGGAAATTGTGGTGTACAAATTCCGTAGCATGAAAGTACATGCAGAAGCGGACAACACAGTGACTCAGGCCACCAAAAACGATACCCGCCTGACGCCGATTGGCAGCTTCCTGCGCCGATCCAGCCTGGATGAGTTGCCACAGTTTATCAATGTGTTGCAAGGCCGAATGAGCATTGTCGGCCCGCGCCCGCATGCCATTCAGCATAACGATCATTACAAAGAACTCATTCCACGCTACATGCTGCGCCACAAAATGAAACCCGGCATTACCGGATGGGCGCAAATCAATGGCTTGCGTGGCGAAACAGAAACCGTAGTCAAAATGAAAGCACGTGTCGACTACGATTTGTACTACTTGGAAAACTGGTCATTGTGGCTGGATCTGAGCATCGTTTTCAAGACTATCTTCAAAGGTTTTGTTCACAAAAACGCTTACTAAGTAACAAATTAATTTTGTATAATTATTGGCTTCCAAAAGGTTCACTCATGAAAACCGACAGCAAGATTTTTGTATGTGGTCATCGCGGCATGGCTGGCAGTGCCATTGTGCGCAGCCTGCAACGTGCTGGCTACAGCAATATCATCACCCGCACCCGCAGCGAACTGGATTTGCTGAATCAGTCTGCGGTTCAAGACTTTATGGCCGAGGAAAAGCCCGATTATGTGTTTATCGCAGCGGCTAAAGTCGGCGGTATTCAGGCTAATAACGTATATCGCGGTGAATTCATCTATCAAAATCTGATGATTGAATGCAATCTGATTCATGCCGCGCATCTGGCAGGCGTACAACGCCTGATGTTCCTGGGTTCCAGCTGCATTTACCCACGCAACAGCCAGCAGCCGATCAAGGAAGACTATCTGCTGACCGGTGAACTAGAGCCGACCAACGAGCCCTACGCCATTGCCAAGATTGCCGGGATCAAACTGTGCGAAGCTTACAATAGTCAATACGGTCGCCAGTATGTCAGCGTCATGCCAACCAATCTGTACGGCCCCAACGACAATTACGATCTCAACAATAGTCATGTGTTGCCCGCCCTGATCCGTAAGGCACACGAAGCCAAGCAGCGTGGCGATGCCGAACTGGTGGTATGGGGAACGGGCACGCCGCGTCGTGAATTCCTGTATGTGGATGATCTGGCCGATGCCTGTGTCCACCTGATGCAGAACAATTATGATGGCCCGCTGGTGAATATTGGTTGCGGTGACGACCTCAGCATTGCCGAACTGGCACACACAGTCTGCAAGGTGGTGGGGTTTGAAGGCAAGCTGACCTTTGATACCAGCAAACCAGATGGCACGCCGCGCAAGCTACTGGATGTCTCGCGCCTGAATGCCCTGGGCTTTAAGGCCAAGGTGGGGTTAGAAGCAGGTATCCGTCTGGCATACGAATCCGCCAAGTTTGTTTAATTTTTACTAATATTCGATTACATAATCAGGAAACAGATCATGTCCCAACGCAAAGTCGCGCTTATTACCGGCATCACAGGTCAGGATGGCTCTTATCTGGCCGAATTTCTGCTGGAAAAAGGCTATGAAGTACATGGCATCAAGCGTCGTGCATCCAGTTTCAATACACAACGTGTCGACCATATTTACGAAGATCCGCATATCGAAAATAGCCGCTTCAAGCTGCACTATGGCGATCTGACCGATAGCTCCAACCTCACCCGCATTATCAAGGAAGTACAACCGGACGAAGTGTACAACCTCGGCGCACAATCGCATGTGGCAGTGAGCTTTGAGTCGCCGGAATACACGGCCGATGTCGATGCCATGGGTACCCTGCGTTTGCTGGAGGCCATCCGTTTCCTGGGTCTGGAAAAGAAGACGCGCTTCTATCAAGCCTCCACTAGCGAGCTGTACGGCCTGGTGCAAGAAATCCCGCAGAAGGAAACCACTCCCTTCTACCCACGCAGCCCCTATGCCGTCGCCAAAATGTACGCCTACTGGATTACGGTTAATTACCGCGAAGCCTATGGCATGTACGCCTGTAACGGCATTCTGTTTAACCACGAATCACCACGTCGTGGCGAAACCTTTGTCACCCGCAAGATTACCCGGGGCCTCGCCAATATCGCCCAGGGCCTGGAAAAATGCCTGTATATGGGCAATATCGATTCGCTACGCGACTGGGGCCATGCGAAAGACTACGTGCGCATGCAATGGATGATGCTGCAGCAAGATCAACCGGATGATTTTGTGATTGCTACCGGTGTACAGTACAGCGTGCGCCAGTTTATTACCTGGTCTGCCGAACATCTGGGTATTGAGCTGGAATTTGTGGGCACCGGCGTGGAAGAACATGCTGTGATCAAATCCATTACCGGTGACAAGGCGCCCGCACTGAAGGTTGGCGATGTAATCATGCGGATTGATCCGCGCTATTTCCGCCCTGCTGAAGTGGATACCCTACTGGGCGATCCCGCCAAGGCCAAGGCTAAGCTCGGCTGGGTGCCGGAAATTACGGTGCAGGAGATGTGTAAGGAGATGGTGGAAAGTGATTTAAATAACGCAACCCAATATGCACTGCTGCGTGAGCACGGCCATAAAACTTCAGTATCAGTAGAATAACATTGGTAGCCGGCGTACATAAATGAGTTATAAACGCGATTTACTTTGGGTGAGTATATCTCAGTACGCCGGATATCTTTTCCCCTTATTCATTACCCCCATCCTTGCGCGCAGCTTAGGAACTGAGTCGTTTGGCATATACAGCATTTCCCTAGCATATATTACAACTGCGATGACAATTGCAGAATTTGGCATTAACAACAGCTGCACAAGACTGATTGCAATTAGCACAACAACAGAATCGCATAAAATCTTCACCGCAGCGATCACAGTCAGGCTTTTCTTCTTTTGCATAGCCATCATTGCCTTGATAATAAATCTTAAATTGTCAAATGCCACTCAATTGACATGGGATTGCACACTGGCATCAATCCCTATGCTTATAGGCTGCACGCTAAGCACAACATGGTTTCTACAAGGCAAAGGATATTCAAGAATATCCGCGTGGCCAAATGTTGCAGCCAGATTCACCATTCTTCCTGTAATCTTCTTGACAGTTAAATCCCCCAAAGATGTCATTTTAGCTTCTGCATTAATGGCATTACCATTCACACTCGCCAGCATAATAAATGGTGTCCAATCAGTTAAAATAGGAGCCCAATTAACCCCCGTGGGCATTAGTTCAATACTTACTGTATTAAAAGAATCAGCCCCCATCTTTGCCACACTCATATCCATTCAAATCTATACCAATATCATTCTAACATACGCAGCAAGCACCCTATCAGTCGAGGAAATATCCAACTACACCGCGGCCGACAGAGTTATAAAACTTTTCTTTGCAATTATAGCCCCCCTGACAACAGTAATCTTACCGCTAATCAGTCAGCAATTGAAGAACTCCAAATCCCCCGCAGATCATCTGAAAAAAATTTTACTAGTTCACATATTAATTGCAATTTTCTTTTCATCGGGATGCATTCTATTTGCAAACCAAATTACATCGGTATTATTCGGCAGCAATTTCAAAGATGCTGCCGAAATTATCCGAAAACTATCCGTACTACCTATTTTATCTGCAATTTCACACACTATTGGTACTCACGGATTAATTGCGAGCGGTCAAGGGAAAAAATTCTTGTACACAACCATTAGTGGGGCAATAACAAGTATTGCCACAGGCACAATATTGATTGACACTATGAAAACGAATGGTCTCATACTCACATCCATCATTACCGAAATCTGTGTAATTCTTGTAGCTGCAATGCATTTAAAGAAAGTTCTCAAGGAGCAATCGTGAAAATCACATTCATTATTCCTATTCGTATTGATAGCAAAGACAGATTGATTAATCTATCTACAGTCATTCGGCAACTTTCTCAAGAATTTACAGAAAGTGAGATAATTGTAATCGAACAATCAGATGAACAGAAAGCAAAGGACTTAGCACTAAAAGGAAATTGTCGATACGTTTGGCAACAAAGCGACACATCCTTTTGCAAGTCATTGGCTATCAATCACGGACTAAAGATTAGGCAACACAAAATATGCTGTGTCTATGATGCAGACGTGTTGATTTCATCAAAAGCAATTTCATTAGGCGTAAATATTATTGAAAATAGCACATTTCAAGTTGTACTACCTTACAATCAGATTTGTACAAACATCACAGGCAAAACTAAAGAGTTCATTATTGAAACACTCGACTTTAGTAATTTCAGTAATTTTACTAATATAAGAGATGCGAAATCTTATAAAGATGCAACCCCTCACATTCTTAATGGGGGAGTTATTCTTTTTAATGCAGAAATCGCGATAAGCTGCGGTGGCTTCAATAAAAAAATGATTAGCTATGGATGGGAGGATACTGAATTTCATGTGCGCCTCAGAAAACTTGGTTACCCAATGTATATGCTGCATAGCTTTAGCATTGTACATTTAGATCATCAGCGAGGCGCCGATTCAAAACCAAACGAAAATTATTTTAAGAATGAAACCGAATTCTTTCATATCAAAAACTTAAACAAAAAACAACTTGCAGCGTATGTTGAAAATGAACTTTATGAATTAACACCAAATGAGACAATCACTCAACTCATTAAACAGCAAAGCATAATAAAATTAGCAATTCGAAAAATTATTGCAACCACAAACTGGATATATATAAACATTCGAATTCGGGATAAAAAGACAATAATTAACCGAGCACTGAAGTCCATCACTTCAACTTAGAGATCTTCCACACTTGAGAATTGAGTCGTAATCATGAATTCAAATATAAAACTCGTACTATTTTCGGGTGAGGGTCGCCTGGGCAACCAACTTATTCAGATAGCTGCACTAAGAATGCTATACCCTAACGCCTACATTGCTGCAATTGGATGCAAGCAAGCAATTCAACTATTAGAGCCCCAAAGAATTGGACTTGGGATCAAGTCAAAATATTTTGAAAAATTTATTCGCAAAATTGTTTTTCCGCTGCTCCTTACCCCCATAGCTAAACACTTAAGGATATTCCACTATTGTAGGGAGCGATCCGTAAATAGACCGCAAAACGAAGAATTTACAGGCGATCCAATCATGAAACAGGGTCTATTGCCGATCTGCATCGCAGAAAAAATGTACTTTCAGAACTTCACCTCTCTACTTGATAAGGAAAGCTTTAAAAATCTCAAGATAAATGAGAATTTAACAAAAACCCAAGAGAAATCGAATCCAATCCCCCACAAAAGCCTCACCATTCACATACGAAGAGGAGACTATTTAAACTTTACAACTCATGGATTAAGCAATCTAACACTAGACGAAGGCTATTACAGAAGCGCAATCAAACACTTTTACAACTTGACCTCCGCCACTATCGAAAAGACATATATTATCACTGACGATATAAATTGGTGCAAAGAAAAATTTTCCGACATAAAAGATATCGAGTACAGGTCAAGCAATGAGCTAGCAGATTTTATTTTCATTGCCAGCTCTGAAAATATAATTTGCTCCAACAGTACATTCTCCTTAACCGCATCATTATTATCAGAAGTCAATGCTATTACGATAGCACCAGAATACTGGCTAGGGCACAATCATAAAGTTTGGATACCTACCCAAATTAAGATCCGCGATCCAAGGTACATTTATGTTTAATACAAAAAGAAATCCATTAACTCCCAATACTACACGGAGCCCCTTGATAGTATTGATGTTAATGTTTGCATTTGGCATACATACAAGACTTACTGATTTAGGTATAGAATTAAAGCTTGGAGAGTACAACTTAATAAGCATTATATTCCAGCTTGGCGTTGCGATTTACTCTATACGTTTAGCCTACTTTAGAAAAGCAACACCTGAACTTAGAAAGCATTATTCAATAGTAAACTTTGCTTATTTTTTAATCGCATTGTCAATTTTCAATGCTACAAAGCCGCTGACCACAATCAGTGCTATATTTTTCGCCTGGAGCTTAATGACACTTGGAACGGCAATTGGCGAAGAAAATCCACAACAAATTACTACTGGCCTAGATATACTATTCAAAATATCAATGGTATATCTATTGATTGCGTTTCCAATTAGTAGCGAACTTGTCACGTTCCATGATCCAAGTGATCGAGAAAGTATATTTGGTGGAGACTCATTAACTGCAATCTTCCCCCACAAGCTCTCTGCTGGCGCCTTTTATTCCTTAATGACGTTGCGATATCTAATTCTTAAAGACACTCCCTTCAGAAAGAGAATACTTTCTGCAGTGATTAGCTACTTGATGGTGTTAGCATCCGACGCTGCTACATTTATCATCTTAACGCCATTTGTTTACTCAGTTACACAAAACATTGCAAAAGGTGGCTCCATAAAAAAAACTCTCTTCAATCTCTCACTATCGCTATTTGTTTTATTACCTAGCCTAGCAATTATATTGCCTTTATTTGGTCGTGACCTTAACTTCACTGGCCGCACTCCACTATGGGAGATTGGATTAGACATTTTCAGGAATCATTTCTTTATTGGCTATGGCTTTCAGTCCTTTTTCACCGAGAACTTGAATACACTCCCGGAAGAATTTTGGCGAGCAACCAGTGGATTATTCCTACCAACATTTGAAAGCGCTTATATACAAATGCTCGTTGAAACTGGCATTTCCGGGGTAATGGCAATGATCATAATTATCACATCAACAATAAATTGCCTCTCAAAAATATCGAACCTACGCCATTCAGAACCACTATTGCCCTTGGTATTTTCACTATGGCTTTTGCAAGTAATTAGTTCAGTCGTACTAATTGGATGGATGCTACCACTCTCATTCTGGACTCTCCTGAATGGAGTGATATTTGGAATGAGCTGCCAAAAAAGACAAACCCACCAAAGAAATGAAGAACACCCACCCATTGAGCAAAAATATTGAAACATGGCAACAAATAACATGATCATATCTATTGTAACAAATATAGCTCCCCCCTACAGAGTAAAGGTATGGAATGCACTTTCCCTCAATTACCCAACTTCATTGCGATGTATTTTTTTAGCCCACAACGAAGCAAATCGTGATTGGAATATCGACAAAGAGTCATTTGAGTTCAAATATGACACACTACCCGGAGTTGCAATCAAGATAAACAGTAAATTCATACACTTAAACCTTGGCATCATTTCATCCCTAAAGAGAGCCAAGTCAGACGTAATTATTACGACCGGATACAATCCTGCTCAAATATTGGCAGCAATGTACGCGCTAATTAATGGAATCCCCCATATTGCAATGACAGATGGAACAATAGAATCGGAAAATAATTTATCCCCGATTCACAGAGCAATAAGGAAATTTCTATTTAAACATACTAAGGCATTTATTGGCGCATCAAATGGCAGCATCAGACTCTTTAAAAAATATGGGATTAATGAAACAGCCATTTTTAAATCCCACCTATGCGCCAATAATGAGCTCTTCAGAAAGACATTGAAAAACTCCACGCAGGGAAATAGAAGATATGATCTAATCTTTAGCGGGAGATTTGATCCTATAAAAAATCCACTATTTGCCATTGATGTAGGATATAGAACTTCTATAATTCTTAATCGAAAAATATCATTGCTTTGCATAGGTAGCGGCCAGCTATTATCAGAAATGCAATCAAAAGCAAATCAATACAAACAACATCTACATGTTGACTTTGCGGGATTTTTGCAACAAGAAAGCCTGCCACATGCGTATGCATCGGCAAAGATCTTACTTTTTCCAACAGCCTGGGATCCCTGGGGTATAGTGGCCAACGAAGCTTGCGCTGCAGGCACACCTACGATCACGACCCCAATGGCAGGATGTTCAAATGAGATTATCATCGATGCGCAAAATGGTTACATCCTACCGTTGGATGAAAAAGTCTGGTCAGAACACTGTGCAAAATTACTTATAGACAATCATCTATGGGAAAGCTTCTCAAGAGCAAGCCTTACTGCGGTAAAAGAATATACTTATGAAAATGCAGCCAAAGGAATCTATGATGCTGCATGCTCTGCATTAGGAAATAGAAATGTTTAACGTTTTGATAATTCAACGTCGCATGACTGATTATCGTGTAGCATTTTTCGAAATGCTGCGTACAGATCTATTGACGCACGGAATCAACCTGCAGGTAATATATGGTCAGTGTAACAAAAATGAACTGCAAAAACATGATAGCGGCGCATTAGAATTTGGTACATTTATAAAAAACATTTACCTATTTAATTCAAATGTTGTAATCCAACCAATCCTAAAGAATATTATCGATATTAAACCGGATTTAATTATTCTCACCCAAGAAAATAAGCTCCTCTTAAATTACCTTCTTTTATTTAGCCCATTTAAAAGCAAAATATGTTTCTGGGGGCATGGTCGTGACTTGCAAAATCAAAGCACCTTTAAATCAATTTTAAAATACCACCTCACAAGAAGAACACGCTGGTTTTTCTCATACACAAAAATGAGTTCCGAAATATTAATAAGCAAAAACTACCCAGCGCAAAGAATTACAAATGTAGAAAATGCAATAGACACCAAAAATATACTAAATCAAACTCAATCCTTAAGACAGAGCGACCTAGAAAACACCAAGATAAGACTGGGGATTGAATCCAGTAATATTGGCGTTTTTATTGGATCACTCTATCAAGAAAAGCGTTTGGACTTTCTATTCGCATGCGCAGATAGAATCAGGAAAGACATACCCGAATTCCATTTGATAATTATTGGAAATGGCCCAATGGCTTCATACATTGAAGAACAGTGTACCAACAGGCAGAAATGGTGCACATGGGTTAAGGAGCAACACGGAATTGAAAAAATAAAGCTAATTAAAATTTCTAAGCTAATTATTAACCCAGGCTTGGTTGGCTTGAGTATCCTTGATTCTTTCGCAACAGGAACACCATTAATCACTACCGATTGCGGACTTCACTCCCCGGAGATCGCCTACTTAGAAAACGGCATAAATGGATTAATTACTGATAATACGGAATTCGCATTTTGCGATGCAGTAACCAAACTACTAAATGATGACACAAAATTGCTGTCAATGCGCAATGAGTGTCTTGCATCCGCTCACCGCTATACATTGGAAAATATGGTCCAGAACTTCTCAACCGGCATTCGAAAAGCACTAAAGCATGGCTTATAAAATACTCATCATTCACAACCAGTATCAGCACAAAGGTGGTGAAGACAGTGTCGTAGAAAATGAGATCGCTCTTTTAACGGAGCGCGGCCATGATGTGCGTATTTACACAAGAGATAACCATGAGATTTCAATGCATGGCAAAATAGCGCTTGCGATTAATACCATCTGGTCAAATAAAGCATACTCTGAAGTATCTTATGAGATTGGGGATTTTAAGCCAGATATTATTCATGCCCACAATACCTTCCCACTTATTTCGCCGTCAATCTACTGGCTTGCCCACAAGAGCAATATTCCTATTGTCCAAACGTTACATAACTTTCGTCTACTTTGCCCACAAGCAATCTTCCTGCGCGAAGGTAAAATATGCGAAGATTGTCTTGGGAGAAGTCCATGGCGAGGCGCTATGCGCGGCTGCTATCGAAATTCTGTAGCGCAGAGTACCGTGTTGACGGCAATGCTAGAAATTCATCGTACGCTGGGTACTTATCATGAAAAAGTAGATCAATACATTGCACTTAGCGATTTCAGTAAATCAAAATATATTGCTGGTGGATTACCTGAGAAGAAAATTTCAGTCAAACCCAATTTCGCACCTGATTTAAATGTGAATGGCAATTCGACAGATAAGGTTGGATTCCTGTTTGTTGGTCGACTTTCTATTGAAAAAGGTATTTCAGTTCTGCGTGATGCTGCAGTCCAATGCGCGGATAGCTTATTTAAAGTTGCAGGATCTGGCCCCGAAGATCAGCAACTTAGTGGCATCGCCAATATTAAACGATTAGGCAATCTTTCCGCCCAAGAAGTAAGATTTTCAATGCAGCAATCAAAGATGCTGATCTTACCTAGCATTTGCTATGAAAACATGCCAATGACTATTTTGGAAGCGTATGCCTCTGCCGTTCCTGTCATTGCAAGCAGGCTTGGTGCTCTTGCAGATCTGGTTCAGGATGGGGTTACGGGTCTACTTTTCGAGCCGAATAACCCAAATGATTTGGTAAAAAAAATTATTTGGGCGAATGAAAATCCCGATGCGGTTTCAGAGATGGGCAGAAATGCGAGACTTCGCTATGAATCGTATTTCACGCCAGAAGCGAACTACCAGCAACTTATTGAAATATATAAAAAAACATTAAAAATGAAAGGCATCCAATAAATGAGTAACCGGCACACTACCAATATTATCGGATCGCCGATTGATAATCTTACGTGGGAAATAGCTGTATCCAGAATTTTTACCTGGGCTAAAGCTAGGGAATCCAAGGTTGTATGTATTTGTAATACGCACTCGGTTGTAACTGCGAAAAGTGATAAAGAATTTCAGTATGTTCTGCACAATGCGGATATGGCAACTGCCGATGGTTTTCCTGTTGCATGGTTAATTCGAAAGATCGAAAATAACAAACAAGATCGCATAAACGGACCGGATTTGATGTGGGAGTGTTGCAAAAAGGCAAGCACCGAAGGCATTTCCATGTATTTATATGGCGGAAGCCAAAAGACACTTTCCTTGCTTGCTGAAAAGTTACGCACTGAGTTTCCCGACATGGTGCTTGCAGGATTCTACTCTCCGCCCTATCGTGATCTTTCAGACGAAGAAGATCAGCAAATTATAGATCAAATTAATGAATCCGGAGCAAGGATTGTTTGGGTTGGTCTTGGCTGCCCAAAACAAGAAAAGTGGATGGAGCAGCATCGGAACAATATCAATGCTGTTATGGTCGGAGTTGGCGCCGCATTTGATTATCATGCAGGTACAATTCAGCGTGCGCCGCTGTGGATGCAAAGGAATGGCCTTGAATGGTTTCATCGACTGTGCTCGGAACCTAGAAGACTATGGAAGAGATATCTGGTTACCAACACCTTATTTGCATTTCATGCGGTAAAGCAGCTTTTTTTTAGCCGGAAAAATAAGTAACAACTTACTGATTTCGTAGACAAGCAAATATAAGCATAGGTTTACAAGATGAATAGCCTTATACTCATCACCGGCGGTGCCGGTTTTATCGGTTCCCACACCGTTGATGCCCTCTTGCAACGCGGCCTTTCCGTGCGCGTGCTCGATGATCTTTCCACTGGCAAGCGTGAGAACCTGCCCGATCATCCCGCGCTTGAATTTATGCAAGGCGACATCCGCAATTCAGTCGACGTAGCTCGCGCCATGAAGGGCGTGAGTCGGGTACTACATCTTGCCGCCCAAGTTTCAGTGCAAGCCTCGATTGATCAGCCTGCGACCTCAGCGGAGCGCAATATTGCCGGCTTTATCAATGTACTTGATGCCGCACGGCATGCCTGCGTGGCTCGCTTTGTTTATGCCTCATCAGCAGCTGTGTATGGCCAGCCAGTGCATCTGCCACTGAACGAAGCTTCAGAGCCAAATCCAGCCTCACCCTATGGACTCGAAAAACTCATCAATGATCAGTATGCTCACCTCTTCAGCCAGTTATATGGCGTTAAGTGCCTAGGCATGCGTTACTTCAATGTCTATGGCCCACGCCAAGACCCTCGCTCGCCTTACGCTGGCGTGCTCTCCATCTTCAAGGATCGCATTTTGGCCGATAAGCCATTGACCGTGTTTGGCGATGGGGAACAAACCCGCGACTTCATCTATGTCGGCGATATTGCAGAGGCCAACTGCCGTGCCCTGCTTACAGATGGTGAAGGCGTCGTCAATGTCGGCACAGGCACCCGCATTACTTTGAATCAAGTGATTGCAGAGCTCGGTCTGTCCACCGGCAAGGCTATCAAGGTGGATTATCAGACTGCCCGAGAAGGCGATATCGTGCACTCTGCTACAGAGAATATCGAACTAATTAATATGCTGGGTGCATTTAAATATGTTAGTTTGGGGGATGGCCTAAAAAGATTGCTGGCCGATTAACATACATTTCTCTACGGGTATGGAAGCGATTGGGGCATCAATTCATCGATTTCATTATCGTCGGATCGCTTCGCTCGTCAGCAGTAAGCAATGTTTGCCTTGGGATGCCATGCAATGGCAAAACTTTCAGTTTAAACTGTAGCTTTTAAAGCATTTCGTAAAATATTTCTATCAGGAGTATAGATCTTGATCACCCCTATCATCCTTTGTGGCGGCTCTGGTACACGCATGTGGCCACTGTCTCGCGGCGCCTATCCCAAGCAGTTTTTAAACCTGTACGGATCAGATACACTGTTACAACAAACCTCCAGTCGATTGTCAGGCTTGGCCGATGTCGCCTCACCCATTCTCATCTCCAATCAGGAACAGCGTTTTCTGGTTGCTGAACAACTGCGCGCCATTGGCGTGAACAATGCCCGGATCGTGCTGGAACCGATGGGCAAAAACACCGCCCCGGCCGTGGCTGCTGCTGCCCTGCTGGCTCTGGAGTCTGATCCTGACGCCGTTATGCTGGTACTGCCGTCAGACCATGTCATCGAGCATGGCGAGGTTTTCAAGTCGTTGGTGTCCAGCGCCCTGCCCCTAGCTCAGTCTGGCAAGCTGGTGACATTCGGTATCGAGCCGACCAGCCCGCATACCGGCTACGGTTATATCAAAACAGGCGCGGCACTTACTTCCTCAGCGCAGGCATTTAACGTCGCCGCATTTGTTGAAAAGCCAGACGTCGAGCGTGCTGCGGCCTTTGTGGCAAGTGGCGACTATTTCTGGAACAGTGGCATGTTCATGTTCCGCGCTGACATCTACCTGCGCGAACTGGGCCAGTTCCAGCCTGCAATGTTGCAAGCAGTGCAAACTGCCGTGGCAGAAGGCGTGCGTGATCTGGATTTCTTGCGCCTGGGTAAAACTGCATTCGAATCCTGCCCGTCCGACTCAATTGACTATGCAGTCATGGAACACACCAAGCATGCAGCCGTGGTTAAAGCCGCAGGCCTGGGGTGGAGCGATATTGGCTCGTGGTCTGCCCTGGCAGAGATCAGCACCGCTGATGCCGATGGCAATCAGTTGATTGGTGATGTGATGGCAGAAGCGTCACACAATAGCTATGTGCGCGCCGAAAGCCGGATGGTGGCAGTGCTGGGTGTGGATGATCTGGTTGTGGTTGAAACCTCAGATGCTGTACTGGTTGCCCACAAAGATAAAGTGCAGGACGTTAAAAAGATCGTTGAACGTATCCAGAAAAGCGGTCGCAGCGAGCATGTCACGCATCGCAAGGTCTTCCGCCCATGGGGCAGCTACGAAGGTATCGATTCGGGCGAACGCTTCCAGGTAAAGCGCATTATCGTGAATCCGGGCGCCTCACTCAGCCTGCAAATGCACTACCATCGTGCAGAGCACTGGATTGTGGTGAAGGGCACTGCCCGCGTTATTAATGGCGATCAGGATCTGTTGCTGACCGAAAATCAGTCTACCTATATCCCGCTGGGTGTGACCCACCGTCTGGAAAATCCGGGTAAGTTCCCGCTTGAGCTGATCGAAGTCCAGTCAGGCGGATATCTGGGCGAGGACGATATTGTCCGCTTCGAAGACGTATACGGGCGCAAAGCTTAATGGATATTATCGTCCCATCCAAGGGCAAGCGCTTGCCACTACCGCAGTTTATGCAGGTGGTGGCAAGTACGCCGCTGGTGTCGATTGATCTGATCGTTAAAAATGAGCAGGGACACGTACTGCTGGGCATGCGTAACAATGAGCCTGCTGCAGGGTACTGGTTTGTGCCGGGTGGCTGTATCCGTAAAAACGAAACGCTGGACGAGGCATTCACCCGGATCAGCGAAGCAGAGCTTGGTGTGCGTCTACATAGACGTGATTTCCCCTTTTACGGAGCCTACGAGCATTTTTACGATACCAATGCCGGAAAATTGCCGGGGTTTGGTACGCACTATGTTGTACTTGCTCACGAAGTTGTCGTTGATTCGGCAATCTTGAAGCTACCGGAGCAAGATCAGCACGCAGATTGGCGCTGGGCCACCCCGGCAGACATTCTGGCGGATGAATCAGTGCATTTCCATTCACAACAGTATTTTTCGGTGTAAACTTTCGGACTCCTTCCTTGTCAAGGAGGAGTCTGCCACGCTTCTTCCGCAAAACTGTCATTTTATGACAATGTATTTTTAAGCCATTCCGGATTATAATTCACCCGGTTCAATGCTTTTCCCCCGTATATCTGCTTCAGGCTACTCACGTGTCGTACATGAAAGAATCGGATTTTTTTGCGCTTGCCAGTAAGGAAGTACAACTTGGCAAGGTAGATCGTGCCCTGCAAGCTCGCGCCTTTGCAGAGGCAAAGGGTGAACATAATCACGCCAAGGCGCGCTATCTAGAGTTGCGCGCAGCCGAGCTGCAAGCCCGTTATGCCCTTCACCGCCAGGAAAAGCGCAAGGTAGAAGACGATGCACGATTGGCTCAACGGCTGCAGCAGACAGGTGAGCATAAGTATGTCGTGTCACGCCGTACAACCGAACAGAAACGTCTTAAGCGTATGAGGTTGCTCCCCTTCCTCGGGGGTGCATGTGTGCTGGTCGTATCCGTATTGTTCTATTGGATAAAATTTCGCCATTAGCCGCGTCGTAGTCGCGCGCCTGTCATCCCTTCGCTGGTAAAATGTGCGGATACCCCCGTTAATTTTTACTTGCGAAATCCTACGATGACAACTTTATCCTGTTTCAAAGCCTATGATATCCGTGGCCAGCTTGGCGACGAGTTAAATGATGATATCGCCTATCGCATTGGTCGGGCGTATGGTGAATGGTTCAAGCCCAAAAAAGTCGCGGTGGGTGGCGATGTCCGCTTAACCAGTGAATCTCTGAAGCTGTCGCTGGCTCGTGGCTTGATGGATTCAGGCGCGGATGTGATCGACATCGGCATGACTGGCACCGAAGAAATCTACTTTGCAGCCTTTCACCTCGATGTTGATGGCGCAATTGAGGTCACCGCCAGCCACAATCCCATGGACTACAACGGCATGAAGCTGGTTCGTGGTGGAGCGATCCCGGTATCGGGCGACTCCGGATTACGTGACATTCAACGGCTGGCTGAGGCCAATCAATTTGCGGCACCCACCCATCAAGGCACCCTGACCCAGCAGTCTATCCTAGATGCCTATATTGATCACCTGCTTACCTATGTCGACCTCAAGGCTTTGCAACCCTTGAAACTGGTTGTCAATGCAGGCAATGGCGCAGCAGGTCATGTGATTGATGCACTGGAAGCTCGCTTTAAGCAGGCGGCGGTTCCTGTAGAATTTATCAAGGTACATCACGAAGCGGATGGTACCTTCCCCAATGGGATTCCTAACCCTCTTCTCCCCGAATGCCGCGCGGATACTAGCAATGCGGTCATAGCCCATAGTGCGCACCTCGGCATTGCGTGGGATGGCGATTTTGACCGTTGCTTCCTGTTTGATGAGCGTGGCGAGTTTATCGAGGGTTACTATATTGTCGGTCTGCTGGCCGAAGCCTTCCTGCAAAAGCAACCGGGCAGCAAGATCATTCACGATCCGCGCCTCACCTGGAACACCATTGATGTGGTAGAGGCGGCGCAGGGTATCCCCGTACAAAGCAAGACGGGCCATGCCTTTATCAAGGAACGGATGCGCCTCGAAAATGCCATCTACGGTGGCGAAATGAGCGCTCACCACTACTTCCGCGACTTTGCCTACTGCGATAGCGGCATGATTCCCTGGCTACTGGTGATTGAGCTGATGAGCCGCGGTCAGCAATCCTTGTCTTCCATGGTAGCAGAGCGCATTGCTGCCTATCCATCGTCTGGCGAAATCAACCGGAAAGTAGCCAACGCAGCGGCGTCCTTGCAAGCGGTACGAGACACCTACGAAGCTGAGGCTTTATCTATTGAAACAGTAGATGGACTGAGCATGTCGTTTGCAGACTGGCGCTTTAATCTGCGCAGTAGCAATACAGAGCCGGTGATTCGCTTGAATGTCGAATCCCGCGCCAATCCCGCGCTGATGCAGGCAAAAACAGCCGAGATTCTTGCCCTGCTGTAATGATTACAGGTGGCATTCGCTTACCATTGACATTCGCGTCGCCCAGCTCTGTTTACACAGGATTGGGCGGCATATTTTGAAGCATGCTCTATAATCGCATCGTTAAAAGGTGCCACTTTTCCATATAGCTGACTGGTCGCGACGCTCAATGCTACCAACCAGGCTATCATCGCAGGGCGAAATTGTCCCAATCTCTCGTTTGCACCAAGCAATCGTATACAGAACACCAAGCTAAATATAGTTCCCACCAGCAATCCCAAAACGACTTCAGAAGGCGAATGAACGTATGTGCACAAGCGTGAATAACCGATGCACAGCGCAACCGTCCAACCACCTAACCATCCTATCCAGATCGTCGGCCTGTGGGCACCCAAGTCTCGCGTCAGCACGCATAGCAGCATGGGGTAGACTGCAGCAGATAGCATTGAATGCCCGCTGAGCCCCTTGAAATCAATCACCGTCAGCCCAAAACCCCATGCCCAGTAGGCAAATTTACTGGCAACCACCAGGCTGGCCGCCAGCCAAAACTCGAATAGTGCCAGCCGTGCCAGCTTTGCGGGGCCCGTAAAAAACAGATAGCCCTGAGTGATCAGCGCCATCGTCAGCACTAAAAATGCATCACCGGCAAGGGTGATGCGGTACCAATCATCAAACGTCACAATATCCCGAATTAGCTAAAAATTTAAATAACTAGAGTTTGCTCTCGGCGTCTATGCGGCGCTGCAGATCCTGCCAAAGGCGAATTTGCTTGGCAACGCCTTTTTGCTGGCCTCTCTGATCCCAGAAATCGTCGTCATTAAACATGTATACCACTTCAAGATCATTACGCTGCGAGGCAGGGCGAATGTCTTCGCCTGTCAGATTATCGAGAATGAGCGGATCGGCATCTGGCGTTGAGTAATATGCAAGCACCATATGGCGCTCGTTAAAGCGCAGTGCACGCACATTGGCCAGCCGCATCCGCCCGACCGGCATACCCACTTCTTTCAGCGAAAAATACTTGGCAATCACATAATCTTCACAATCGCCGCCATTGGAACCCACAAATTCGAATGGCGTAGACCAATAGTCTTCAACACCCCAGTGATTCCAGTCGGTGTAGTAAGGAATACGCGCCATAAACGTATTGATAGACTTTAATACCTGATCTTCAGCGCGTGTTCCCTGAGCTCCCGCCAGTGTTGCAGCGAGGTCGGGATACTGTTTGCGCAGATCGCGATCCATTTCCTGCCAGGCATATAGGCGCCGCACGGCGGCTGGCCCCCAGCGTCGGCTAGCCATACTCAGCTGGCCGGACGAAAAATCTGTCAGACTCGCTACAGCGCTGAGCATACTGACGGTGCATAGTGCTGCAAGGCGCACACTGCGCCATATGTGAACATGCTGAGCCATCTGCACTGCACACCCTTTGCAACGGATACCGTTGAAATATAGTGCAGATTAGTAGGTAGGATGGCTGGCTGCAATTTGCCCCAGCCGAACGGGATCGATCATCAGCATGCGCTCGCGCAATTCATTCAGTATCTTGCGCTGCGCGGGCTTGAGCAAGGGGTAGGTCTGCCAGAGTGAATCCAGCAAGGAAGCAATCACGGAAGGATCATTGGGGGAATTACGCAGAGCCCGATCCAGCGCACGCGCAAACTCCTCATCGACCACGCCGGTGTACGCTTTGATCTGTACAAGCATCGCAGCAATATTACCTGCCACCACGCGCTGCTGCATGGCCTTGCGCACCTCGGGCAGTGCATTCCGCAGGTATGCATCACGCAACACCGGAATCGCCCATACTCGCATCGCTTGCGTGTAGGACAACTGTGCCAAATCTATCTTAAATTGTGCAACTTCCGGGCAGGCCTCCGACGCGGCACTTAAATCGATCCGCGCGGACTCCCAGGCTTCCGGATTGATGCTGGCTGCCGGATGGGTCATCCAGAACTCAATATACTGCCTGTGTTTCAGCGTGGTCAGATCGTACCAGCCACGCCGGAGTGTCGGATACACAAATAGCAGGAGAATAGCGAGCAGGAGCACAAACCATACGGCAGTACTCAATCTGAATAGCCGTTTCATGCGGCTATTCCGGCAATACGTGCAGGGTTTCTGTTGACCAGCACATCGCAATAGTCGGCACCAAACTGCTTGACGATGACTTTGCACGCCTCGCCCATATTGGGGGGTCGATATTCAAGATTGTGACAATCACTGGCCAGCACGTTAACGGCATCCATTTCCATTAACTTGAACGCCACTGACTTGGCTGTTTTGCCAAACTGTCCCAGTACCGACCCGGCAGTCAGCTGCACCCAGCAGCCAATATCCAGAAAAGGATAGAGACGCTCAGGTTTGGCCTTGACGGCCTCGTTGCGTTCGGGATGGGCAATCAGTGGCCGGATGCCACGGCCCAGCAGATGGCGAACTAGGGCGTCGCTCCCGACCGGAATACCCGCATCAGGAAACTCCAGCAACATAACATGATATTTTCCGTCATGGCCCAGGAATGGAATCTCCTCTTTATCGAGCAACGGCAAAATATCATCGCCAAAGCGGACTTCTCCGCCCATACGTAACTCGAGCGGAATACCGGCCTCCCCAATGGCCTGCTTCAATTGTTCAAAAACAGGCCGCAAGGAAGGCGCACGATTATCCCAGCGTGCGGGATAAACGTGCGATGTAGCCACCGCCATGCGAACGCCATCCACATAGGACGCCTTGCACAGCGCGACAGCCTCTTTCATGTCGCGGGGGCCATCATCGACCCCCGGGAGCAAGTGACAATGCAAATCAATCATCTTGGACACTGACCAATCAACGTTGTCCGCACATTAGCTTGTTTTGGTATCCGCACCATATGTCCGGCCACCGTATGCCGCACCATAATAACCAGCGCCATAAGAACCATAGGTACTGGTCTGGCCGTAATAACGCTCGGCACGCTCAAAATCCAGATGGCTAAGCGCCACACCCAGAATATTGGCACCGGCAGCATTCAGGCGCAGCAAGCTCTTGCGCGCCAGCTGGTACGGCGTTGCATCAGACTTGGTGACGAAAATGGTATTGGAACACAGCGGCGCGATGACCAGCGAATCACTCACCAGATCAACCGGCGGCGAATCGATGAGAATCATATCGTATTGCTCGCTCAATCCGGACAGCATTTCCTTGAAACGGTTGGACAGCAAAATTTCCAGCGGATTCGGCGGAATGGCACCTGCGGCAATCACGTGCAGGCCAGATTCGCCCGTCACCTGAATACATTCGTCCAGCTTGGCTGTACCGGCCACCAGCTGCGACAAGCCGGGCCTGAGCATATCCAGTTCCATCGACTTGGCAACAGTCGGACGACGCATGTCTGCATCAATCAGCAAGGTCTTGCGGGTATGCGACATGGCCAGCGCCAGATTCAGCGAGAAGGTGGTTTTACCTTCGGCCGGCACGCTGGATGTCACCAAAATAGTGCGATGCGACAAATCAATAGATGACAACAAAATACCGGTACGTGCAGTAAACACCGCTTCCGAGTATATTGACTTGGGTTCCTTTTCCACTAGGTAGGCCGACTCCTGACGGGTAGACTTGGCAAACAGCGGCACACCAGTCAGCAGCGGGAACTTGAGTTTACGTTCAACTTCGTCAGTCGAATTCAGGCGGTTATCCAGTCGATCAAGCAACAGCGATACAGATGCCCCCAGAAGTAAAGCAAGCAAGGCCGCAATCGCCACTATCTGCGGCTTTTGTGGTTTGATCGGAGTGCCCTGAATGCGCGCAGGATCAACCGAACGCGCTACAGCGCTTTGCAGATCATCAGATGCGCCGGTTTGCTTGGCGCGGTTCATAAACATATCAAACAGCTGGCGATTGGCATTGACTTCGCGCTCCAGTGCACCCAACTGGACTTCCTTGCGGTTCAGGTCTACCACCGAACCACGTGCCTGATTCAGACTTTGCTCCAGGCTACGCTCGGTACCAGCTGCTACTTCGTATGCCTGGGTCAGGCTGGATACCACGGTCTGGATCTGACGCTGGGTGATTTCGCGGGCACTCTTCAACTGCGCTTCGGCCTGCACCATTTTGGGATGTTCCGGGCCATAGCGTTGCGACAAATCGGAGACCGCGCGTTCTGCTTCACTTTCCGAACGCAACGCATCCATGACCAGCGAATTATTCACCACCGACGGGACAGAGCGATAGTCACCATTGCGAACCGACTTTACCTGCTTATAGGCGTTTTCTGCCTCCGCGCGGCGCATACGGGCGCTCACCAGCATGCTGGTGACGTCGGCAATCTGGTTGCTGGCACCGCCTTGTGCATCTGATTTCAGCGCAATAATGCCTTCTTTTTCACGGAAAGCCTGCAACGCTTTTTCGGAGGTATCCAGTTTGGCGCGCAGCGATTCCAGACGACCATTCAACCACTGGTTGGCGCCCTGCGTCATGCCAAAACGGGCTTCGCGATCACTATCGACATACACTTCGCCAACTTTGTTGGCCACCAGTGCTGCTAGCTGCGGATCGCTGGATTCAAAACTGATCTTCACCAGTTGGCTCAAACGCACCAGCTCGATGGTCAAGCTTTTCGCAAACTTACCATATACTGCGTTTGCTAGGCGGTCTTCTGTCCAAGCTTGAGCACCGTCCACATCTCCACCCAGTATTGAGTCGATCAAGCCCTTCTTTTTACGCGGATCGAACTCGGCATAATTCCACAATTGCAGCGCCTTGATGGTTTTCACCGCTACTTCTTTGGAAGAGATGATTTCTTTTTGTGTTTCGAAGTATTCGCGATTGGCGGAGATACCCGAATACACCTCTTCAACCGACAGCACCTTGGCTTTGGTTGACTCAATCAGCATGGTATTGGTGGACTTATACACCGGTGTCAGCGCAAAGCTGATGGCTGTGGCGACCACAGCAGCGGCCAATGTAAAGCCCAGAATGGGCCACTTGCGCTTGGTAATGCTACGCCAGTATTCCAGCAGCTCGGCGCTAGCTTCACTGTGTTCTGCAAATTCGATATGGCGACCCGAGGCGGCTGCACTCGGATTGTGAGTGTGAGATGACATATGTGAACTCATAAATTATCGACTATTTAATAAATAGCTGAAGAAAAGCGCTTAGAAAAAGCTTTCTTTAACAGTCAGGATGTCACCTGGCTGAACCATATCGCCAGTTTTAACCAACGCGGCCTGACCTTGCGGATCCTCTGCGCGGATCACGAAAATTTTATCTTTATCGGCACGTTCCTTGAAGCCACCAGCCAGTGCTGCCGCTTTAAGAACAGTCAAGCCCGGCTGCCACTGGTATCCACCAGGCGATGCCACCATGCCATTAATATAAAAAGGACGATATTCGTCAATCAGAACGGCTACACGGGGGTTTTTCAGATACTTTCCGCGCAGGCCATCGGTAATCATGCGCTCGAGGTCACCCACTGTCATGCCCTTGACTCGCACTTCACCCAGCACCGGATAGGGTACCGTACCCGCATCGGTCAGGCGTATACGCTCACGGCTCAACTCGTCTTCGCCAAACACACGAATGGTGACGACATCGCCCGAGCCCAGTTTGTAATTCGACAAACCCGCTTGACTACCACCAGATCGATCAGATACCGCAACATTACCGTCGCGCTTGCCATCGCCACTTGCACGCGCAGAATCTGCAGCCAGTGTAGAAATAGACAGAACAAGTGCACATGCACCGGTCAGGAGAAACTTAAAGATGCCAGACTTCATACCACCCTTGTCCATGAGATTGTGTACTAACAGGTAAGTATGTCACTAAATATGTGACAATTGAATGTGATCCGACCAAATGACAGAGAGCCAACCGCTGGCTGGCCCTCTGCATATTACACCTTACCTGATTACAGGGTACCTGTCAGGCTAACCATAAACACGTTCTTGGTGTACGGCGAATTCACATCGCTGGAATCACGCTTTTCATGGGTGTAATCCACACCAGCCTTCAGCCAGCGCTGGATCTTGTAGTCCACGCCCAGCACTGTTTGTTTGACGGTATCTTCACGACCACCGCGCACAAACTCGGTGTTGGTACGGTTTGCGCCAACACGGCTGCTCACAAAGGTGTTCCAGCTATGCGTCCAGGTTGCACCCAGCGACTTGTTCACCAGGTAATCACCCACACCGGTGGAGTCGGCGGTTGCGCGTGCGGTATTGACGTCAACAGTGGTGTACGACAGGGGCGTCCAGCGAACCGCACCTTCCCAGCTCACGCCGCTAAAATCTTCACGGCCGGATGCCTTGCCCGATTCGAACTTCTTGTTTGCCGAACCAATTTTGAACGTACCGGCAGTCGAAGCGGTCGCCTCCCAGGTTACACCCACCATGGCCTTGTCTTCATGCGTATCTTGCGTAACGGCACTTTGACGATAGCGGAAATTGGTGCGACCCAGCTCCACAAACGCTTGCGTCTTGGGGGCAACACGGTAGAAGAACTTACCATCAATGGTGGTGGCGTCGCGATCTTGAACTTCTGTCACAGTGCGATTGTTCAGATAGCGCTTGTTGACGGTGTTGGCAGAAAATTGCAGACGACCATCTGCACCTTCTGCACCGTAGACTACGTCAGCAGACAGGCTGCCTTGACGGTAGCGATTTGGCTCGGTGGTCGGGCCTGACTGATTGGAACCGCGCGGATCGACTGTGTACAGCACGCCGGCAGTAGATGTCGAGCTCAAACGGGACGAGAATACATTTTGTGCCTGCAGCAGCAGGTTGTTCATGTTGAAGTTGTCAGCAGAGCTGCTGGCGTACTTAACAAAGGAACCGCTGTACTGCAGGGAGTAACGGTCACCATCGACAGTCAGATCAGCAGTGGCAGCAGGCGCTACGCTCAGCACATTGGTTGACACTTCGGCGCCAGCAACTGCACCTGTCAGGTTGTCGTTGTGGCCTGCCTGCAGCGTCAGGCTAGGGGTGATAAACACCGGGCCGGCAGCAAAAGCCGCGGCCGACTGCTGGCCTGTGGTTTCGAACTCAGGCGCACGTGCTGCTGCATTGCGCTCATAGGAAGCCTTACCCTTGGCTGCTGCCTGGCCAGGCTGCTGCTCGGCGTTATCAGCAAATGCCACCACAGATGCGAAAGCTGCCAGAACAGCCACGCAAGATGTACGCATATTCAAGTTTTTCACGTCCATTTGTTGAACCCTCTACAAAGTTTGCAATTCATTCACCGAGCCTACACAGATTAAATGCACCACATGACGAGAGCATTTATGCGGTCGGAATATTAGTAAAATCTTAATATCTTCTTAACTGCGGGTATTGATTTATACCTTGCGGCACTAACTCGCCAGTCAAACAGTGCAGGATATTAGCAGACTTTTGTTAAGCCGTTGCAATGCAACAGAAAAATTCTGTGAATTTTAGACTATTTGAGCGGACAAAATTAAAAATGACGATGGCAAGTACAATGCGCACTTGCCACCGAAACATTTCTTAACAGAATCCAGGAAAACGCTTACAGCCAGGCTGCCGGTTTGCCTACCCAGTAACCCTGCACTCCGTTTGCGCCAAGGTCGCCAACCAGTGCAACCATGGCCTCCGTTTCAATCCCCTGCGCAATAAATTGCACGCCCAGCGAACCACATAATTTTGCCAGTGCATCGATATATTCGCGATTACTACTTGTGGCGGCGACTTCTCTAATCAATCCACCATCCAACTTAATATAATCCGGCACCAGATCGCGAATTGCCGAAAGGGCATTTGCATCGTAGCCAAATTGATCAATACCCAGCTGACATCCTTGCTCGCGCATCGCCCGAATAAATCGAATATCATCGCTGCGCATTCTAACCATCTGAAACTCGGACAATTCCAGCGCCAGCCGACGTCTGCGTGTTGCAGGCAGGCTATCAATCAATTTTTCCAGACGCCCCCTACCCTCTGCATCTGCCAGTAGTCCGTCGAGCGAAATATTAATAGCGATCGCAACATCCTCATCCCGTGACTGCAGGCGTCGCTGAATGATTTCCAGCAGGGCATGCTCAACCTCAACCAGCACGCCATGTCGACGAGCCATAGGCAGAAATTGCCCGGCAGAAATCAAATCTTCTCCATGCCCCACCATCCGCGCAAAGACTTCGTAATGAATTACCCCCTCACCCCCAACCGACCGGACAGGCTGGCGAAAAAGTACCCATCCCTTATTATCCAGTGCGTCCTGCAGGAGAAGCTTCCATGCCGTAGACCCCGTTTCAAGACCCGCACCATCTGCTGCTCGTCTAAACTGCACCGAATCACCATGGAAGTGCTGTACAGCAGCAAGCGCCATATCGAGGCGGGCCATAATCGCCCCTCGCGACTCCCCTGCCGAGAATGCGGCCACGCCGATTGCATGTGCCTGCATATAATCCTTTTGTTGCAATACATCTTTGACAGCGTGCTGCAGCAATCTAACCGAATGTTCTAGCTCAATTTCCGGCACATCCAGCACAAGTGCGGCGAGTGTCCCGCCATTCATACGCGCCATGATGCGCGCACGGTCTCCCATAATAGTGCGCAACACTTCCGCCAGCGCGCTCAGCAGCGCATCCCCGCCCTGATAGCCCGCCTTCAGGTTATAGTCTTTGAGATCATCCAAATGGATCGCAACGAGTGCTCCTGATAGGAAGCTACCATCGTCCGCCAGAAGCTCTGCAAATCGCAAATCCAGACTACGACGATTATCCAGCGAGGTAACTGCATCATGGTAAGCCTCCTGCCGGTATTGCTCGGCTTTCCCGATTTCCTGATCCAGATAGCCACGAATCTTGCCTATCATGGCATTCATTGCCACCACTACACGTGATAATTCGCGCGTGGCTGGCGCAAGCAGGATCGCATCAAACCGACGGGAAGAAACTGCTTCCGCCGCTGCTTCAATCGCATACAAGGGTGACAGGATTTTTCCCAGTAGCAATCGTGCCAGCAGAATCGATACGCATAAGACCGAAATCAGCCACAAACCAGCCTTGGTACTCGACTGCCATAATTCCTGATACGCCAGCGAAGGCTGGCTCACCACCACTACACGACCAAGCTGACGCCAACCTGATGACAACAGTGAGCCGCCCGGCGCTGTCTGAATTTTCACCATACGCACAAACCAGTCCGGCACACCGGGCTGCGCGGCCGGCAGTGACCGGGTGAGCAGCACTTTGCCATTCGGGTCAAACACCGTAATGGAGGAAAAATACCCGCGATCAAACATCGCAGACACATAGGTGTCCGCCAGCACCACATCCTTTTCACCTAACGCACGACTAAGCGGAAAGGTGAGGGACGTTGCCGCATCCTGGGCATGGGAGGCGAGCTGAGACTCCACATAGGCGCGGGTCGATTGCATATTGACCCAGAAGAGCCCCAGGTAGATGACTACGAATATGGATACCACACCAAGGAACAGTTGCCCGCGCAATGTTCTGAGCATGAGTCAGGTCTCCTCAAAATGCCTTAACGGGCCTCAGCCCCTGCGCCTGCCAGATTCATCCATTCCGACCCGGTCGGCAATCCACGCCATCATCACTAGCACCGTCGCAGTCATCGCCGTCGCTGGAATCTGCAGATTGAAATCGACAAGGCTATGGAAGATATAGGCTAGTATCGCCATCAGCACACCCAATCCCACACCGCGAACAACAGAACGATACCGCCTGCGCATCACGCGGATTGCCATGCCTGCGCTGCTGATTGCCAGAACAGCAAACATCGATATCCCGACCACCCCGTATTCGCCAAGCAATTCAAGGTAGTCGTTATGTGCATGATCCCAATAGCCTGACAGTCCTGCAGGGCTGTAGCGAGGGAAGACGGTAAAGAAGGTACCACCGCCACTGCCGGTGACAGGATAGTCGGACAGGGCTGCTGCGGTAGATCTGGCGGGCAATAAACGCTCCTCCATGGATTGCTCGCTTGGCGCCTTAATCTTTCGATCTTCATTTGCCTCTTCCAGCGTCATGCGGGTCTCATCCAGCCGTTCGGCCACTTTATCGAGCCCAACCCACTTGCCAATAATCACCACATCCACCACAACCAGGCTGACCAGCAAAATTGCCATGGTGCGCGCCGATCGCTTGGCAGCAAACATCCAGATACCGCCCGCCACAATCATTGCCGCAAAAAAGCCCGCATTGCCCATGCGCGATCGAGTCAGCACCAGCGCGATCACCAGAATCACCAGCATCAAACGCATTTGCATTTTTTTGCTCAGTACAAACTGAAGTGCTTTCACCACCGCACGCTTGCGCGTTGCATTTGAGGAGGACTCCAATTGCCCCATCATCAGGCCAATACCTACAGCCAGGCAGAGCTCGAAATAGCCCGCCGCATTATTTTTGTAAACAAAAGTACCGAGCAGGTAGTCATGATTTACTGCGGTTGTCAGGAATAAATAATGTGCATGGGTAGAAAACAATATCAAGCCCACCATTGCCTGAAACAGGCCAGAACCCAGCAGGGTATACGCCAGAATTTTTAGACGTGTTGAATCGCGGATACTCAATACGGCAAATGTAGCGCAAGACGCGTACGCAAAGGCAAGGGTAGCCGCGATACGCGTCTGACCCGGATCAATCGAAAAGGACGCCGTGAGCGTACCCGGCATGACTGCCCGCCAGTCTGCGGCTGCCTGCGGCGAAAGCATGGCAACAAATGAAATAGGTAGAGATAAGCTTTGCAGATACGCCAGTGCGCATAAGCCCCACACCAGCATTAACGGTAACTTGAACTGCCCGAGACGCTGAAACAGCAAGGCGCTATGTTCACGCCAGCAAACAGCCACCAGCACCCAGGCCAGCATCACCCAGCCCAGCAACAACCCATGTGCCCACCAGCGATTGCTCGCCAGCGGTAACGGCACCCAGCACAGCAGAAACAGCAAGGCTGCCAGAACCGGCCAATCCTTAAGCTGTGAACGCTCTCCGTCCCTCGAAAAAGATCGCATATCTATATCATCCACATCAATGAACTAACGCCATTGTTATTATATCTATACCCACTCATTACGCTGCACATCTGCAACGCAGAAATGACAAAGGCGGCCGAGGCCGCCTTTGGGATTACTCCGAATTAGCTCGGAGAAGTCGACTTGCCGCCGCCGCCGCCGCCAGTTGGCGGGGTCACTACAGGCGGGGTCACACCAGTACCGTTGCCGGCACCAGTCGGGCCGTTACCGGCACCAGTAGACTGGCCGTTATTGCCATTTTGCTGGGTCGGGTCATTAGTTTGAGCGGTTTGCTGACCGTTCTGACCACTTTGACCGTTCTGACCCTGCTGGGTTTGCTGCGCTTGCTGAGCCACGAAAGTGCTGATGGCTGCGCCTGCATTCGGAATCGCCTGTGTGATTGTTGCTTGCGGAACGCCAGCAACAAAAGCAACCACAGCAGCCTTGGCCGGGTCGGTCACGACGCGGGCAATGGCGGCAACCAGTGTGGAATCAGCCACACGGCCGCTGGTCTTCAGCGAGCTAGCGGTTGCTTGCAGATCCACACCGGCAGATTGTGCAGCAGCCAGAACGGCTTCAGCCGACTTGCCATTTTGCAGTTGCTGATCCACTTCGGCTTGGATCGCAGCAGCGGTCATGCCAGGTGTAAATTCGGCTTGAGCGATTGCGCCAAACAACGCAACGGCCAGCAGTGCCGCTAGAGTCTTGTTCATCTTCATAGGGAAGGCCCTCAATTTAAATCAAAATCGACATGCCACCAGGTCTGACACTACATAAATCCGTACTGACATAACTGGTGCGTGTATCCGAGCCGTTCCATATCGCCGGCTCTTGGCGGTTGAACGGAACGATACGGAAAAACCAACAGGTGGTCAAGTAAACTATGCATACAAGTACATGAATATTCTGATATTTATAGTCTCCTTCTGAGTGTAAAAATCTATCAAAATGCAACTTTACAACAGTATCTTACCTTGCGGTTCAAGATTGTACGCCAGTCCATGCACTTATCATTTTTTTACATCACTTCGCTGCACTCCGTCCGTCGGACATCATTGCACATTTACACATGATGTTCGTCCGACAAAACCAGGACCCCTGTCCAGTATTCATTGAGCGCCGCAACGAGCTCACTCCGAAAATCGGGACGAATGGATGCAAAATCAGGTTCGGCAATAATGCGTCCCAAGCCAGGTGGGTAGTCAAGGGACTGCCAGATGCCGCGAGCCAGGGCGTAGGTGCGCGTTAGCAACGGCACCCCCCTCCCCTGCTCAAACTGCAGTGCCAATTCCAGTTGCCGACCGCAAGCCTCCAAGCCGCGCACCAGATCCAGCTTAAACTGCCTGAGTGTGGTTTCATCCAGATTGCGTTCCAGCACGCTGTAACTCATGGCATCCAGATGCAGAAACTCCGGGTGCTCATCCAGATAGGCAAGCATACCTGTCAGAAATCGCCCAACGATGGCTTCACGGGTGCCCGGTATGACCAGAATATCCCGAATCAGACCGAACAGAGCAGCAAACTCTGCGGCTAACAGAGCGGCAAAGATGGATTCTTTGGTTTTAAAGTACAGATAGACAGTGCCCTTTGCCAGACTGGACGCATCTGCAATCGTGGCGACGGAGGGTAACTGCCGCATATCTTGCTGGAAACAGGTACGTGCGGCATCCAGAATAACTATTCTGCGGGCGTCTTTGTCTTCTTGCGCGAGTGCGCGAATCGCATTTTTCCGGGCCATTCGATCATCCAGTTTCCGTCAGGCCCATCATACTACGGAATGCAAAGGTGCTGCATTGCAGCACCTTCTCCTGCTTTATACACGATACACTTCCAGCATCTTGCTCATAGCCAGCGATGCTTCATTCAATTTCATGGCGAGGTCATGTGTCTGGGTTGCGACATGATTATTCACCTCGGCCATTTGCGCCACTTGCTCAACCCGCTTGGCAATCTGTTCGCTGGCAATTCGCTGCTCTTTCATGGCACTGGCAATATCATTGGCGATTGCGGTGCTGCTACGCGTGCTATCGGCAATTCTGGCCACCAGGTCTCGCGATTCGCCCCCCTTCTCGACGCCGCTTCGCACGGAATCGACTGCCCCCACCATTCTCTGTGATACCGCCGCAGCACCTTGCTGGATCATGCTGACCATGCGCGAGATTTCGCCTGTAGATGATGACGTACGCTCCGCGAGCTTCCTCACCTCATCCGCCACCACCGCGAATCCTCGACCTTGCTCGCCTGCTCGGGCAGCCTCGATGGCCGCATTCAATGCCAGTAAATTGGTCTGATCTGCCACATCCTTGATCACGCCTACCACCACACCAATCTGGTGCCCGTTTTCATCGAGCGTGCGCATCATTGCAGCTGTTTCCTCCACAATCCGCGCCACATCCTCAACGGTTGAGACACTTCCATTAATGGCTGCCAGCCCTTCCTGAGCAGCAAGCTGCGCATCCTGTGTCAACTGGCTTGCATCCGATGTCTGATCCGCCACGTGCGACACGCTGGTGGTCATCTCCTCAACAGTGGACGCCATGGCAGAAGAAGCCTGACTCTGCGATCCCGCACTACTTGCAAGCTCATTGGCCGTTTGCGAGAGCGCCTGAGCATGCGACTGCAATTCCCTAGCCTGACCATGCATCGCTTTAAAGCTGTCCTGCAACTCAGCAACAAGCGCATTAAACGCCTTGAGCATGGCGGCGATTTCATCATCCCCTGTCACCTGGATGGTATGGGTGAAATCGCGCTCGCGTGTCACCCGACTGATTTCCGTACTTGCGCGACGGGTTTCATCGACGATACGCGACCAGGCGATGCGTGCAGTCCAAAGCAGCACAGCCATGGCACACAGACTTAATACAATCTGGAAGTTGCGGCCTTTTGACTCGATGCTTTCCATTTCCGCAACCGACACGGCCTCGGACTTGTGGTTGTACTCGATATGTTTCTCGAAAGCTGTTTGTACTTCCTGCGCCAAAGCATGCAACTCAGGCAATGTAAGTTTGGCCTCATCCGGGCCAGACGCATCGTACTTTGCCCAGAGCTTATCCAAACTGCTCATATAGGCAGATAAAGCTTTACGATCCTCATTCAGAAACTTTAAGTCCTCGTCCGAATCCAGTAATTCCTTTTCGTAGCGATTCAGAGCGTCCGTCACTTCCTGCCGGAAGGCCGTCGCACGTTCCCGTGCTTCTCTTCGCTCGGACTCCCCGGCGACAAGCAAGGCTGTCATGGTAGAGGTGCGGACTCGCAAAAATCGTGAATGCGCCAGATCGATTGCTTCAATCGACGGAATTATGGTGTGATGCAGATCTGCTGCCGCCAGTGTTGTTTTGTGGGTGGTATACATCCCGCCCAGCGCAGCAAATAATGACCCACCAATCGCAACTGCGATCAGCAGCAACAACCGTTGTGCAAGTGTCTTCACCATTGCGCATTCCACCCGACGTACATGTTTTGGAGTAAGTCCTCAACACTCAGGGTAGAACGCCTGTCATGCAATTCAAGCAGGAATGCCGATGTTTACACTTCTTGCGCCCAGCAAAAAGGGCACCCGTTTAAGGTGCCCTTTGCGAGATGGCGGGATTGCCGGCGCTCTGTTACACAACACACGTAGCAGGCATACCCCGTCCCGGACGCATGATGGCTATCAACCGAACAGCTTGGTTGCCAGCCAGAACAGACCGGCAGAGAGCAGAATCGCTGCAGGAAGCGTCAGCACCCAGGCGATCAGGATGTTTTTGATGGTGCCACGGTGGATACCCACACCATGTCCAACCATCCCCCCAGCCACTGCCGACGACAGAATATGCGTGGTGGAAACGGGTACGCCCATGCCAGTGGACACGCCGATACCGCAGGCCGCCACAATCTGTGCAACCATACCTTGACCGTAAGTCATACCACCACGGCCGATTTTTTCGCCGACGGTTAATACCACGCGCTTCCAGCCAACCATGGTACCGATACCCAGCGCGAGTGCAACTGCGACAATCGCCCACACTGGTGCATATTCGATGGTTGCGGTGAGATCTTTGCGCAGTACTTCCAGATCAGCCTTGTCACGTGCTGGCAGGGCGATCTTTTTGCTCACTTTTTTAGCTACATCGTCCAGACACAGCAAATCGTGACGCACACGAGTACGCATCTCAGCAGACAGCTGGTGATAGTCGTTCACGCCTTCCAGTGCAGCGTGCACACTGTTCAGGGTGACTTCTGTTTGCTCCGGCTCGCACTTCAGTGTGGAAACACGACCGTTGCCATCCAGCTTACCCAGTGCCAGATAGTTGCCCACCAGCGCATGATTGCGCTGATAAAACTGCTGCAGATGAACAACTGCATCACGTGTATGTTCAATCTGGTACGGCGTGCTATCAAGATTTGTGACGAAATTGCCGGGAGCCAGACCAATCAGCACCAGCATCAGCAGGCCAATGCCTTTCTGACCGTCATTGGAGCCATGGAAAAAGCTCACCAGCATGGAAGACAGCACCAGCGTCAGGCGAGTCCAGAATGGCGGGTGCTTTTTGCCGTCCACTGCGCGTCGCTCTTCGGGCGTCTTGTTGATCTTTGACAGCGGCCAGAAGCGACGGATCATCACCAATCCCAGGAAAGCCGCCAGAAAGCCCGCCATTGGCGAGATCACCAGTGACAAGCCAATATCGTAAGCCTTCCCCCAGTTAACGCCCGAGGCCACCGGAATACCATTCATGAGCGCATTGGCCAGACCAACACCCAACATGGAACCGATCAGTGTGTGCGAACTGGACGCCGGAATACCGAAAAACCAGGTGCCGAGATTCCAGATAATTGCAGCTGCCAGCAGTGAAAACACCATCACTAGTCCGTGACTGGCATTCACATTCAGCAACATTTCAACAGGCAGTAAGTGGACGATGGCATATGCCACACCTACACCACCGGTCATCACACCCAGGAAATTACAGAAACCAGACAATGCCACAGCCTTGTTGGGTGTCATTGCATTGGTATAGATAACGGTCGCAACCGCATTAGCGGTGTCGTGGAATCCGTTAATAAATTCAAAAGCCAGCACGAACGCAAGCGCGACGAATAAGCTTGTCGCAGCCATGACATCGAGACCGGTCAACATGTCAAACATGGTGTTCTACATTCTTTCTACGCGAAAGGCGTAATTATCCCAGTTTTTACCGTTTGTTTACAGCACCATTTTTGGAGCGTTAGTTGCTGCATCGCAAACAGGCCGCACTATGCTTAAGAGAGCCATTTCAGGATGTCTATCCATGGTTAAATCCGTGCTGCACGAGCTAAACGAACTTGAACGCATTCTGGAGCAGGGCAAACATCTCTTCAGAAGCAGCATAGAATGCATCGTGCCCTGCCACCAGCATCGTTTCCCCATTTACGTTGCCACGCTGGGCAGCCAAGATCCGGCTGCGCCTGCTGTCGGATTTTTTGGCGGGATTCACGGACTTGAAGGAATTGGCACCCGTATTCTGCTGGCCTTCATGCACAACCTGACGATCCGGCTACGCTGGGATACATCCCTTGCCGCGCAGCTGGAACATGTGCGCCTTGTATTCATGCCACTGATCAATCCGGGTGGCATGCATGCACGAACCCGCGCCAATCCCAACGGGGTAGATTTGATGCGCAACGCTCCGGTTGAAGCATCAGAAACCGTCCCTTTGCTGGTAGGTGGTCAGCGCATTAGCCACCACCTCCCCTGGTTTCGCGGCCTGGCAGGAGCCGACATGGAAATTGAAAGTCAGGCGCTTGCCCGCGTTGTGCGACGTGAGTTGCTCGTCCGGCCATTTAGCCTTGCACTCGACTGTCACTCGGGATTTGGCCTGCGCGACCGCATCTGGTTTCCGTGGGCACACAGCCGACGTCCGCACCCGCGCATTGCCGAACTGCATGCACTCAAATCCTTATTTGAGGACTCTTACCCGCATCATCCCTATATTTTCGAGCCGCAATGCCAGCAATACCTGACGCATGGCGATTTATGGGACTACCTGAGTCTCGAAGCACAAGCGCAGCCCCATACAACATTGCTTCCCCTGACACTGGAGCTTGGCTCCTGGCTATGGGTCAAAAAGAATCCTAAGCAATTGCTGACCCTGTCCGGGATGTTCAATCCACTGGTGCCACATCGGGAGCAACGAGTGTTGCGCGGCCATCTGCTTTGGTTCGATTTTCTGGTTCGCGCCACTTCCGCCTGGACACTATGGCAACCCGATGCAACGCTGCGTCGGGCGCTAGAGCAAGCGGCAACCCAGCAATGGTTTCCTCATCTTGCAACATTGGCAGAACAGGATATCAGCCGATGAACACACCGGGATCCACAAGATGGCCACCCTAGTTTTGCTAAGAGGGCTTGTGCGTGAACAGGGGCACTGGGGAACATTTCCCGCGCAGCTGCAAGCAGCGTTCCCTGCATGCCATGTTGTCACGCCCGATATTGCAGGTAATGGCAGCCGCCACCTCGAACGTAGTCCATCAACCATCCACAATATGATGCTGGATGTTAGAGCCAATCTGCTCAATGCCGGCATGGCTGCACCATTTCATCTGATCGCGCTATCCATGGGCGGGATGATTGCAATGGAGTGGGTGCATTGCTTCCCTGACGAGATTGGCAAAAGCGTATTAATCAACAGCAGCGCCCGAACACTGAATCCCTTCTGGGATCGACTGCGCCCCGGAAACTATCCAGGCTTGCTGTGCATCTGTCTGGGTTTGATGGATGTTGCGGCCCGTGAGCAGTGGATTTTTAGACGCACCTGCAAACAGGCATCCAGCGCACTCATCGACAGATGGTGCAATATTGCTCGGCAACATCCTGTTAGCCAGCTCAATGCAGTCCGGCAATTATTCGCTGCTGCTCGATTTAAGCCACAGGCCCCTGCTGTTCCGAGCGTACTTCACTGCATAACCAGTGCCGGTGATCAGCTCGTTCATCCCCGCTGTACGTTTCGTATGAGCTCTGCCTGGCACTTACCCGTCCATTTACACCCAACAGCAGGCCATGACCTTCCGGCTGATGATCCGGCATGGCTAATCCAGACACTGCAATCTATCTTGCCTGCCTCCTGTATCAACCCTCCTTGCAGTTGATTCCGCGTTCTATGCAGTTTGTCGCAATTCGGGAGACCCTCTTCCTTTGCCGCAATAAGCTTCAATCATCAAAACGCAACAAGGAGCGACATCATGGATAGCATCGAAAACAAAGTTGAAAGTGCAGAGACCCCGGTCGCCACTGTCACTGCGACTGACAAGCCCGAAACCCGTATTTCAGTTGCCCCCAAGCGCCGCTGGTTGAAAATAACCGGCTGGATATTGGTAGTCTTAACCTTGTTGCTGGCACTGGCCACTGGTATCTGCGTCCATGAGGGATTGGTCGTCATTGATGGCGAACCCGCCATTGGTCTGGCAGGATTTGGCATCGGCATGGCCGCGCTCGCAGGTGGTATTTTGATTGTCGTGCTCGCTGTCGCATTTGCGATCATCTGTGCTGTCGGAGCGGGTGTGTTTGCAGCGCTGATCGTGGCGGGCGCACTTCTGGCAGCGGTGTTCTCTGTACTCGCAGTGCTGTCACCCATCCTTGTACCGATTGCAATCGCCGGGTACGTTATCTACCGGATCGTGCGTAAACCATCGGTTTCGGCATCCTGATCCATCCCTGCACGCATCTGCACTACTCAATGAAAAGGCCCGAAGAATCGGGCCTTTTGTGCTATCTGGCGGCTGGTCAGTAACAATCAGCTTTCGACCTTATCAATCTGCGGAGCGGCTTCCTTTGCAGATTTCTTTGCGGACACCGTACCGGAGGCAACAGGCGCACTACCGGGTGTACCCGCGTGAATAAGCTGTCCGGAAACAACGGCACCGGGGTGCATTTCCAGTGTTGAATAATGCACGTCGCCCTTTACCTTGCACTTCGACTGCAACTCAAGGAAATGCGAGGCATGAATCGGCCCCTCCACCGTGCCATTGAGCATCATATGGCCAACACGAATCGCACCGGTGATTCTAGCCTTTTCGCTCACGACCAGCGTTGTGGCCTTACCTTCTTCGCCAATCACATCACCACAGACTTCGCCATCAATGCGCAAGCCGCCTGCAAAGGTAATTGACCCGTTGATGCGCGTCTCAAGACCAATCAGGCTATCGATCCGCGTAGTTGCTTTCTGCTTCTTGTTCCCGAACACGATTACCCCTTTACTTCAAAGAGTCGCGACAATTTTGCCCGGCCGTCTCCAGCCCCGAATACTCGTACTTCTACCTGTTTCAAGCGGGCACCCTCGGGCACCTCAACCATGGATTCAACGCGATGGAAACGAACCACCGAAATAGGTAAACGCGGAACTGGCTTGGTCAGCTTAGCCAACTGGCCCTTCAATTCATAGGTCAGCACAAAGTCTACCTCACCCTTGAAGACATCGGACTTGGCCTGACCCTGCACCATCACCATACCCAGCAAATATCGCCCATTGCCTTGTGCCTCTGCCTTGAATGTTTCCACGGTCAGACCCACGCTACCACTGCCGCGCGTCAGCAGGGACTCATAGAACGCCACCTGATCACGCAAGCCACGGTTTTCGTTATGTAGCTGCTGAATTTCCTTTGCTAGCGACTGGTGCGTGGTGACCTCCACGCGCATTTCCTGAGACATGGTCTGAATCTTTTGCGTCATATCCGCAATCAGATCGGTCTGCTTCTGTGCGAAACGCTGCGCCTCTTTGGGGAGCAGGATTTTCTCTGCGTTACGGCCAGCATCATAACCAGCCTCAAAGCTGAGCCACCCGCCGATTGCAAGCACGCCCCCCCCTAGTAGCAGAAACAGAAGCTTAAGCTGCCAGGGCAAGCGCCGACGGACTGCGATGTCGGCATCGGCCATGATTTTCCAACGCCTGCGCGCATTTCGCAGCATGCAGTCACTCCATCAGGGTAGCAGCGGCACGATATCCAGACCCTGCGCTTCAGGCAGACCGAACATCAGATTCATGTTTTGCACCGCCTGACCAGCAGCACCCTTGACCAGATTATCGATCACCGACAGGACAACGACCGTATCCCCACCCTGCGGGCGATGGACTGCTATGCGGCATACATTGGCGCCGCGAACAGAGCGGGTTTCGGGATGTGCGCCGGCAGGCAGGACATCGACGAAGTGTTCGTTTTGGTAGCGCTGCTCAAACAGCGCCTGCAGATCGACATCCTTGTTCAGGCGGCCATAGAGAGTCGCATGGATACCACGAATCAAAGGCGTCAGATGCGGTACGAATGTCAGACCGATCTGCTCACCCGCCACACGCGCCAGACCCTGACGGATCTCGGGCAAGTGGCGGTGACCTGAGACGCCGTATGCCTTGAAGTTATCGCCCGCTTCCGGAAACAGCGTATGCACTTCAGCCTTGCGGCCAGCGCCGGATACGCCGGACTTACAATCTGCGATCAGGGTGGCACGATCGATGACGCCTGCTTCAATCAAGGGTAAGAAGCCCAATTGAACAGCCGTTGGATAGCAGCCAGGATTGGCAATCAGACGCGCATTGCGGATCTGCTCGCGATTGACTTCGGGCAAGCCGTAGACAGCTTCAGCAATCAATCGGGGGGATGCATGTGTGAGTCCGTACCATTTTTCCCATTCGGCTACATCCTTGATGCGGAAATCGGCCGCCAGATCAATGACGCGCACGCCAGCTGCAAGCAGGTTTTCTGCTTCATTCATGGCGATGCCGTTGGGCGTGGCAAAGAAGACCACATCGCACGTATCGAGCGCAGCTTCCTGTGGCTCGCTGAACTTGAGGTTAACCAGACCACGGAGGCTCGGGAACATGTCCGAAACGGGCATGCCTGCCTCTTTGCGAGATGTAATGGCATGCAACTCGACGCCGGGATGGCGCGCCAACAGACGCATCAACTCAACACCGGTATAACCCGTTCCGCCAACAATACCCACCTTGATCATGCCATTCACTCCAGAACCTTGTGCAACAAAGCCGCGATCATACAGGAATGTGACCGCCTGTCGCATACGCTGATACGCCAGCATGCTCGAATAATTGCAGTCTAGATGGGAGTTGTGCCCGAATCACAACGAAACCGCACGCACCACTAGAACCTGTGGCTTGGTTGACGCAAAAACGAAAAAGCCACACGCATATACGTGTGGCTTTTCGTCCGGCTCGCGCCGGCAATTCGAACGAATGCTGCGCGATCTGGAAACGCTTCCGCTCGGAATCCCGGCGATTAACGCTTCGAGAATTGCTTGCGACGACGGGCGCCGTGCAGGCCGACCTTCTTACGCTCAACTTCACGAGCATCGCGGGTCACGAAGCCGGCGTGCGACAGTGCAGGCTTCAGTGCAGCGTCGAAGTCGATCAGAGCACGGGTGATACCGTGACGGATCGCACCGGCCTGACCAGTTTCGCCACCACCACAGACATTCACCAGAATGTCGAAGGTTTCAGCATTTTCGGTCAGCACCAGCGGCTGACGAACAACCATGCGACCAGTTTCGCGGGAGAAGAATTCGTCAACGGGCTTGCCGTTTACAACAATCTTACCGCTACCTTTTTGCAGGAAAACGCGGGCGACGGCGCTTTTGCGACGACCGGTTCCGTAGTAATACTTGCCTACCATGCTGTCTGTCCTTGGATTCAGTTATGGATTAGAACTCGAGGACTTTCGGCTGCTGCGCGGCATGTGGATGCTCTGCGCTAGCGTAGACCTTGAGCTTCTTGATCATGGCGTAGCCGAGCGGGCCCTTGGGCAACATGCCCTTGACAGCCTTTTCGATCACGCGTTCTGGGAAGCGTTCTTGCATTTCAGTGAAAGAACGCTCATAGATACCGCCCGGGTAACCCGAGTGACGGAAATATTTCTTTTGATTGGCCTTATCACCAGTCACGCGCAGCTTACCTGCGTTTACAACAACGATGAAGTCACCGGTGTCAACGTGAGGGGTGTAGATGGCCTTATGCTTACCGCGCAGACGGTGGGCGATTTCGGCAGCGAGGCGACCCAACACCATATCGGTGGCGTCGACCACGAACCAGTCGCGCGTAACCTCATGCGGCTTGGCGGAGAAGGTTTTCATGACAGCTCTTCCAGATTCGTTCGATTTACGGAAAGTCGCGCATTGTATTTGAAAAAACAAGGCCCTGTCAAACGCATCTCGCAATCATGACAGACCCAAGGGTCTGCGCAACCCCGGCTAATAGTGTTAACCCGTGTATGTACAACGGGTTGCGGCCTTACTCAGGCCAGCCCTCCACTCTACCCTCAAGTGCAAAAAAAAGCGACCCGAATCTCGGGTCGCGCGAATTCCACCAAAGAAGGAGGATGGAGGAGACAACATCAAAGCACACACATTCGTGCACAGCCTCAATGCAGTCCTTATGGTAGACTCAACCCCCTCCCCGCGCAAGCACTTTTTTGATGCATTGCGACATTTAATAACTAACCAGAGATACATTAAGGGCTGAAAACCGCATTTTCCCGTTAAAAATCACACTTTTTAGAATATAGAATTCGATAGGGTTTGATTATTTTGCATAAAAAGTGGCGCGACGCGGAAATTCAGCTTCATCTCTCCCCGGAAAGAAGACGCGATGAAGGCAAACGTAAAATGGATTGAGAACATCAGCTTCCTGGCAGTCAGTGGCTCGGGTCACGCCGTGCTGATGGATGGGGCGCCAGAATATGGTGGTAACAATCACGGTCCTCGCCCGATGGAAATGCTCCTCATGGGGACTGCGGGTTGTACATCCGTTGACGTGGTCAACATTCTGAAGAAGTCGCGGGTAGAAGTTCAGTCTTGCGAGGTGGAAATTACTGCAGAACGTGCGGAAACCGAACCCAAGGTATTCACCAAGATCAATCTGCACTTCAAGGTTAAAGGCAAAAACCTGAAATCCGAGCAAGTTGAACGTGCTGTTACGCTGTCAGCTGAAAAGTACTGCTCTGCTTCGATTATGCTCGGCAAAACCGCCGAGATTACGCATAGCATCGAGATCGAAGCACTTTAATCCGCGCACGCTCAATCAAAAACGGCACCGCAATGGGTGCCGTTTTTTTATTCCACGTCCGATCAAACGCGATACGCAAGTGTCGTCATCACCTTGGACATCAGCTTCATGGCGCCTTTTACTGGCGCGGGCAATGGTGCCGCACCGAAGTCCTTGGCCATGTGGGCATGGTGCATTTCATCTGTATACATTTGATCAACAATTGCACGACTACGTTGATCTTGCTCGGGCAGGCTTTCCAGATGACTCTGAAGATGTGCGCCAACCTGATACTCGGTTTCTTCCAGAAAGCCCAGATTCCACTTGTCGCCGATCACGCCCGCAGTCACACCCATTGCCAACGATCCGGCATACCACAAGGGATTCAGCACGCTCTTGTGACTCCCAAGCTCTTCGAGACGACGTTCAGTCCAGGCCAGGTGTTCAGTTTCTTCGACGGCTGCCTGCTTCAATGCTTCTCGTGCTTGCGGATTGCGGGCGGTCAGGCTTTGACCTTGATAGAGCGCCTGAGCACATACTTCGCCACAATGATTTACGCGCATCAAACCTGCAGCGTGCTTTTTTTCGGCTTCGCTCAGCTGACGCTCGGATACTGCTTCATCCGGATGCGGACGGATACTGACCGCCGGCGCCAAAATCGTGCGCAGCGCTTTGTCGAATTCAATAATGAGCTTGTCCATTTAATGTCCCGTCATTCGTCAGCCAGTACAACAGAAGTCAGGCATTTTACCTGCTGTGCTATGATCGGAACACCCGCAAATCTGCTTCATATCAAGTGGCTGCATCTTATTTTAAATGCAATGCTGCATTTTTCAGTGATCAGGAGTCTGTCGATGAAGGGTATCCTTCGTTTCTGCGTAGGCGCATGGGCCGCCATATTGATGGTAAACACAGGCATCGCAGCCGACACATCCCCCACTGCTCATTCCGGTGTTCGACTGGAAACGACACTGGGTGCGATCGACCTTGAACTTTATCCAGATCGCGCCCCTATCAGCGTCGCCAACTTTCTCAAATATGTCGATACCGGTTTTTACGACAACACGGTGTTTCATCGTTCTGTAGCCGGTTTTGTGGTTCAGGGAGGTGGCTACGGACTGGAGCTGCGTGAAAAACCCCTATTTCCGCCCATTTTGAATGAGTCTAACAATGGACTTAAAAATGAACGCGGCACGCTGGCCATGGCCCGGCAAACTGCCCCGAACAGCGCAACCTCACAATTTTATGTAAATTTGGTTGATAATGACGCTTTGAATTACCGCTCGGATGACGACAGCGGCCGTGGTTACGCCGTATTTGGTCGCGTAACCGCAGGGATGGATGTAGTTGACCGCATCGCCGCCGTTCGCGTCATCAGCGTAGGCGTGTTTACGCACTTGCCGGCTCAGCCCGTGATGCTCACACGCGCCCGACGAATGACTGAAGCCGATCATCCGGCCCCATCTTTAAAGGAATAAGCATGGCAACACGTGTCAATCTGCACACCAACTTTGGCGTGATCGCACTGGAACTGGACGAAGTCAAGGCACCGAAAACCGTTGCTAACTTTGTCGAATACGTCAACGCAGGTCATTATGCTGGCACGATCTTCCACCGCGTGATCAGTGATTTCATGATCCAGGGCGGCGGATTCACCGTTGAAGGCGAGCAAAAGGAAACGCGCGAGCCAATCGAGAATGAGGCCGCCAACGGTCTGAGCAATGATGCTTACACCATTGCCATGGCACGCACCCCGAATCCGCATTCGGCTTCTTGCCAGTTCTTTATCAATACAGTCAAAAATGACTTCCTGAATTACACCGCGCCGAATGCTCAGGGCTTTGGCTACTGTGTATTTGGCAAGGTCGTGGAAGGCCAGGATGTGGTCGACGCCATTCGCAAGGTACCTACCGCACGTCGCGGCGGTCATGGCGATTGGCCAACTGAACACGTCATCATTGAACGTGCCGAAGTTGCCGCAGCCTAGGTTGCTCGAGCTTCAAGACAAAGACGGCGTGCGCATGCGCGCCGTTTTTCGTTTCGCTGCAGATTCCGTCCCCACTGTGTATCCGATTACATGCCTATGAACAAGCCCACTCTGCTGATATCCGATCTCCACCTACGCGAAGATGATCCGGACACACTCAAGCTGTTTTTGTCGTTTCTGCGTGAAGAAGCGACTCAGGCAGAGGCACTCTATCTCCTGGGAGATATCTTTGAATACTGGGCAGGGGACGATGATGAGTCAGCGCTTAATATAACTGTTTGCGCGGCGCTAGCCACGCTAGCGAAATCCGGTACGCAGCTATTTCTGCTGCACGGCAATCGAGATTTTCTGCTGGGCGAAGCATTTGCCGCCCGCGCTCAGGTGACGATTCTGCCCGACCCTTCGATAGTCAATCTTGCCGGCCATACCTGCCTGCTATCCCATGGCGACATGCTGTGTACGGACGATGCCGCCTACCAACAATTCCGATCAACGGTCAGGCAACCACACTGGCAAACCGCCTTTCTGAATAGACCGCTCGCAGATCGTCTTGCAGAAGTTGCCCGAATTCGCGCCGCCAGCAAAGCGGCAAATGCGACCAAGGCAAGCGACATCATGGATGTGAATGCAGATGCCGTTGCGAAACTGTTCGCTGATCAGCCTTGCACCATTCTGATACATGGCCATACGCATCGACCGGCACGCCATATGCTTGAGGTTACGGGTGTACAGCGTGAACGCTGGGTTTTACCAGACTGGGATGATGGTGCCGGGGGCTACGGCCGAATTGATACACATGCGATCAGCATGCACCCCCTTGGTGAGCGGAATATAAAAAGTTCACCTGAATGGTGCATAAACGCGACGATTCAAGGTTAGTTTCAGGATTCGCGACAAACGGTCAAATCCTTGCGCTATCTTGCACTGCAGCATGATTGCATCGTTTGCAATCCGGATAAGGCGTTCCATAGTGAAGTCAAGCAGTTGACTTCGTTGCCCTTTTCAATAGACTTGCGCCTCTTTCGTACCACTTCCTTCCGTCTGCTTACGCATCAGGAATCAACATGCAACATCCAATTTTTTCTTCATGCACCATGCAGCTCCCATTCGACTGGATGAGCAGCGGAACCGATCTGGCAATGCGAAACACCGAACGCCTGTTTGGTGTCCATATTGAAGGCATGCGCGAATGGATGTCGACCCTGGAGTCGGAGAATGCACCGCCTGCACGTCAGATAGAGAAGCATCTCGATCAGGCATTGCATTTGGGCTGTGAGTACTGGGTAACGCAGGTATCTGCAGTCACAGATAGCATGCATCTGTTTGAACGGGCGCTAGCAGAAACGCAGCGCGAATGGCTGCACAGCTTTGACCAGCATGAAGTGGCAGCTCCGGCACTTCATCCAGTGCGATCGGCAATCTGCTTCAGCGGATGTGCTTATGATTCCATGTCCAAGGCCACACGCCAAGTTGCTAACTTTGCCAGTAGCCGCTTTTCTGCTGCTGCGATATCGGCCTTCCAGCAAGCATGCGACCGCCTCGCCGAGACGGTCTGATTTGCATCTTGCCTAGAACTTACCTAGGCCGATGTCACCACAGGGCGAGCGGGATCTGCACACCACTCGCTCCATGAGCCGGGATACAGCCGCGCACCACTGAGTCCGGCCACTTCCAGAGCCAGTAGATTATGGCAGGCCGTTACGCCCGAGCCACACTGCTGAATGCTGTTGGTGACGTCATAATCGGACAGAACCCCCAACCACTCTTCCCGCAAAACTTCAGGGGATTTGAAACGCCCATCCGTGCCGAGATTGTCCTGAAAAAACCGATTACGGGCATGCGGGATGTGACCACCCACCGGATCAAGCGTCTCGCCCATGCCTGCGAAACGGCTTGGCGCACGCGCATCGACCACAAGCGCATCACGCGAATCAAGATTGGCAAGTACATCTGCTGCACTGACCGTCCAGCTCTCGCGTATCCGTGGCATCAGGTGCTCGGGTGAAGTCGTAGGAATGTGATCGGTGCTCGCTCCACCTGCGGCAAGCCAAGCCTGCCATCCACCGTCCAGAACCTGCACAGCATCGTGCCCCAGCCAGCGCAACAGCCACCATAGCCGTGCTGCGTACATTCCGCCAGATGCATCATATGCAATCACGCGGGAGGCGCTCCCTATGCCAGCCTTACCAAGGCGCTCAGCAAGCGCATCGGCTGAGGGCAAGGGATGACGACCATTCATGCCGGTCTTGGTGCCAGACAGATCGCTGTCGAGATGGAGATGAATCGCACCGGGTATATGAGCCTGACGGTATGCCTCCGCACCGGCATCGGGTTGCGCCAGATCATGGCGGCAGTCCACAATGCAGAGACGATCGCCCGAGTGCAGGCACGCTTGCAGCGCTTCAGCGGTAATCAGCGGGGAGAAAACAGGTGCAGAGGAGGTCATGCGCAGGCCTATGGAGACTCAATGAGACGAGCCATCTTAATAGACCTGCGGTACGCCTGACAATCGATGCTTACTCGCTGGCCTGACCATTGCCAGCCACACCAGCAGGTGTAGTCAGATCAATCTCTTCTTGGGCGTTATGCTTGCGCTGCGGACGCTTTTCCGGTGCTTTAAGCTCGGCACGTGAGCGCGCCACACCCGGCTTGAAAAGCGGCTGCAATGGATCTTCGCCAACGCCGGCGCGGCTTGGCTGTACATCAGGCGCAGGCACACTCCCTTGCTCTGACTTCGGCTGCTCGAAGGTATTGGTGCTTACATCCGGCGTACTCTGCAGCGGGATGGGCTCTGCCAGACCTTCCTGGGCAATCTCGCGATTTTTATGCTGCATCCAGAAAAACATGGCAGCCAGCATGGCGACGCCGATCAGCATGCCCAAGAGGAAAATACGCAAGTATGATCGCGGCTCTTCGGGTTCCTCAAATAACCAGGAGGTATCATCATCGCCCCGTGTGAGCGGGTCGGACACCTCAATCTTTTGATCGCGAAAAGACGCCATTACCTCGTCGATTTTGTCGGGCAAGGCAACGCGCATCTTTTCCCATTCGGCCCGGGTCATCGTATTGGGCGCACGAAAGCGATCTGCTGGATCCACCAAGGTCAAATACCACTCTATTCGATGGCTATCTTCGGATAGCCACGTGTTACATACAAAAGCACCATGCTTATCGTCATGAGCGGCTTAGCTCAGTACGTTTAAACAATAGACAGGAACTTCACTTATCCCCAACTCGTGTCAGCAGTACAACCGCCTGAGCTTCGATGGACTCACCTGTCCCCACCGATCCCAGTTTCTCGTATGTTTTGGCCTTCACATTGACATCATTCAGATCAAGACCTGTGTCTGCCGCAATATTGCAGCGCATCGCGTCAATATGAGGCGCCATTTTAGGCGCCTGCGCCAGAATTGTACTGTCGATATTAACGGGCTCATACCCGGCCTCTCGAACGCGCCGCACAGCCTCGCGGAGTAAAACCCGGCTATCTGCGCCTGCAAATTGTTCGGAGGTATCCGGAAAATGACGTCCGATATCGCCCAGAGCAGCAGCGCCCAGCAGTGCATCCGTGATGGCATGCAGGAGTGCATCCGCATCCGAATGGCCAAGTAGCCCCTTCGAATGGGGGATGGTTACGCCCCCCAGAATCAGCGGACGGCCTTCTACCAGGCGATGTACATCCCACCCCTGACCTACTCTCAGACACACTTTCTGCATATTCACTCACAGGACGTGCGGGTAAGCAAATTCGCTCACTCACACAGTCGATTTCAGTACATTAGCATATTAACACAATCAACAAACGACAATATTTTGTATTAAGCATGCGCCGATGACAAATGACGTTTGTTCAGAATATCCGCCGCACGTTGCAAATCCTCGGGAAACGTCACCTTGATATTGTTTTCCGTGCCCATCACCAGCCTCGGGGCATAACCGGCTTGCTCCATGGCCGACGATTCATCTGTAATACTGGCATCCGCCAGCGAGCTTAATGCGTCCAGCAATGGCAATAGCCTGAACATTTGCGGCGTTTGTGCGCGCCAGAGATGGGCTCGCGGAACGGTCTCACCGACCCGGCCATCTGCATCGGCACGCTTGACCGTATCCGCAACAGGCACTGCAAGCAAGCCTCCGACTGCATCAGCCGATAATAGGTCAATCAACGCATCTACCGATTGAGGCTCGATGCAAGGGCGCGCCGCATCATGCACTAACACCCACGCATCCTTCAACAGTTCCTGACGCAAAATTTGCAGTCCGTTCCGCACGGTTTCGGCACGGCTTGCACCGCCACAGCGTAATACACGCAGCTTGGGCGATGAAGGCCACGCGAATGACTCGAACCATTCATCTTCCGGCGACAGCACCACTACTACCTGATCAACATGCTGTGCAGCACACAATGCGCGGATGGTATGCGCCATTAATGGCTCGCCATTCAAATCTAGATACTGCTTAGGACAGGATGCTCCCACCCGCGATCCGGATCCCGCTGCAGGCAAGAGTGCGATTCGCTTCATGCGGTCTGCGCCAGATTAGGTTGATCCAGGGCATGCCACAAACACTGTCCTTTGACTGACTTATCAAGTACCTCGACATAGGCCTGGTGAGCCTGAAGTTCTTCGTCCGATGGACGAATGACTTTCAATGCTGCTTCCTGCCGTACTGCGACAGCAACGGTCGCAATGGCGGTTTCCGAACTGGCGGACGCTTCTTCACCAAGCAGGCTATCCTGTCCACGCGTCATGCAGAGATAGACTTCGGCGAGCAGTTCACAGTCGATTAATGCGCCGTGCAATGTACGGGCAGATCGATCTACTTCAAACCGGTCACAGAGCGCATCAAGACTATTCCGCTTGCCAGGAAACATATCCTTGGCTACGGCGAGCGTATCAACTATGCCAGCGACATAATCAGTAATCTTGCCTTTGCCCAGCCTTGCAAGCTCTGCATTCAGATAGCCCACGTCAAATGGTGCATTGTGAATAATCAGCTCGGCATCTTTGACAAAATCAAGAAATCGGTCAGCGATATCCGCAAATTTGGGCTTATCGGCGAGGAAAGCCGTGGTTAAGCCGTGAACGCCCAGCGCACCCGGTTCACTATCGCGCTCGGGGTTAATGTAACAATGCAGATGACAATCGGCAGAAGATAGCTTGCGGCCAATCATTTCGACTGCTGCAATTTCCAGGATGCGATTGCCGTCCTCAACCCGCAAGCCGGTTGTTTCGGTATCCAGTATGATTTGACGCATGGATGTCCTACGTAGTGTTATGCAGCCACGGTTTCCACCGGCTGCGGCAATCGTCTGAAGTGGACGATAGCCAGTAATAGTGCGACAGATTGCAGAGCCGCGCCAATGAAGAAGGGCTCGCCCATACGCCAGTCATGTGCGGGCATTTCGGCGACATGCGACATAATGGGGCCATTCAATGCGGTTGCTGCAATCAACATCAGGCTTTGCAGCGAACTGAGTGAGCCCATGGTCATCCCCTGCTCCTTGGGCCCGACAGCACGCGAAATGATTGCCTGCATGGCAGGACCAGCGGCACTCGCGAGAAAGTTGGCGGCAATGATGACATACATCACCCAGCCCGCTGTTGCGAGGCCAAATCCCAGGAATGCCAGCGTAGATGAAGCCAGCCCCATCAGGGCAAGCTTCGACTCACCAAAGGCTTTCAGTAATTTCCCCTGCAGTCCGCCCTGCACCACCGCACCGACGACACCAACAATAAATAGGGAATAGCCGATGTCCTTGGGAGTCCAGTGAAAACGGAAGCCCATCGCCAACGCCCAGCTGGTATGGAGCATAAATTGCGCCAGCAATGACAGACAAAGCACCGCAATCAGCCCACCGACCCCCTTGAGCTGCCATAAGTGGATAAATGCGCCTGCCGGATTGGCCTTTTTAAAGGAAAAGGGTGTGCGCTTATCCTGATCGAGCGATTCGGGCAGTACAAAATAGCCATACAGTGCATTGATCAGTGACATCGCTGCTGCTGCAAAAAATGGCAGACGTAAACTGTGCTCGCTTAATACGCCCCCCAGCAACGGCCCGATCACAAATCCGATCCCGAAGGCAGCGCCCAGCATACCGAATGCCTTACCTCGTCCCTCCGCAGGCGTAATGTCCGCCACATAGGCATTTGCTACCGAAAAACTGGCTGACGTAGCCCCGCCCCAGATGCGCGATACCAGCAACATCCAGGGACTCTGCGCCAGTGCGGTGGCCAGAAAGTTCAGCCCCAGACCCGTAATCGACAGCAACAGCACGGGACGACGTCCGAATCGGTCACTTAATGCGCCCAAAATGGGCATGCAGAAAAACTGCATCACGCCAAAGGTCAGCGCCAAGGCGGTATACCACCAGGTCTGATTGGCACCGCCCCCCGTCATTTCACCCACGAGTGCAGGCAAAACCGGAATCATGATTCCGATCCCCAGCACATCAAGCAGCACGGTAATCACAATGAAGCCAAGACTGGCTTTACGGGGTGTTGTCACACGCCTTCTCCCTTAAGAGGTCATGCCACGTTTGAATGAAATGGAATGTCCATGCAGATTGCTGACACGGTTCCGGCTCGTTACCTGCCAGCCAAAGTGGCCACACCCTGATTGGCGAGTGCATCGGCGCGTTCGTTTCCGGCGTGTCCTGCGTGTCCCTTTACCCAGCGCCACTTGATAGTATGGCGAGATACCGCACTATCCAGACGCTGCCACAATTCGGCATTTTTAACGGGCTTCTTGTCTGCCGTTTTCCATCCATTCCGTTTCCAGCCATGAATCCAGCTTTCAATGCCATTCTTCACATACTGGGAATCCAGCCATACCTCGATTTCACAAGAACGCTTCAGTGCTTCCAGACCTGCAATCACCGCCATCAGTTCCATGCGATTATTGGTGGTATCCGGCTCGCCGCCAAATAGCTCTTTTTCCTGCCCCTTATAAACCAGCAATGCACCCCAGCCGCCGGGGCCCGGGTTGCCTTTGCACGCTCCATCGGTATACATAGTTACAATGGCGTCACTCATGGAATCATCCTGATCTGGCGTCTAGCCATTGAAAGTGTTTTAGGTGGCTGATTTGCGCAGCAATGTTCGCAAACCTGCCAGCATGCCCGCCGTCGCGCCCCAGATGGTTCGGTGCCCCTGCCAGGTAATTGCGGGAGTCGGCCAGTTCCGCCCAAGCGCCTCTGCATACCGGATATGCCAGTTTTCTTCGTTCAGTACAAAGCCAAGCGGAACATCGAAGATATGTGCCACTTCGTCATCCGCTGCCCTGAGCGAGTATCCCGGCCTGACACAGGCAATGACAGGCGTCACACGATATCCGCTGACGGTGTAGTAATCCGGCATCGTTGCAATGGCATGTACAAATGCGGGATCGAGTCCGATTTCCTCGTGTGCCTCACGAATCGCTGCGGCTTCCGCGTGCTCACCGGGCTCAAGCCGACCACCCGGGAAACTAATCTGTCCGCCATGGTGATTTAAATGCTCGGCACGCTGGGTAAACATCAACCGGACATCCGAACCGTCAACCACACAGGCGATTAAAACGGCTGCAGGCACAGCGGGTTTATCCAGCAACAGGCGCGCATCCGTGTAGGCGACGTCCTCGCCTGTTACCGCTAGGCGAATCCAGTCTGCAAATGCATCCGGGGTAACAGGAAAGACAGGTAGTGACATAGGCATATTCTAACATTGCACGTTCATGCGTGTGCGTTCACAAAGCCGTGCGGTATCTGCTTGAGGGAAGATCATCTTGGGCAAGAAACCTGCCTCACCCGATCAAACAAAAATGGCCACCCGCATGGGTGGCCACACCGGAAGTCATCGGACTAAATTTCAGCAGCGCGCATCGCAATATGCGCCAGGGCTTCTTCAACCTGATCCACCAGTACCAGACAGAGGTCACCCTTGGTCAAGCGGGAGAAGGCCGTGTCGATCGCAATGAACTCGCCATTGATTTCTTCAACATGCTTCACGCGGCTCGCGCCGTTCAGACCATCGCGCAGCAAGCCAATGACTTCGCCGTCCGCACGACCGCGCTGACAGGCATCCTGATACAGAATGACCTCATCAAAAGCACCGCCCAGAATCTCGGTCAGCTGACGCAGATCTTCATCGCGACGGTCACCCGCACCCGAAATCACCACTGAGCGCTTCTTGGCAGGCAGTGCCTCGACCGCCTGCACCAGCGCGTGCATGGCATCGGCGTTGTGGCCATAGTCTGCCACCACGGTTGCGCCCTTCACATTGAAGACATTGAATCGTCCTGGCGCATTGTCGGCCGAATTGGTGAAACCCTTGACGCCTGCAGCGATGGTTTCCCAGCTCAAGCCAAGTCCCCACGCAGCCGCAACCGCAGCCATGACATTCTCCACCTGGAAGCCGATCGCGCCGCCATGCGTCAGCGGAATGTCGGACAGGGAGAGGCGATGACGCGTTTTGCCTTCTGCAGCCACGATATCGTCGCCATCGACAAACACGGCGCGATGCCCCTTGGCACGATGTGCGGTCAGAATCGGGTGATGGGAATCCTGCGCAAAGAAGGTTACGCGGCCAGTAGCGCTCTCGGCCATCGCGGCAGTCAGCGGGTCGGCCGCATTGAGCACCACGGTGCCATTCGGGCTGACGTTCTGCACGATGATGCTTTTCACTACGGCCAAGTCTTCTACCGTATTGATAAAGTTCATCCCCAGATGATCGCCCACGCCGATATTGGTGACCACTGCGACATCGCAACGATCGAAACCCAGACCTTCGCGCAGCATGCCACCGCGTGCGGTTTCAAACACAGCCGCATCGACGTCCGGGTGTGCCAGCACATTGCGCGCACTGCGCGGACCGCTGCAATCACCTGTATCGGTACGACGACCGTTGATGTACACGCCATCGGTATTGGTCATGCCGATGCGATAGCCGCTTTGAGCCAGCATGAAGGCAATCAGACGCACGGTTGTGGTCTTGCCGTTGGTGCCGGTAACAGCAACCACCGGAATCCGGCCATCCTGATCCTGAGCAAAAACTTCTTCGATAATCGCCTTACCCACATTTCGGCCTTTGCCGAATGAGGGATTCAGGTGCATACGCAGCCCCGGAGCGGCATTCACTTCTACCACGCCGCCACCTAGCTCTTCGAGCGGACGCAGAACGGAATCGCTCACCACATCGACGCCGCACACATGCAGTCCGATCATCTTGGCAGCTTCAACCGCACGTGCCGCAACTTCCGGATGCACATCATCGGTCACATCTGTGGCAGACCCGCCAGTGGAAAGATTGGCGTTGTTGCGCAGCACCACGCGGCGACCCTTTTCAGGAATCGACTCGGCATTCAGGCCTTCACTGGCAAGACGCGCAAGCGCAATGTCGTCAAACCGAATTTTGGTGAGCGAAGTCGCGTGGCCATCGCCACGGCGCGGATCGCTGTTGACCTGCTCGACCAGCTGGCGCACGGTATGCACACCATCACCAATCACATTGGGCGGATCACGCCGGGCAGCCGCCACCAGCTTGTTGCCTACCACGAGCAGGCGGAAGTCATGGCCGGCAAGGTATTTTTCGACCATGATATCGTCGCGGAACTCGCGAGCGGCACGGAAGGCCAGCTCCAGCTGCTCACGCGAGGTGATATTCACCGTCACGCCCTTGCCCTGATTGCCATCCTGCGGCTTCACCACAACGGGCAGACCGATTTCTTCGGCCACGCGCCATGCATCTTCTACATCCTTAACAGGACGACCGATGGGTACCGGCACGCCAGCGGCATGCAGCAGGCGCTTGGTGAGCTGCTTATCCTGACCGATGCTCTCGGAAATAGCCGATGTGCTATCTACTTCTGCGGCCTGAATCCGGCGCTGCTTGCTACCCCAACCCAGTTGAACCAGGCTGCCTTCGGTCAGGCGACGGAACGGAATGCCGCGGGCAATGGCCGCGTCGACAATCGAGCCTGTACTTGGTCCCAGGCGAATATCTTCATCCAGATCTTTGAGCTGCTTGAGCGCAGCATCCAGATCAAAAGCCGTATTGTCGAGTGCTGCGCGAATCAGTTGTTCAGCCAGTTCAAGCGCCAGCTTGCCGACTGCTTCTTCGCTATATTCGAACACCACCTGCCAGATGCCGGGCTCGCCGGTCCAGGTTGTGCGGCTGAAGGTGACCTTGCAACCAGCCTGCTCCTGCAAACCAAGCGCCGCAAATTCCAGCGCGTGCGCAAGCGAAGGCTTCTCGTCACGCGACGTCGGCACCAGCGCGCCGATTTGCGGGAACCGCTCACGCAGGCGTTGCTCAAATCCCGGCAGCTGTTCGATTGAACACTCATCGCCCGTGCATTGCACGACGGCTTCGATGGATGTGTGGCGGCTCCACAGATTGGGGCCACGCAATGCACGAGTTCTGCTTACTTCCATTCAGCTTGCTTCCTATGCGACGTGTCGCCATGACACGACGGAATCCATAAAGGCCGGATCACATCCGGCCCCGCGCCAATACTTTAGCTTATAGCCACTTTCTTCAATGCGGTCAGCGAGGTGCTCTGATCCAGCATGAACGACTCGATGCCCTCACCAATCAGGCTGGCCTCGATATTCAACGCCCAGGCTGTGGCAATCGCCGGGAGCAGTGCCTCAACCGGCAGCGCCGCGCCGGCAACCGTCGGCAAAGCAGCCAGTTCCAGCACTTCCTGAGCAGATCCGCCTTGCGCCAGCACCACTCGACCCGCACGGATCAGCACGGCACGACCGCCATCGGTCAGATGACTGGCCAGTGAATTTACAGAGTCATTCATACCGTACAGAATCACTTCGCCGTCACTCAGCTCGGCCAGGGCAGCGACATCTTCATCGCCCGCATTAAGTACGGCTACCCCATCGGACAGGACAACATCCACCTGCGTCCGCATGACGTTGTACAGTTGCTCGCTGTTGCGGATATCGAATTCGGCGAGATCAGGCAAGCCGCCAAAATCTGTCACCACGCCAATCTGGCAGCGGTCGTAGGCCAGTCCTTCGGCAAGAATCTGGCGTGCGCCGTTTTCAAAGATCGCGGCTTCTACCATGCGATTGATCAACACGCGCTGACCTGCTTCGAAATGCGCGCGGTTACCGCGCTCTACACAGCGATGATCCAGGAAGAATCCATCCGAACACGCGACGCCGACATGGGTGCCGGACAGATGGAGAATCCACGCGACCAGTCGCGAAATCAGGCTGCCATGCTGGCTACCTGCAATACCAATGACTGGAATGCGGCCGCTGGCGTCCCCTTGGAACAGATGATCGACAATGGCACGACCGACAGGCTGTGACTCGCCCGATGCGGGCATCAGGTGCATCAGCAAGCCAGGACCGGCATTTACTTCCACAATCGCTGCAGCTTGCTTGTGCATCGGCTTGGAGACATCTTCGATGACCATATCGACACCGGCGATATCCAGACCCACCACGCGCGCAGCCAGTGCGGCGGTTGCCGCAACCTCGGGGTGCACGTGCGCAGTCACATCGAATGCTACGTTACCGTTGCGCTGCAACAGCACCTTGCGACCCGCTTCCGGCACGCTATCCGGCGTCAAACCCTGACGCGACAGATCAATCTGGATGGCCGTATCTGAATCCAGATCAACCAGTCCCAGCGGATGCAGTTCAGTAGTTCCCCGACGCGGATCACTATTGATGTCGCGCTCGACCAGCTGACGAATGCTCAGTACGCCATCCCCCGTCAGCCAGGCAGTTTCACCACGTGCGGCTGCAACAACCTTGCCCCCCACGACCAGCAGGCGGTGCTCATTGCCGGGAATAAACTTCTCGACCATGACTTCACTGCCATGCTGCTCGGCATAGACAAATGCTTCTTCGATGGATTCACGCGTGGACAACTCAATCGAAATACCACGGCCATGGTTACCATCGGTTGGCTTGACCACGACCGGCAAGCCCAGACTCTGCGCAGCTTCCCACGCTTCCTCGGCACTTTCAACAATCTCGCCTTCCGGCACTGGTACACCGCATGAGGCCAGCAGGCGTTTGGTCAGATCCTTGTCGCTGGCGATGCCTTCGGCAATGGCGCTGGTACGATCGGTTTCAGCGGTCCAGATGCGGCGCTGGCGACAGCCCTGCCCCAGCTGCACCAGATTGCCTTCATTCAGGCGAATCGACGGAATACGGCGCTGTGTCGCACCATCCACGATGCAGGCGGTGCTTGGCCCGAGGTAGTGGCGATCCACCATGTCCTTGAGCTCGGCAACCGTCGACTCGACATCGAACGGGCGATCCTCGACGGCGGCCAGTACCAGTTCGCGCGCGGCGCGGAAGGCTGCTTCGGCCACCTGCTCGTCGCGGGCACGCACCGCAACCTTGTAGACGCCGCGCTCAGATGTGCTGCGCGCCTTACCGAAACCAACCTTGAGCCCGGCCAGATTTTGCAGTTCGATGCAGACATGCTCCAGGATGTGTCCCATCCAGGTGCCTTCATCCAGCCGCATGAAGAATCCGCCATACTCGCCTACGCCACAGCGGTGCTCCACCATGCCGGGCAGCCATGCTTTCAGACGATCGCTGAAGCCGGGCAGCAAATTGGATGGCGCGTCTTCAAACGTACCAATGTCCACTAACGCCTCGATAACGGGGCGATAAGTCCAGATGTTCGGGCCGCGCAAATGTGTGATGCGGCGAATCGTGATATCTCTTTTGTCCATGATCCACTAAAAAAAATAAGCGCAGACAACACGCCTGACAGCGGCAAAACCCGAGTCAGCGGACGCATGCGGTATAATCGCCGGATTCGCCCGACGATGGACGCATTACAAAGTTCCCCTACATTGTAAACGTCCTTTGGCCTGGTGCGCTTGTTTGCTTTCGTTTTCGCCAGAAATTTCGTCCAAGCCTCTCGCGAGAACCGGATTCAACATCCGCTATTTTGCACACTTAACCTGACAACAAGCTGACAATGACGATTGAAACTGCTGCCTCTCGCGTACCGTTGCCCGATATCTGGCAAGCCCGAGTCCTGCCCCGATTGGAACGCCATGAAACCGTCGTTGCATGGTTGACTCTTGATGTAGACGCTGCGCTGCAATACTGCCAGCGCCTCTTGATCCTGACCAACAATCGCTTGATCCATCTGGATGACCAAGAAAATACTCAGGAATGGCGTCTGACACGTGATCAAAGCCTGAGTCATGCCGATCACGCAGGAGTCGGCACGATCGAACTTGTTACGTCAGAAGCACGAATCGCCTTCTGGCGCCACACGCTCGCGCAAAATGTTGCGGCACTGCGACTGATCAAGTGCTTTGACCGGATCATTGGTGAATTGCGTACCGGCATTGCAGCTGAACCCGAGGACGAACGGGTATGCAGCGCGTGCCACAATGATATCCCGGACGATGCAGACGAATGCCCGATCTGCACCTCGGAAATCACCGTCCCGCCTTCTACATGGACCCTGCTGCGTCTGTGGCGCTTTACCAAGCCGTATGGCTGGATGCTGTATAGCGGCTTCGCGCTCATGCTGATGTCGACGGCGCTGACACTGGTCACGCCTTACCTGAGCAAGCCGCTGATGGACGATGTGCTGATTCCGTTCCAGAACGGCCAGCATATTGAGTCCTCCAAGGTCATCTGGCTGCTGGCCGGCATGCTGGGCGCAGCATTTGGTGCCTGGGTATTCGGCTGGGCCAAAACCTATGTCCTGTCACTGCTGAGCGAACGCGTGGCTGCCGACATGCGCACCACCACCTTCGAACATCTGATGCAGCAGTCGCTCGAATACTTTGGCAGCAAGCGTACCGGCGACCTGATTGCACGGATCGGCTCGGATTCCGACCGGATCGCCGTGTTCCTGTCCCTGCATTTGCTCGACTTTGTCACCGATGTGCTGATGCTGATCATGACGGCCATTCTGCTGTTCTCGACCAATGCCAGCCTTGCCTTGGTGACCTTGCTGCCTTTGCCGTTCATTGCCTGGCTGATCCATCTGGTACGCGACCGCCTGCGCACGGGCTTTGAAAAGATTGACCGTGCCTGGGGTGAAGTGACCAACGTGCTGGCCGACACCATTCCCGGCATTCGCGTAGTAAAAGCCTTTGCGCAGGAAGCCCGCGAAGCACGTCGTTTCCGCGATGCCAATCGTCACAATCTGTCGATTAACGACCAGCTCAACAAAACCTGGTCGCTGTTTTCGCCAACAGTGTCACTGCTGACCGATTCCGGCTTGCTGGTCGTGTGGGGGTTCGGTATCTGGCTGATTGCACACGGCAATATCACCGTGGGTACGCTCACCTTGTTCATTGGCTACATCAGCAAGTTTTACGGTCGACTCGATTCGATGAGCCGCATCGTGTCCGTCACGCAAAAGGCTGCATCCGGCGCCAAGCGCATCTTCGACATTCTCGATCATGTCTCGAACGTACCAGAGCCTGCCAATCCAGTTCATCTGCCAGCTGTCACGGGCGCCATGAGCATCAAGGATATCGGCTTCCGCTACGGCAATCGCACCGTGATCCGCAATCTCAGCCTGGACATCAAGCCCGGCGAAATGATTGGTCTGGTGGGTCATTCCGGCTCAGGCAAGAGCACCATGGTGAATCTGATCTGCCGCTTTTACGATGTGAGCGAAGGGTCGATCCGCATCGACGGCGTCGATATCCGTCAGCTGGCTCTGCAGGACTACCGTCGCAATATTGGTCTGGTACTGCAGGAACCCTTCCTGTTCTTTGGCACCATTGCCGAAAACATCGCCTATGGCCGCCCGGATGCTACCCGCGAGGAAATCATCGCCGCCGCCCGTGCCGCACATGCTCATGAATTTATCCTGCGTCTGCCGCAAGGCTATGACTCACTGGTAGGCGAACGCGGTCAGGGCCTGTCTGGGGGCGAGCGCCAGCGTATTTCCATTGCCCGCGCCCTGCTGATTGATCCACGCATTCTGATTCTCGACGAAGCCACCTCATCGGTAGATACCGAAACCGAGAAGGAAATCCAGAAGGCGCTGGATAATCTGGTCAAGGGTCGCACCACAATTGCCATCGCCCATCGTCTATCAACCCTGCGTCAGGCCGATCGACTCGTGGTCATGGATCGCGGCCGCATCGTCGAAGTCGGCCCGCACGACGAACTCATAGCCAAGCAAGGTGCGTACTACCGCCTCTATGAGGCACAGGCGCGCAACGTCGATACCGAGCAGGAAATCCCTGCACTGTCTGCCAATGGCCCGCACGGTAAGGAATAAGGAAGTACTATGTCTGGCATCACGTTTACTTTGTCGCGCAACGCATTTGGCAAACTGTGTTTTACCGGTGAGGACGGTCAAATCACCGAAGGCGTACACCCTGTTCGCGCATTTCCGATCGCGGCACCCGATGAGGGTGTCTCCATCGTCGCGCCGGATGGCCATGAGCTAGCCTGGATTGACCGACTGACCGATGCGCCGGCATCCGTTCAAACACTCGTCCGCGAAGAGCTTGCGCAGCGCGAGTTCATGCCCGAGCTGGAACATCTGTATGAGGTATCCACTTTTGCCACGCCAAGTATCTGGCGTATCCGCACCAATCGTGGCGACACCACTCTGGTACTCAATGGCGAAGAGGACATCCATCGCGTACGCGGAGGCACATTGATTATCGTGGATCACCACGGTATTCAATTCCTGATCCGTGATCTTTTCTCGCTTGATCAGCACAGCAAACGTCTACTCGACCGCTTCCTGTAAGCGCCCGCCGCATCCCTGATTAGAGGCAACTATCTAGCCGGAAATGTCTACAATGAGTGGTATCAGAGGGATATTTCCGGACACGTATCGTGCGCCACCTTGCAGCTTTTACGCTTCTGTCCTGCCTTGCCGGTGTGCCCAATCGCACACTGGCAGCGCCCCCTGCTCCGGACAACGCCCCGCTCACGCTCTATACGGGTGAGCTCCCCGCCCCGGAATTTGTTCCCCCCAGACTAAAGGAAGAGTTTGCGCGCTCGACCAATCTCCTGCAGCGCACCTTTAATGAGCAAGGCATTCCTTTTACGATGGTCAGGACGGATTGGTCACGCGCACTCAATCGCACCCGCCGCGAAGCAAACGCCTGCCTGTTTAGTGCTGCCCGCCTGCCAGAGCGTGAGCCATGGTTTGTCTGGATTGGCCCCATCGAGTATTCATACGATGATGTATTCGGCCATGCAGGCTCACCGCCCCTGCGCAGCCTGGATGAGTTGCGAGATGCCACAGTGTGCGCACTCATGGACGATGCGCCCGGTAGACAGCTTACCGCGCTAGGCTACCGGGTCGCCTGGTCATCCTCACTGGATACCTGTGTTTTAAATGTGGCGCGCGGCATGTCGCAATACTGGGTCACCGACCGGAATTTCGGTGAGATCGCGATTCGCAAGCTCAAGCTGGAGAATGAGGTGGTTTCAGTGATGCAACTGGCCAAAAAGCCACTGTATCTGGCATGCAATCCAGCCGTACCTAAAGAGACACTCGCCCGGATTCGCAAGGGATTGAATCTGCCCAACCATTAAGCGAGATAAACTGAATGGCGTCCCCGACAGGAATCGAACCTGTAACGGCCCCTTAGGAGGGGGCTGTTATATCCATTTAACTACGGAGACACACGATCAAACAGGCGGGCATTGTAGCAATTTTACATCGCCTCGACCACCTCAAATCACTGGCCTTGCCAGTGCTGGAAGGCAGCATTCATCTGCCTGCAATCCAATGTCATTCTCCAGATAAATGACTCACTAGTCATTCATTCGATCATTTTTACCAAAACAGGCTGACAATTACGATATATTAGGACGGATGAACATACCTTGATGCCAAGCCAACCCTTGGCGCACAAGGATCACGCAGAACCGTGATCATCTACTCGATGCTGGAAACTCGCCTGATATGTTGAACCTGCTGATCAAAAAAACCGACAAAGGCCACGAGGAAATCGCTACGCGCGCCTATCGCCTCAGTATTCGTCAGCGACAAGCACTGATACTGCTCGATGCAGGTACGTCTGTTGCCGATCTGGCGACGCTGTGGGGCTCGGAAGTACTTGCTTACCAAGTGGCTGGAGAATTGCTGGATGACGGCTTCATCTCGGTTGATGTGCCCTACGATGTGCCCATGCCAATGTTTGAATAAGGCCACACCGTCAGTGAGGCTGCGCCTCCGACCATTGATTCAGGAGATCTCGCGGTAATTCGCGAATCGCACGAATTTCCCGAAAGAGTGCGCCTGCCTCGGCATATTGCTGGCGCATATAGCCCAGCCATTGCTTCACCCGCCCTGTTGCACCTTCGACCGACTGCAGCTTGAGCGCTTCGTCGTGAAACACCACCAGCCAGGGCAGAAGGGCCGGCCAGGGCATCGCGCCCTGCAAATGACCTTGTGCCGCCAATTTGGCGCGCAAAGCAAGATCCGGACTGGCAACCAATCCGCGCCCCAGCATCACGTCTTCGCAGCCACTCTCTTTCTGGCAGGCCTGAAAATCTTCAACCGTCCAGATTTCGCCATTGGCAATCACATGCGCTGATTTCACCACTTCACGGATGTGCGCAATCCAGTACCAGTGCGCAGGCGGTTTGTAGCCATCTACCTTGGTGCGGGCGTGTACGACAATCTCTGCCGAGCCGCCGGTATCCAGTGCGCGCGCACAGTCCAGCGCCAGCGAGGTATCTTCATAGCCGAGCCGCATCTTGCTGGTGACCGGAATATGGGCGGGCACAGCCGCACGTACACTGCGGACGATTTCGTATAACAGATCAGGCTCTTTCAGCAAGACTGCACCACCACGATGCTGATTGACGCCTTTGGCGGGACAGCCAAAATTGAGATCAATCACCGGCGCGCCCAGTTCGGCTGCACGCGCGGCGTTCTCAGCTAGACATTGAGGATCAGATCCGAGCAACTGCAGCCGCAGGGGTACGCCTGACGCCGTCTTCCAGTCCGTATGGGCTTCCGGTGCATAGCGATGGAATACCTTGGCAGGCAGGAGCGACGAGGTCACACGCACGAACTCGGTGACACACCAGTCGATACCGCCCATCGAGGTCAGCACATGGCGCAATGGGGCATCCACCAGCCCTTCCATCGGTGCAAGCGCAATGCGCATTCCGTCCTCCGCAGACATCTACACGAAAAGCGGCGGAGTGTACCCCGCTTTCATCTTTGCGCCCAGCGCGCACTGATAAAGGGATGGCTCGGGTTACTGGCGTGCGCTGCGAATATTCTGCGGTGCAGGGCCGGTGAAATTGGTGCGGAAGGGATTGATATCCAGACCACCCCGACGCGTATATCGCGCATATACCGACAGTGCACGCGGGTCGCAGTAACGCTGCAGATCCATAAAAATGCGCTCGACACATTGTTCATGAAACTCATTGTGCTGCCGGAATGAGATCAGGTATCGCAGGAGCGATTCACGATCAATGGCGCGCCCACGATAGCGGATCTGCACCGAGGCCCAGTCGGGCTGGCCGGTGACCAGACAATTGGATTTCAGCAGATGCGACACGAGCGTTTCCTCGATCTCATCCTCATCCCCGGTCAGGCGCAGGATAGCCGGATCAAGCTGATAGTGGTCGACCTCGATATCTAGATTGTCGATGCAATAGCCTTCAAGTTCCTGCAAACGCTGCTGAGCGAAAGACTCAACCGGATACAGATGTACACCTACTCGCCCACCCGCCGCGGCTGACAGGTCGGTTTCCAGACGGGTCTGCAGTTCTTCGATAGAAGTGATACGGGTCTGATTGAAACTGTTCAGGTAGAGTTTGAACGATTTGGATTCGATGATATTCGGGGTGTCTGCGGGCACCACGAAGGCAGCAATCGCCACCACGGGTTTGCCGCGCAAATTCAGCCATGATAGCTCATATCCATTCCAGAAGTCCGAGCCGAAGAAGGGCGGGACGGACGGCACGCCGATTTCGTCGCGCTTGACCTTGCGCGGAATGGGAAATAACAGCGCCGGATCATACTCCGTTACGTAAGTGCTTGTTTTTCCGAGTGGTGAATGTTCCGGTTGCATAAATGACTCGCCCTTCTGTGAAGCTTTTATTGTACCGCCAAGCGGTAATCCGCTGAAAGCCGCAGCCACATGCGGTTTCACATATTTGTCATGATTTACTCATCAAAGTGAAGGATGCGCAGTGCACTTTGATTGACGATATTGATATCAGGTAGACCTGAAAAGCATCCGGTTTCAGGTGAGTTTTTTGTATACATTTATTGATTGAAAGCACCATCATGCTCGTCGCCACACTTTTAATTACATGCCTTCTGATTGCACTTGTCGTCTGGTTCATGCTGCGCAAACCCGCACCGCCGGTGCGCGAAGCCTGGCTGGAACTGGCGGACGAGAGCGAAGCACAAGCGCAGCTCTGCTTGCTGAATCGCTTCGATCTGCCACGGGATGCCCGTTGATGCAGGGTTATCATGGAGGGCGGGCAGAAACACCGATACAATCGGTGCTTTTGCCTGTCCGTCAATGTCTGCCATCCACATTCCCTACCGGCCGCTGATCTGGCAGGCCGGCCACCGCGCGCTCAGCGAAATTCGCGACAACGGGCTACGTCCCGAACGCATCGGCCTGATTCCCGGCGCTGCAGGCGGCCCGAAAGCACTCTGCCTCTCCCATCTTGACCAAACGCTCTTTGGTACTTACCTCGCCCAATCGCCACGGCACCGCCATCTGATCGGCAGCTCGATTGGCGGCTGGCGCATGGCATGTGTCATGCAGTCAAATCCTGCAGAAGCGCTAGCTACACTGGCTGAAGTCTATACCGCACAAGCGTATCCACCCAAGGTCACGCCCGACGCAGTGGCACAAAAAGGCATGGAAATGCTGCGGGCGGTCATGCAAACGTCACCTGAAGATTGGCTCGCCAACCCTCACTACAGCCTGACTGTCACCACCGTGCGGGCGCGCGGCCCATTCCTTGCATCCGAACATCCTGCACTGCAACTGACCGGCATCATCGGCGTGGCGGCGGCCAATGTACTGTCGCGCAATCTCTATGCAAAAGGCTGGGAGCGCGTCTGGTTCAGCAGCGGCCAGCCGATGCCGGCACCCCTGCAAGCAGACTTCCCCACACGCACCGTACAGATGACCTCCGACAATGCCCTGCCTGCACTCATGGCGACAGGTGCCATTCCGCTTGTCGTCAGCGGGGTAGATAATCCATCGGGTGCGCCAGCGGGTCGCTATCGCGATGGTGGTTTGCTGGACTACCACCTCGACCTACCCTACCCCGCACTCGACGATCTGGTGCTATATCCGCACTTTTACGGCCAGATCAAACCGGGCTGGTTCGATAAGTCCCTTTCCTGGCGTCAAGCTCATCGGCTCGATAATGTGCTGATGCTGAGCCCCTCGCCGGAATTTGTCGCGCGTCTGCCGTACGGAAAAATCCCGGACCGTAACGATTTCAAGACATTGGACGATGCCACCCGGCAGCGCTACTGGCAGACTGTGATCGCAGAAAGCCAGCGTCTGGCGGATGATTTCAACGAACACGTCAGTCGTGGCGACCTGCATACGCTGATTCAACCCTTCAAGGCCGTCTGACCATGCCCAAGCTTGTCTTTTTACCGCAGCCCAGTCTCCCCGGCGTGATCGATCGTCCGCGCGAAGATCGCCGCGTGCAGGGCAATCCCGAGCGCACAACCTTCAATCACTACGACAGCCCGGACAAGATGGTCAGCGCCGGTATCTGGCAATGCCAGCCCGGTAAATGGCGCATTCAGTTTGCTGCCGACAAGGAAGAGTTTTTCGCCGTGCTGGCGGGACGTGTACGGGTTGCCGACGCACAGGATCAGGGACACGAGGTCGGTCCCGGCGAGGCACTGGTGATTCCGGCCGGCTTCACGGGCAGCTTCGAGGTGATCGAAGCCGTCCGTAAATACTATGTGATCGTGGATCGCTCGGCGCGTGTTGCCAGCTGATTATCCGCCTGCTGGCAGCGCTGCTGCCAGCGTCTTCTTCGCCAGCAGCAAGTCTTCCCACGCCTTGATCTTGTCGGTGGGATTACGCAGCAGATAGGCCGGGTGATAGCTGACGATCACCGGAATCGATTTGTATTGATGCACGCGACCGCGCAAACTGGCTATGCTGGCCTCTGACCCGAGCAAGGTCTGTACCGCAAAGCGGCCCACTGCAAAGATGATCTTCGGCTTCACCAGTTCGATCTGGCGCAGCAAATAGCCCTGACAGCGCGCCATTTCATCCGGTTCGGGGTTGCGATTTCGCGGCGGGCGGCATTTCAGCACATTGGCGATGCACACATTATCTGCACGGCTGTGACCGACGCTAGCCAGCATCGCATCCAGCAACTTGCCTGCGCGTCCTACAAATGGTTCGCCCAGCCTGTCCTCATCAGCCCCCGGTGCTTCGCCCACCACCATCCAGTCTGCAGTGGCAACACCTGCCGCGAACACGGTCTGCGTGCGGGTCTTGCACAGATCGCAAGCAGTACACTCACGCACAGCCGCTTCCAGTGCAGACCAATCCATCGTGGCAATTTGCGCATCCACCACCTTGCGGGCGACCACTTCGATCGCCTGTGGCGCTGAAGCAGGCTGCATAACCGACAGCGTATCTTTCAGATGATGCGAATGTTTCGGTGCTTCCGGCATGGCATGAGGTGCCATCGGCGTGTGCATGCTGGTCAATGCTTCGCGCGCCGGATGGGATGCCACTAGCGCCGCATGCTCAGCTTGCTCGACGGACTCCCACTCGTCGAGGACGTCACGGCGCACCCACATCGGCAGGAGGTCTAGCTCTTCCATGATCAAGCCGAGACGATTCATCAGCGCGCCCCTTCATCCAGCGTCAGCGCCATCAGAATGGCGTCTTCGCGGCCATCGGGCGTCGCCTCGGTGATTGGCGCACGATAATAGCCGCGACGCTTGCCCACTTCCTGAAAGCCCAATCGCTTGTACAGTTGTCGCGCAACCTTATTGGCGATACGCACTTCCAGATGCATCACCGCCATCCCCGACTCACTCGCAGCATCAATCACTTCTTGGACCAGCAGCTTTCCCCAGCCCTTGCCTTGATGCGCAGGTGCGATCCCGACTTCCAGCAAGGTGGCTTCGTCCAGTACCTGCATCGCTACGGCAAATCCGCAGATTTCGCCATTCACGTCCACTACCCAGGATGGATGCTGGCTTTGCAGCGATTCAAGAAACTGTGCTGCATTCCAGGGGTGGTATTGCAAGGCCGCTTCGATCGTAGCAACGGCAGGTACATCTGCCGGGGTCATGGCGCGAATGATCATCCGGCTTTCCTGAGTGCAGCTTGTTCAGTAGCGGTCAACGCGACCTTGTTGCGGATATAGAGCAGTTCGAGCTTCTCTGGCGCATACGCTTGGCCAGCGGCAAACACGGGTCTAGCCAGCGCCAGCAATCCGCGCGCATTGGGGAAAACATCCGGCAAGGTCTGGATCAGCGTGGCGCCGTAGCGATTCGCCAGCGCCTCACCTTGCACCTTGAAGCCACTACCCGCACCGACCCAGTTACCCGGAGGCAGATCAGGCAGTGCATCAGGTTTCACCACGCACGTGTGTAGCACCTCTTTCAGCACATCCCCTTCCCGGACAAATCCGGCAAGATACAGCTCACCCATCCGCGCATCATTGACGGCCAAAATGCGCTCACCCTCGACGGAGGCTGCCATGGAGGCCAGTGAATTCACACCGACAACCGGCTTGCCAAGTCCAAAGGCCAGCCCTTGCACGATACCGCAGCCGATTCGCAAGCCGGTAAACGATCCCGGCCCGACCGAGAATGCAATGCCATCAATCGCGGCCAGCGGGATACCAGCGTTTGCACACAGGGTCTGAACGGTGGGTAGCGTCAGCTCGGCATGCAGCTGTCCGGCCAGGACTTCATGCACATGCAGTTGCCCCTTCGCTTCAAGCGCGATAGATAGAAATTCGGTAGAAGTATCAATTGCCAGCAGATTCATGGGCGGCGCACGTTAAGATTTGCCACATTCTACCATGTGCCGACTCGCATCCGATCCCTCCCCTTAGCCGCACACTTGATCATCATTCAAATTAATTGAATAAAGCACTCTGAAAGTTTCGCTTTCACCTAGCGAATGAATACGCGAAGATGCATGCAATCCAATTTGCAACAACCTGAAGGAGCACGATGATGTCCCGTAACCGCACACTCGAAGGTCTCGTACGTGGTATGCCTACTAGCGATGGGGCAGGCGTCAAGCTAACACGTGTTCTCACACAGAACCTGCAGCGCAGGCTCGATCCCTTCCTGATGCTGGATTATTTTCATTCGGATGATCCGAACGACTATATTGCAGGATTCCCGGAACACCCGCATCGTGGCTTTGAAACTGTCACCTATATGCTGGCCGGACGCATGCGCCATCGCGACAGCGCCGGTAACGAAGGTCTGCTAGGGCCGGGCGGCGTGCAATGGATGACCGCAGGCAAGGGCATTCAGCACTCAGAAATGCCTGAGCAGGAAGCCGGACTGATGCAGGGTTTTCAACTGTGGCTGAATCTGCCTGGCAAGAACAAGCTGGCCCAGCCCGATTATCAGGATATTCAGGGTAATGCGATTCCGGAAACCCATCCCGCAGATGGCGTCAAAGTACGGGTGATTGCCGGTGAAGCCTTTGGCGTAACGGGCGCCAAGACGCGCCCGGACACCGAGCCGCTGTTCCTGGACGCTCATCTGCAGGCAGGCAAATCCATTACGCTGGAAGTACCCGAATCGCACAACGCCTTCCTGTACGTCTGGAAAGGTGAGGTTAAGGTTGCGGGCAACAGCATCCCGACTGCACACATGGGCGTACTGCATAATGATGGCGATTCGGTCACCATCGAAGCGGTGGGCGATGTTGGCATCCTACTGATTGCCGGTAAGCCGCTGAACGAGCCCATCGTGCAATGGGGCCCGTTTGTGATGAACACCCGCGCCGAAATCGAAACGGCGATTGAAGACTATCGCAACGGGCGGATTGCCGTCGCCTGATCCAGTCCGGCAATCAGCTTCATCAATGAGCGCACGTGTACGGGCAACTCCCCCGCCCGTACACAGGCAACCAGCTGGCGCACCGCCCAAGGCTCGTCAATATTGCGGGTTTTAAGGCCGAGCGCCAGCGCGTAATCGTCCGCCACCGTGCGCGGCACCACCGCCACCCCCACCCCGCCGGCCACCAGTTGCACCATGGCGTTGAAGCTGGAGGCATCCGCACGCACATCCAGCTTGACGCCGGCTAGCTGCGTGACCCGATCTAGATAGCGGCGAAAGCCCATCCCCGACTCCAGCGTAACAAACGCATGCTCGCATATGCGCTTCAAACACACGCGCTCGTCGTTTAGCAATGGATGATCGGGCGGCAGCAGCAACACCAGATGATCCCGATAGCACGGCATCAGGAATAGATCCGGGGCGGCATAATCCCCATCAATCAAGCCGACATCAATACTGCCGTCGCGCACACCTTCGATGATTTTCCGGCTGATGGATTCGCGCATATGCACACGAATATCCGGGTTTTCCCGCACATAGCGGCCAACCAAATTCGGCAGCAAGCCGCTGCTGCCGGTGGTATTGCTATAAATCGTCAAAACGCGGGGCTGTTCGCTGGATAAGGACTCCATTGCATGCTGCGCGTCTCTGGCTGCGCGCAAGATGCCGCGTGCATGTTCGAGAAACAATGTCCCGGCCGATGTCAGATGCACACCGCTGTGCGTGCGCTCGAACAGCTGCACACCCATTCGGTCTTCCAATTGGCGAATTCGCGCACTCGCAGCCGATAACGCCAGCGGAAAGGCGGCCGCAGCAGCAGACAAGGACCCCATTTCGGCCACCTCGACAAACAGCCTCACGTCGACCAGATCAAATCGCACACCCTTCGCCATAGACGAAACCCTTTACGCCAATCAGGCATTTTCTGATGCCAGCATCTTAGCCAGAATACGATTTCGTTGCATACAGCTTCAGGAGAAACCGGATGAGCACCAGCACAGTCTTCGCAAAATCAGAAGGACACTGGTTCGAAGATGGCCGCATATTGGCCATGCTGTCGGCAGCTGGCTTTTCGCTGAAATCCATTTTCATCAAGCTGGCCTACGCAGGCGGACAGGTCGATGCCATTTCGCTACTCGCCATCCGCATGTCCATCTCCCTGCCCGCCTTTATCTGGCTGGCGCGGGCGGGTACCCGAACCAATCCACTGACGCGCCGCGAATGGCTTGCACTCGCCCTGCTGGGCTTGTTCGGCTATTACCTGTCCAGTCTCTTCGATTTCATGGGGCTGCTGTATATCTCGGCCGGGCTGGAACGCCTGATCCTGTTTACCTATCCCTCGCTGGTGGTGCTGATGGAAGCGGTTTTGCATCGCAAACCCGTTGGCCGACATACCCTGTTTGCGCTGGTGGTCATTTATTGCGGACTGATCGCCGCCTTCTGGCACGATCTGCATCAAAGCAAAGATACGGCTGCCGTCATCACGGGTTCACTGTGGGTGCTCGCGTCCAGCGTCACCTTCTCGATTTATTATCTGGGCACCGGCCGCTTTGTAAAACAGATTGGCTCAACCCGTCTGGCCGGATTCGCGGGGGCATTTGCATCAGGCTACGTGCTCGCGCACTACTTCAGCCAGCGCACACCTACCGACCTGCTGGCCGTACCGGTCAATGTCTGGGGCTGGGGACTGACGCTGGCGATTGTCTCAACGGTGCTGCCGATCTGGCTGGCCGCCAAGGCCGTATCCAAACTCGGCGCGGGTTATACCGCCACCATCGGTACCCTCGGGCCGGGCATGACGATTGTGCTGGGCTGGATCATTCTCAACGAGCCCTTCTCGCTCCTGCAGCTGCTTGGCATGTCGCTGGTGATTGGCGGCGTGGTGTGGATGGGCAAAAAGAAGTAAGCGCGGCACTCAGATCCGTTCCAGCAACCATCCCTGCAAAGCCAGGCTCCGCCAGAAACACAGGCGGGGCCTTAATCCAACCGACTCCATCAGCGCATACCAGCGCCCTTCCGACAGGGGATACACCGAGTCGGCCAGCCGCGCAAAGTCCTGTTCCACGCGATCCGGCCGATCTGACACAGCATCCTGCTGCTTACGCCAGACTTGCATCTGCAACTGGAAGTCAGCGTCATCACGCTGCCCCATCAATTCTGACATCAGCACACACCCACCGGGCCGTACACGCTGAGCCAAGCCCTGCCAGAAATGCGCCCTCGGGCCATTGTCGGCAATAAAATGGCTGACCAGCAGCGCCGTTGCCGCATCTGCCTGCATCTCGGGCACGGCATCGATATCGCCGTGAAACAGCTCCACTGGCGATTCGCCCGACAGTGTTGCTACACGTTCCCGCGCCACGCTGATCATCGCCCCCGCAGGATCAAACCCCGACAATCGCCACGCAGGCGACACGCCACGATAGCGCAGCAACTCCTCACCCGTCCCGCACCCTGCTACCAGCACATGTGCATACGCAGGCAATTGCGTTGCCAGCACCTGCGCCGAAAGTTCGTGCAATACGTCGTAACCCGGAATCAGCCCACGGATTTTGCTGTCGTAGGCAGAGACATGGCGTGTGTCGTAATGGACGCCGGGCGGAGTGGGTTGGGTGGTGGTCATGGTGATGAAAGGAAAGGTTGTTAAAAGAACATGAATCCGTGCAAATTACATAAATTGTGATAGATGAAATGCTCTGGCTACATCTCACCATGGAGTAATTTATTCCATCATGCCCTTGCTGAAGGCTTATCAGTATGATGCAATTTCAGTTGCTAGCTCCAATAATTACCGTCAGTTTAATATGAAATTTTCTATTCCAGTTTTTGCGCGACTACTAACTTCCTTCTTCTCTCAAGCTGCTCAGGCACAGCCGGGTGGATCTCGTCAGGACTTAGAGGGAATGTTTGCCAACATATCCCAAAACACAGCATGGAACATGTCAAAGGATATGCTTTGGGGCTATTTCTTTACAAATCCTACCAGTGAAAAGCTTGAGCTCGTAGCAAAAGATCTTGAGCAAAAAGGGTATCGAATTGTTGATATTTATTTATCCGATAAGGAAAATCCGTCTTCCCCAGATCTTTGGTGGCTTCATGTCGAACGAATCGAGACCCACTCAGTTGATAGCCTTTTAAAGCGAAACGCTGATCTTGCCCAATATGCCATTGCTCATCATTTAGGTTCTTACGATGGAATGGATGTTGGGCCTGTGAATGGTACTAACAAATAGTACGATCAGTGAGGTGAAGCCACCAAAGCTTTCCCAATCCCCCGAAAAAACAAAACGGGCCGACTTCCGCCGGCCCCAATCCACTCACCAGAAGCACCTACAAAAACCTTGCCAGCCTAGCCGTGCCGCTTATCCAGCTTGCACTCAAAGGTATGCGTCACATTACCCTCGGTATTCACCGACTCCAGCCTTACCGTAAAGCCCCATAGCCGCGCAACATGCTTCAGCACCTCCTGCGTATTGTCGGCCAGCGGACGGCGGTTATGCTGGAAATGCCGCAGCGTCATCGACCGATCGCCGCGCGTGGCCACATCCCACACCTGAATATTGGGCTCGCGATTGCTCAGATTGTACTGATCCGCCAGCTTGGCGCGGATATCGCGATAGCCCTGATCATCATGGATCGCAGAAATCTGCAGCTTGGCCTCCGAATCATCATCCTTGACCGCAAACAGCCGGAAATCACGAATCAACTTGGGTGATAGAAACTGAGCGATAAAACTTTCATCTTTGAAATTTTTCATCGCAAAGGTTAGCGTTGTTTTCCAGTCGCTCCCCGCAATATCCGGAAACCATTCGCGATCTTCCTCGGTCGGGTTTTCGCAAATCCGCCGCAAGTCGGAATACATGGCGAATCCCAGTGCGTAGGGATTGATGCCTGAATACCATTTACTCGTCACCGGCGGCTGATACACCACGTTGGTATGCGAGTGCAGGAACTCCATCATGAAGCCCTCGGTCACCAGTCCTTCCTCGTACATCTGGTTGAGGATGGTGTAGTGCCAGAACGTCGCCCAGCCCTCGTTCATCACCTGCGTTTGGCGCTGCGGGTAAAAATACTGGGCGATCTTGCGCACAATCCGGATTAACTCGCGCTGCCACGGCTCAAGCAGCGGCGCAAATTTCTCGATGAAATAGAGCAGATTTTCCTGCGGTTCTTCCGGAAAGCGCCGCCGCTCGATCTTTTCTTCTTCTTCCACCCGTTTGGGCAAGGTGCGCCAGATATCGTTGAACTGCCGCTGGATGTACTCTTCCCGATCCAGATGGCGCTGCCGCTCTTCCTCGGCCGATAACCGCTGTGGCCGCTTGTAGCGATCCACGCCATAGCTCATCAGCGCATGGCAGCTATCCAGCAACTCCTCAACCGAATCAATCCCGTAGCGTGCCTCACACTGGTTGATGTAATTCTTGGCGAATACCAGATAGTCGACAATCGCCGAGGCATCCGTCCAGGTGCGGAACAGGTAGTTCCCCTTGAAAAAGGAGTTATGTCCGAACGAAGCATGGGCAATCACCAGTGCCTGCATGGTGATGGAATTTTCTTCCATCAGGTAGGCAATACAGGGATTGGAATTGATCACAATCTCGTAAGCCAGCCCCATCTGCCCGCGCTTGTAGCCTTTTTCAGTCTGCAGGAAATGCTTGCCGTAGCTCCAGTGGTTGTACATCACCGGCATGCCGACAGAGGCATACGCATCCATCATCTGCTCGGCCGTGATGATTTCCAGCTGGTTCGGGTAGTAGTCCAGCCCGAATGCCTTGGCGATCCGCTCGATCTCCTTGTAATACGTATCGATCAGCTCGAACGTCCATTCCGAGCCCGTCGACAGCGGCTTGCGCTTTTTCGCGCGCTTTGCCCGAGGCTTGCTTTCCTTGGGCGACTCAACCACCGGTAGAGGTTCCATGTCGCTCATGAGTGCACCGCACTTTTCTTGAAGAGATCCCGGAATACCGGATAGATATCAGCAGGCGTCTGAATCTTGCGCATGGCAAAGTGCGCACACGCCTCACTCACCCGCTCGTATTCCATCCACAGATTCTGTGGTTCCCCTTCGGTAATTTCGATATAGGCGTAGTACTGCACGGCCGGCAGGATGTGATCGAGCAGAATTTGACGGCAGCTCACCGAATCACTATCCCAGTTATCGCCGTCCGACGCCTGCGCGATATAGATGTTCCAGTCATCCGGCGAATAACGTTCGCTAATGATCTCATCCACCAGCTTCAGCGCCGAACTCACCACCGTGCCGCCGGTATCTCGCGCATGGAAAAAATCATGCTCGTTCACTTCCGACGCCTGCGTGTGATGGCGCACAAACACCACCTGAATCTTCTCGTAGGCACGTGTCAGAAAGAGATACAGGAGGATGAAGAAACGCTTGGCTGTATCTTTCTTCTGCTCATCCATCGAACCCGACACATCCATCACGCAAAACATCACCGCCTGCGTATGCGGCTTGGGAATTTTCACCCGATTCGAATAGCGCAGATCGAACGGATCGATATAGGGAATCGCATTGATCCGGGTTTTGAGATGACGGATCTCTTCCTGCAGTGCCAGCACCTCGGGATCGTCCTGATCATGCGTCTCCAGTAGCACATCCAGCTCTTCGCGCGCTTCATTCAGGCGTGCCATCGGCGCGGCACCTAGCGCAATCCGCCGGCCTAAAGCGCCTTTCAAGGAGCGCACAACGTCGATATTGGATGGATTACCTTCCGAGCTATGCCCTGCCCGAACATGCTGAAATGCCTGCATGGATTTCAGCTGGGTTTTAACCAGATTCGGCAGTTCCAGATCATCAAAGAAATAGTTGAGGAACTCCTCGCGGCTGAGCTCGAAAGTAAAGTCATCTTCCCCTTCACCATCCTGAGAAGCCTTGCCACTGCCGCTGCCACCACCGCCCCCGCCTTGCGGACGATCGAACTCGTCGCCGCGCAGATAGTCCTGGTTGCCCGGATGCACTCGTTCATTTACGCCGCCATGGGTGTGTCCGAATACCGGCTCCGAGACATCCTTCACCGGAATCGACACTTTCTCGCCGTTTTCGATATCGGTAATCGAACGGCCCTTGATGGCTTTGGCGACAGCTTGCTTGATTTGGCCTTTATACCGGCGCAGGAACCGTTCGCGATTGATCGCGGACTTGTTCTTGCCGTTCAGGCGCCTGTCGATCAGCTGAGTCATGATCACATACTCCTCCCCGGGCATGCACCGCAGCGCATACCCGGCTATTCGCGACGTGGATCAGGACGACTTTCTGACACGCAAATACCAGTCACACAGCAATCTGACCTGTTTGGCGGTATACCCCTTGCTTACCATGCGATTGACGAAGTCTTCGTGCTTGCGGGCATCCTCGGCACTGGCCTTGGTATTGAACGACACCACTGGCAGCAGTTCTTCGGTATTCGAGAACATCTTCTTCTCGATCACGGTCCGCAGCTTCTCATAGCTGGTCCAGACCGGATTCTTGCCGGCATTATTGGCGCGCGCACGCAGCACAAAGTTGACGATCTCGTTGCGGAAATCCTTCGGATTCGAGATGCCGGCAGGCTTCTCGATCTTTTCCAGCTCATTATTGAGCGAAGTACGATCGAAGCTCTCCCCTGTATCCGGGTCACGGTATTCCTGATCCTGAATCCAGAAATCGGCAAAGGTCACATAACGATCAAAGATATTCTGGCCGTACTCGGAATAGCTCTCCAGATAGGCCGTCTGAATTTCCTTGCCGATAAACTCCACATAGCGCTGAGCCAGATATTCCTTGATATAGGCGAGGTAGCGCTGTTCGCTCTCGGGCGAGAACTGCTCCCGCTCGATCTGCTGCTCCAGTACGTACAAGAGGTGTACCGGATTGGCCGCGACTTCCGAGTGATCAAAATTGAACACTTTGGACAGAATTTTGAACGCCCACCGTGTCGACAGGCCATCCATGCCTTCATCCACGCCCGCGAAATCACGATATTCCTGAATCGATTTCGCCTTCGGATCGGTATCTTTCAGATTCTCGCCGTCATACACCTGCATCTTCGAATACACACTCGAATTTTCCGGGTCTTTCAGACGGGACAATACCGAGAACTGCGCCATCATCTTCAGGGTGCCCGGGGCACATGGTGAGTTCGCCAGAGAAGAATGGCGAATCAACTTATCGTAAATGCGCACCTCATCGGACACCCGCAGACAATACGGCACCTTCACGATGTAAATCCGGTCAAGGAAGGCCTCGTTGTTCTTATTGTTTTTGAACTGTTTCCATTCGGATTCGTTCGAGTGCGCCAGTACAATTCCCTCATACGGAATCGCACCAAAGCCCTCCGTCCCCTTGAAATTGCCTTCCTGAGTGGCAGTCAGCAGCGGGTGGAGCACCTTGAGCGGCGCTTTAAACATTTCTACGAATTCCAGCAGACCTTGATTCGCCAGACACAATCCACCGGAATAGCTATATGCATCCGGATCATCCTGCGAATATTTTTCCAGTTTGCGGATATCTACCTTACCCGTGAGCGAGGAAATATCCTGATTATTTTCATCACCCGGTTCAGTCTTGCTGATGGCAATCTGACGCAGAATCGACGGATAGCGTTTTACCACGCGAAACTTGTCGATATCGCCGTTGTACTCCTGCAGCCGCTTCACCGCCCACGGGCTTGGGATACATTTCAGATAACGCGACGGAATACCATATTCTTCTTCCAGAATCGGCCCATCTTCAATCGAGCTGAACAAGCCAAGTGGCGACTCATTTACCGGACTACCCTTGATCGAGTAGAACGGTACGCGCTCCATCAATTCCTTCAGCTTTTCAGCAATGGATGACTTACCGCCACCAACCGGCCCCAGCAAATAAAGAATCTGTTTCTTCTCTTCCAGACCCTGCGCAGCGTGTCTGAAATAAGCGACAACCTGTTCGATGACTTCCTCAGCCCCGAAAAACTCACGAAATGCCGGGTAGACGCGAATCAGCTTGTTCGCAAAAATCCGGCTCAGTCGCGAATCTGTTCGCGTATCAATCAACTCCGGATCGCCAATGGCCAGCAGCATCCGCTCCGCAGCCGTCGCATAGGCGCTGCGATCCCGCTTACACAGCTCGAGATATTCTCTCAAGCTCATTTCCTCTTCCCGAGTCTTGTCATAGCGTGCGCTGACGTTGGCAAAGATATCCATAGTGAGTCTCCTGAAACGGACGAACGTCTTCTAATGCTTGTATGGGAAAGGATAAACGGCACGCATGCGTGTCAGTGACGCTCCCCCTTTTATTGGTATAGCACAGCGCCCGCACCTGTCACTGCCGAGATGAATCGTTACCGAGGGACTTGCCACAAACCGCAAGTTCCACTACGATTCGGGTGAACAATTGTTCACTCCTTTGCATGAGGGATGCATGAGCGAATCAGACAAAGACGCCGACTATCTGGCGCGACTTCAAGACTACTATAGCGACAACCGCAGCCTGCCTTCCTATGCCCGCATGGGAGAGCTGCTCGGTTTTGCCTCAAAGTCAGCCGTTTCCAAATTACTAGCGCGACTCCAGCAACAGGGATTTCTGGAGCGCGTTCCAGATGGTCAGTGGATCCCGACAGACCAATTCTTCTCTCGCGCCCTGTCTACGCAGCCCGTTCCAGCCGGTATGCCTATATCGGCACGAGATGTGGGAAATGACAGTTTTGCAATCGACCAGTACCTCATCGAACATCCGTCATTGACCGTACTCGTACCGGTCAAAGGCGACTCGATGATTGAGGCAGGTATTCATGCGGGCGATATTGCAGTCATCGAGCGTCGTCACCATGCCAACCCGGGTGACATTGTGATTGCGATTGTCGATGAAGAGTTCACACTCAAGCGGCTAGCCAAAGAAGCCGGAAAATTCGTGCTCAAGCCCGAAAATCCAGCCTATCCGATCATCCGGCCACAAGGTACGCTCGAAATATTTGGCGTGATGGTCGGACTCGTGCGCAAGGTAAAACATTAAGCACGATTGCTACACAAAAACAAAATGGCCCATTCAATGGGCCATTTTTGTCGAGTGCATGCTGCATTCGTATTGGTAGCGCGTTTATCACGCTCCTGCAGGTAGAAATTCTGGCCCCTGACAGGATAGCAACCCGGAACGTCCGGGGATTTCAGTGTCAATCACCTGATGGTAGGGCAATGCCGCAAGGTTCAACGACTCAAACATCGTGCGAGTCGATACAAGCGTGTAACCTTGTTCTTTCCACCCCGATAATAGCGCATCAAACACACCAATCAGTTTTCCGCCTTCAAGTTCAGCATGCAGGGTAAATACATGGCCATACTCTGGTGCACTCCGCGTTTGCCCCAGTAGATATTGAGCAACATTGTGCTCAGTCAGCCCATTCACACCAATAAGTTCATCTAGCGTCGGGAGCGTACTCGGTAATTGCGGACAGCGAACTAGCTCACCCTGAACAACGGGCCAAAATGGATGGGTGCCACGACAATCCGAACTGTATTGCATACCCAGTCGCTGTTCTTCACGATATGCGGTGCGATTCATTTGCCAGCCCGCAGCACCATGTGTCAGCGGCGTTTGCTCACCAAAGATTACGCGGAAGCGCTTAACCGCTTTATCCATTTCCGCGCGGGTCCATGCGCTATCGGCCGTCATCACGCCATCCTGCCATTTCACGTGATCCCAGCAATGAATCCCAACCTCATGCTTCTGCGCTTGCACTTCCCGCATCACATTAAAACAGCGGTTACCAATATCCGGGCCCGGTAGCAATGTGCCATATAGCAGCGTTTTGATTCCGTAATGCGAAGTCACGCTCGTACGACGTACCTTCTTCAGAAATCCCGGTCGAAATACACGTTTCAAAGCTCGACCAGTATGATCTGGTCCCAGGCTGAACAGGAACGTCGCCTCTGCTCCGTGTTTGCGCAAAAGCTCGAGCAAACGTGGCACACCTTCCTGAGTTCCTTTCAAGGTATCCACATCGATCTTTAGCGCTAAATGCATGATTACTCCGGGGAAAAACAGAACAGCAAAAGGCGGAATTGTTACGTGATTACCTACTTAAAGCAAGTAGAGAAGATGAATGCCACGGATGTATAAACTCAAATGCTTAGGCGTGGGAGGCGAGATGGGTTAAATAAGACTTAAATGCGTCGAGACCATCCGGCCACTCGCCATATCCAGCAGCTGTATTGATGTGCCCCGCCTCAGGCAAGACCTCGAAAGAGCATCCCCATGCATGCGCAAATGCAAGCGCCCTTTCTTCCCTGCAAAATGGATCATTACTACTGGCGACCAGATGTGCAGAAAAAGGCAGCTTCCCCATTGGAATAGGTGCAAAAGTGGCAAGCACTTCCGGTACCTGATCACGCTCTACATCGGCAGGTGCCACCAACCACGCTCCCCGAATGTTTCTTGCGATATCAGGAAACCGTCGCACGACGTGCGCGAGATTAATACAACCCAGACTATGGCAAAGCACTACCACGGGCTCATGAGCGGTAGAAATCGCCCTTACCAGACCATCAGCCCAAGAATCAGGATGTGGCACAGCCCAATCCGCCTGCTGTACCCGTATTGCCCCTAATGCATTCTGCCAGGTACTTTGCCAATGTTCTGGGCCGGAATCATGCCAGCCGGGATGGACGATAATTTTCATGAACCCAGTCTAACAGACACGGTGATCATCACAAATGAGTATAAAGCATGATCAAATGGCGGATGGTTTGCTTTATATCTCGCCGGTACATGCCCAAACGCAAAAACCCCGACCAGTTTCCTGATCGGGGTTTGCATACATCTAACGATGTTGTGGAGCCTGGCGGTGACCTACGTTCACACGGGAACCCGCACTATCATCGGCGCAGCTTCGTTTCACG